>JBAUMX010000174.1:0-4212 GCA_049578945.1 Candidatus Cybelea sp. | reverse complement strand
GCACGGCGGCGAGACGGCTCTTTGGCGACCGCCGCGATCTCGTTCGGGCCGTCATCGCCGCCGAAGTGCTCGGAAAGCCCCGCGCGTTTAGTGACGAATAGACCCGGGGTTGACCGCGCAACGTTCAGTCGACCTCGGGCAGCTCTCGGACCGCGTTCGTCTCTTTGGCGAGTACGACCGCAATCTCTCGGCGATTGAGTCCTCGCTCGACGTCGCCGTGCGGGCCGACGGCGACCGCCTGGTTCTGGCGGGCGACGATGCCGCCGTGGCGCGAGCCGAGGAAGTCGTCCGGCGAGTCCTAAACGCGGCCGTCGAAGGCGCTCATATAACGCCCGACGATGTGGCGCTCGCTCTCTCGGACGCTCGCGTCGAACGCGACACGGCATTGCCGTCCACGCTGCTGCGCAGCCATCGCGGACGGGAGATCCGCCCGCGCACCGCCGGCCAGCGTTCGTTCGTCCGCTCGATTGAAGAAGCGACTCTGACCTTCGGCATCGGGCCGGCGGGCACGGGAAAGACCTACCTAGCCGTGGTTATGGCAGTACGTGCGCTCAAGCGGCGCGACGTTGCGCGGGTAATTCTTTCGCGGCCGGCAGTCGAAGCAGGCGAACGGCTCGGCTTTCTTCCGGGCGACTTACGTGAAAAGTTCGACCCCTACATGCGCCCGCTCTTCGACGCACTCAGCGAGATGCTCGATGAGACGGTCCTCAACAAGCATATGGAGCGCGGAACGCTCGAAATCGCACCCTTGGCCTTCATGCGCGGACGAACGCTCTCGGACTCGTTCGTCATTCTCGACGAAGCGCAGAACGCTACCGACGATCAGCTGAAGATGTTCCTGACGCGGCTGGGATCCGGATCGAAGATGGTCGTTACCGGCGACGTGACGCAGATCGACCTGCCGGCCGGACAGCGAAGCGGATTGCGCAGCGCAGCCACGCGGCTTACCGGGATCGAGGACGTCGGCGTGGTCGAGCTCGACGAAACCGATGTCGTGCGCCATCCGTTGGTTGCCAAAATCGTGCGCGCCTATGCGGCCGAAAGGCCTTTGCCATGATCTACTACCGCAACGACGTGCGCCGCAGCGGCGTCAACGGTCGCGCCCTGCTTGCAACCGCGGAGCGATTGCTCGCCGAAGTCGGAGAAGCCGACGCCGGCCTCTCGCTATCGCTGGTAAACGACTCGGCGATCCGCGCGCTCAACCGCGAGTACCGCGGGCGCGATGCCGCAACCGACGTATTGAGCTTCCCGCTCGACGAAACGCCGAATGGCGAGGTTCCCGAAACGCTTCTGGGCGACGTCGTGATCTCGGTTGAAACCGCGCGCCGGCAAGCGGCGGATTACGATGCATCGCTTCAACGTGAAATTTACCGGCTGCTGATACACGGGCTTTTGCACCTAAAAGGCCACGACCACGAGCAGCTCGCGCAGCGGCGCAGCATGCGACGGGAGGAGCGGCGGCTGGCGGACGCAATCGCGCTTCCTTGGCCGTACTCGAAGAGCACGTAGTGCACCACCCAGCCGATCCTTCGACGCCGCTGCGGACGGGCTCGTCGTCCTCGCGTCGGGACAAGGAGCCGCGCTATCTGCCGATCGATCGTCACCGGTTCCTGCGTTCGTTCCACCATGCGTTCGAAGGGATCATCTACGCAACGCGGACCGAGCCGAACATGCGCGTGCACTTCGTGATTGCAGCGCTCGTACTGTTGGCGACGCTCATCCTACGGCTCGACCGCTTCTACGTTATCGCGACGATCACGCTGGTCTCGCTGGTGCTTAGCCTCGAGCTCATGAACACCGCGATCGAGGCGATCGTCGATTTGCTCACCGTCGCGCACCACCCGCTGGCCAAGAGTGCGAAGGATGCGGCCGCCGGAGCGGTGCTGATCGCGGCGGTCGGATCGGCCCTATGCGCGTATCTCATCTTCTACCAGGGCATCATCAGCAGTGGCGCACGGGTCTTCCAGGCCGTCCAAGCCGTGCCGGCCAACGTGGCATTGATCTCGATCGCAGTGGTGGCGATTGCGACTGTTTTCGCCAAGGCCTGGGTCGGCCGGGGGTCGGCGTTGCAGGGAGGCGCCGTCTCGGGGCATGCGGCACTCGCATTTGCGGCCGCGACCATGCTGGCGCTTTTCTATCAGAAGCCGCTGGCCGCGATCATCGCGTACTTCGTCGCTTTCCTCGTCGCCCAGAGCCGCGTCGAGGCGCGGATTCACCGGCCTTTCGAGGTCTTCTGGGGAGCGGTTCTGGGAACGCTCTGCGCGTTGGCGATCTACGTGCTGGTGCGGCCCCACGTTATGCTATAATGGCGCCGATTTGAACACGGACCCCGCGCGAGGCAGCCTCGAAGTTCTGCCATACCAGATCGCCCTGCTGGTCGTGCTCGTCCTCCTGGCGGCCTTCTTTGCGGCCTCGGAGGCAGCGCTGGTCTCCATCTCGCGGCTGCGAGCGCGGGCGATCGCCGACCGTCGCGTCCGCGGCGCGGGCAACCTCGAGAGGTTAGTCGACGACAAAATCCGCTTTCTGACCGCGATTTTGGTCGGCAATACGATCGTTCTGCTGGCCGCCGATTCGCTTGCGACCTACATCGCGATATCGCTGAGGATTCCGTCCGGAGCGGTGCTCTCGACCGTGATCATGACCGCGATCTTTCTGCTGTTTGGAGAGATCGTGCCCAAGACGGTCGCGACCGGCGACAGCGAGCGGTGGGCGCTCCGGCTGGCGCTTCCAATGCGTTACGCCGCCTACGTCTTGACGCCGATTGCGCGGACTTTCGAAGTCGTCACGGATTTGATTTTGCGCCTCTTCGGCATAAAGCACGCGCATCGCCCATACGTAACCGAAGAGGATATCCGCGCGCTCGTTAACGTGGGCGCGGAGCAGCGCGTCATCGAGGAGCAGGAACGCGAGATGATCCACTCGGTGATGGAGTTCGGCGATACCATCGTGCGCGAGGTGATGAAGCCTCGCCCCGAGATGGTCGCCGTTTCGGTCGATGACTCGCCGCGACGGGTGCTCGACGTCGTCATCGCGGAAGGCTACTCAAAACTGCCGGTCTTTCAGGAGTCCAAGGACGACATTATCGGCGTCGTTCACGATCGCGAGCTTCTGATCGCGCTCGCGAACGGGTCACTGGCCCACGTCAACGTGCGCTCGTTGATGCGCCCCGCCGTGCACGTTCCGGAGACGAAGAAGACCGCCGACTTGTTACGCGAGATGCAGCGGGATAAGTTTTCGCTCGCGATCGTGGTCGATGAGTACGGCGGCACGGCGGGACTCGTCACGATGGAGGACCTGCTCGAGGAGATCGTTGGCGAGATTCGCGACGAGCACGACGTCGACGAGCAAGAACCGATCTCGATTGTCTCCGAATGCGAAGCGATCGTCGAAGCCGGAACGAACATCGAGGACGTCAACGCCAAGCTCGGGACGCAGCTCCCGACCGAAGACTTCGAGACGATCGGCGGTTATACGGTCGGGCTCTTCGGAAGGCTCCCAAACGAAGGCGAGGAGATCGATGCCGCCGACCACACCCGGCTGCGAGTCGATCGCACGCGCGGCCGGCGCATTCTGGCGGTGCGCGTCTACACCAACGGCACTATCGACCAGGCGCAGGAATCGGAGGACACGGACGCAGCCGCGCGCCTATAAGACGCGGGGCGTGGTCTTGCGGGGACGGCAGCTGGGCGAAGCCGACCGAATTCTCACGCTCTTCACCACCGAGCGCGGCAAGCTCGATGCCGTTGCCAAGGGCGTTCGCCGTCCGCGCAGCCACTTCGGCGGCCGCCTGGAGGTCTTTAACGAGTGCGATTTTCTCATGCATCGGGGTCGCTCGCTCGACGTCATCGTCTCCGCCGAAATCGCGCGCGCGTGGTGGACGCAGCTGGTCGAACCGCGACGCTACGAGGTGGTTTCCGTCGTCGGCGAGTTGATCGACGCGTTCTGCGAGCCGGACTTGCCGCTACCCGACGTCTACGAACTGCTGGTCGCCGCGATCGGCGCGATTGCGGTCGCCGAGTCGCCCCGCATCTTGCTGCCGCGCTTTTCCCTGCGCCTGCTCGAGATGCTTGGGTTGGCGCCGCCGCTGACGACCTGCGTGAGCTGCGGCGAGCCGCTTCTGTCCGGCCAGGTTTGGCTCGACGCCGCCGCCGGCGGACTCGTCGACGGTGCTTGCCGGGAGCGCTGGCAAGAGTTGCCCGAGCTGCAGCAGGC
>JBAUMX010000173.1:0-23119 GCA_049578945.1 Candidatus Cybelea sp. | reverse complement strand
GAGCTTTGGTCAGTCCGCGTGCCGCATTGATGAGCTTGGTACGTGCGCCTACCAGCGCATCACGCGCCCGGATGAGCGAAATGTCGGTCTGCATCTGCTCGCTGCGATGAACGATCGGGGCGAGCAGGACCGGCCTTCTCATCCCATCTAAGCCGCGGTGCCGGCTAGCGCGACGCGGCGTCATCGAGATTGAAGCGGTGATTCGCCACCCCTGATCACGACCTCGACTGCCCGCGCGAACTCTTTTTCGTGCCGGCCCCACCGCTTTCGCGCGCGCAAGGACGTGCAATCTACCACCCCGGTAACGGATCGTCGCCTCGCGCGACTGATCTCTCCGGCGCACGACGGGAACATTTTGGCACAGTCGCGTGCAGCAACCCGCGCCGACCAAACTACAAGCGTTATATCTGGTGCGATTTTGCTCCGAGGTTGAGCGGGATCGCAAGCAGCGAATCCTATGACGCCCTGCACACGGTCTCGCGACTCGCGAACCCTAGCGTGGGGCGGCGGCGCTAGAGCGTGCCGCGCCCTCAGCAAAGAGGTTAACCCCGCTTTCGATCGCACGAGTGTCGCCACGATCTAGGCGAATCGACCGGATCTGGGCACGACGATCCTCCCTGCCTGTTGGGCCATTCGCACCTTTCGACTAGCCCCTTCTAATGCTAGGCTGAGCAGGAAAGGACGCTGCCCTGTGACAGTCCGGCTTCGGCGTTGCGCTCTAGGCGCTAGCCTCATTCTATTAAGACGATCGGAGTGGACGTCGTGCCGTTTCTCGGCGAAGCGAGTGTAGCTGTTCGCCCTAATGATAACGGGACCCCAGATGCTTACAGAAAGACCTAATTCGATTATACCTCCGGCTCGCTTCAAGTCGAAAGGAGCACTGTTTATGATCTCTTTAGCACGTTATGTTTCGGCCACGTTACTTAGCGCCGCCGTCCTCGCAGGCTGCGCCGGGAGCAATTTTCAAGCACCTGTGATCGACAACTCAGTCGAGTCCTCACAGGTGCCCGCGGCCAGACGGTCAACGCCAACGATCACGTCCGTAGGCACCATCACCAATCGGCAGGGCCAGAAACTCGTCATTTCAGGAAGTGGCTTTGGAACTATGCAGCCATATAACGGCGACTCGTGTTGTCTCGAGTTTACGATGACCAACGAAAAATGCGGCAATACCTGGCAGGCCGGCATGACTGGCGAGCTGGTCACGCTGAACGTAACGCGGTGGACCAATAACAGGATCGTCATTCAGGGTTTCACCGGCGAATACGGTCAAAACTGTTGGGTTCTCCATGCCGGTGACCCGGTGACGATTGAAGTTTGGAACGCGCAAAGCCAATCGGGCCCAGCGCTATGGGACACGACGGTCGGAAAGTTAGCTCCGACGATCACCTTCGTAAGCACGATCGCCGCACAGCAGACTCAGAAGATCATTATTGAAGGAAGCGGCTTTGGAACCATGCAGCCATATAACGGCGCCTCGTGTTGTCTCGAATTTACGATGACCAATGAAGCATGCGGTAATAGTTGGCAGGCCGGCTTTCCCGGTGAGCTAGTAACGCTGAACGTAAGCCGGTGGACCGATAGAAGGATCGTCGTTCAAGGCTTCACCGGTGAGTACGGTCAAAACTGTTGGGTTCTCAATGCCGGTGACCCGGTGACGATCGAAGTTTGGAACGCGCACACTCGATTGGGCCCCGCGCAGTTGCAAACGACTGTTCAATAAGATCGCCGCATTCAGTCGCTCCGTGCACCCGGCGATGATCCGTCCAACCGGCGAAGTCATAGGGATCGCCTTGGGCAGGTCGTCGCCGGAAACGAGCGCCGCGACGTTTCGGCTCAGAATCTCCCGCCGGCACCCCAGTTCAGGGCGTTCCGAAGAAGCTCGTGAGCGTGACGGATCGTCTTAGGTGCGACAGCGCGCCCGTCGCGTCCATGCTCTAGCCAATCCGAATACGCGGTCATCAGGTGATGCGGCTTTAGACGCTTCCCCTGCACTGTCCCCGAACTGCGGTTTGAGGTAGAGCTTGACTAGGGTCTCGTAGCGGCGAATGGTGTTCTCTTCCTTCTGCTTCCGCTTTTGCTTTAGGAACCGTTCGAATAACGTCGAGAGGGTTATGTTTTCCTTGACCTGCTCGCCGTTAGCGATCGCCTCGCGCTTTTTCGTAACTTCAGCTTTTCGCTGGGCTAGGATCGCCTCGGCCTCCTTTTTGTTGACGCCTTCGAGCGTTTCGGTCTTGATCTGACGTGGCTTCTCATTCGTCGGTATCACATCGTACTTGATTCGATAACGCTTGTCGGACAGTCGCTTTAAGTACCCCATTTGTTTGCCTCCTGGGGTCCTGCCGAGGCGTTCATTCTACGTTGCCCCCGAGAAACTCCCGCAGCGCAGCTTTGATCACGATAAACTTCTGACCAAGCCGCACGTTCGGTATCGTCTGCGATCTTGGAGCTTCGCATATCGAGTCGCGTCCGATAGGAAGGTATGCGATAAGGTCGCGGGGCGTAAGAATATCAGGAAGCTCTGCAAAGCGCAGAGCCGCGGACTGTGTCATTCTTGACTTTCTCTTGGGTATAGGTTCGGGCGGCAGCGTCGTTGCTACCGCAGGGAGCGATCTCCGATCGCTATGAACCCTTGAGGCCGAGGGCCTCGCGGGTAATAAACGCAGCCGGCGAGAAACTGTCCGCTACTGCCGTCGTTCTCGGAGTCAGGAGTAGGACAATGAAGGGTTCAGATTTTGGTCGCCGCGCGCTAAGCATTTGCGTAGCGCTCGTCTTATCCGTCGCCGTCGCTGGCTGCCATTCCGCTGGCTCCGGTTCACCTCAAGTCGTTCCATTCGCAAAAGCGCCGGGTCTTCAATCGCGGATTCTGAACTTGGGTCGGCCAATCGAAAAGATCAAACACATCGTCATCATTGTCCAGATGGGTCGTAGCTTCAACGATCTCTTCATGGGATTCCCCGGCGCAAAGACCGCGACGTACGGTTACGATTCGAAGAACAAGAAGATTGTGCTTCAGCCGATTGGGTTCGCGCGCAAGTGGGACCTCGAACATAACGCGCAAGGTTTCATAGCTGCGTGCAACGGCACGGGAAAGATTCCGGGCACCGACTGCAGGATGAACGGTTTCGACAACGAGACCTGGACGTGCCGTCAAGTCGGCCAGCCAAAATGCCCGATCGAGTTTCCGCCGTACAGCTACGTCCCGCATTCTGAAACCAAGCCGTATTTCTCGATGGCGCATCAATACGTGCTCGCGGATGAGATGTATCCCTCCGATTTCGATGCGAGCGAGTTCATCTCGCTTCAATACATCATCGCGGGCGTGAATCCGGACTCATCGACCGGCTATCCCGACGAAATACCATGGGGCTGTCCCGGCGGTCCGACGGACAGGATCTACACGCTCGGAGCAGGTCGCCGTATTTCAGCTCGTACCGTGGTCCCGTGCTGGGGTCCGGACACACTCGGCAAGGAGCTTGACGCAAACGGCATTTCATGGGCGTATTACGCATCGCGGGTCAAAGGGATCAACGGCCGAGCAAACTGTGGCGGCAAACCGGATGCCGACTATGCTAATGAGCGCTCCGGTATTTGGAGTGCTTACCAGGCGATTAAGTATATCTGCTACGGTGCCGATTGGAACAAAGACGTCATCTCGCCGCCCGGCCGCTTTTCGACCGACGTAAAAAATGGCGAGTTTCGCTCGGTGACCTGGGTGACGCCGACCTACCGGAACTCCGATTACGGCGGAAACGACTCCGGTCCGTCCTGGGTCGCGTCGATCGTGAACGTTATTGGAGAATCGAAGTTCTGGGACTCCAGTGCGATCTTCATCTTTTGGAGCGACTACGGAGGATGGTACGACCCGGAACCTCCGCAATATGTCGATAACGACGGCTTGGGAATACGAGTTCCGTTACTAATCATTTCACCATACGCAAAAGACGGCTATGTTTCGCACGTTCACTACGAGCACGGCAGCATATTGAAGTTCATCGAAGATCGCTTTCGCCTTGCCCGGCTCGCTGCGAGCGATAGACGGGCGAACTCACCTGAAACGGACAGTTTCGATTTCACGCAACCGCCGCGAAAGTTCGTTCCGATCAAGGCCCCGTAAGACGAGAACGCTGGCCGCCACGCCACATTACCCCTGGGCTCCCGTGTTCTTCCTGATCTTGATCTTGCTGGGGCTCTCGATCGTCCGAGTGTTGTCGCGACGACCAAGGCGAATCGACCGGAGCTTAGCTGTTCACATTGAGTATCACACCGGAGCAGACGCGCCTCGCTTTCCGGAGTTCTGCGAACACTGCCGCGACGAGCTAGGCCGGTGGCAGTGATATTCTCTGATAGCTTTACCGTTCGTTGAAGTAGAGTTCACGTTAGGGTCTGCTCCGTTTGGGATAGGTTCGGGTGAAGTGAGGATGAGCGGCCGTTACTTGCCCCGGGCTTAAGTCGATCCGCGCATGCTAGTCCGAGTCGGGCGGCTGACCGTCAAGGCGTTCGTGAATGAAGTAGTTTGCATTCAGCGGCGCCTTGATCTTAACGAACTTGCGCGGCGGCTTCGAGAAGTCGAACGCATCGTCAGGCGGATTGGCGCGCACGTCGCTACCGCCGGGCGTCAGTCTCGGTAGCCCAAAAGTGTTTTCGACAAACTTCAGGATGGTGCCATGCTCGTAATGCGTGTGGTCTACGTAGCCCTTTTTTGCGTAAGGCGAGATGATAAGCAGTGGCAGCCTATAGCCCAGCCCGTCGTAGTCGCTGTCCTTTAGGTACTGCGGCGGCTCAGGATCGTACCACCCGCCTGGATCGTCCCAAAAGACAAATATCGCGCAAGAATCCCAGTACTTGGAATGACCGATGGCATTAACCACAGATGCGACCCATGATGGGCCGGCGCTGGGCGGAGAGTTCCCGTTGCAACCGGCATGGTCTGAATCGCCGCACGTTGGCGTTATCCACGTAACGGCACGGAGCTTACCGGCTGCGATATCCTTCAGAAACTTCGAAGGCGGGGAAAACGGCTTAACGTCGTCGTTCCAATCGGCACCGTAGCAAATATAACTGACGGCCGCATAGGCGCTCCAGGTACTCGCTGATCCGGAACCGCTGTCGGCTCCGTCCCTGCCGCGATGGCCACAAGCGTATTTTGGGCTAACGCTACTAACCGGGGCCGCGTAATACGACCAGGACATCTTCTTTCTGGCGTCGAGCTCATCGCCAAGCGTCTTGGGTTTCCAGCACGGCCGTTCGGTCTTTATCGCCTCGCCCCGGTCGTTAAGCCACTTGCGGTCCTTCAAAAGGACGGGAATCTCGTCGCTCGGCCCGCCAGTGCAGCCCCAATCTCCGTAGGGATAGTCAACCGACGAATTCGGATTCACGCCGGCGATGATGTATTGGTGCGATATAAAGCTGCTGATATCAAAATCCGACGCATACATCTCGTCACCCAAGACGTACTGGTGCGCCATATCGAAATAAGGTTTCGTCTCGTCGTGCGGTGCATAGGAGTATGCCAGATACTTTCTCTTAGGGCAATCCGCGAGCTTTCCGTTGCACTTCTCCTCGCCGAATCCGTTCATTCGGCAGTTAGTGCCGGGAATTGTCCCGGTCCCGTTGCATGAGATTATGAAGTCTTGACCATTGTGTCGCATATCCCACTTTTGCGAGAGTGAGATCGGCTTTAGCCGGACCTTGATTCTTTTGAAACCTTGGCCGCAGTCCGGCACCATGGCGGGTGCCACGTCGCGCGTCTTCTCTACGCAAGCGTAGCCGTACTTGACGGTTCTCGCACCGGGATAACCGTAGAACAGATTATTGAAGCTGCGGTTCTCTTGAATGATGATGACGACGTGCTTAATCTTGCCCTTACCAAGTGGCGGGAGGGACATCTGCTCGCGTTGCGCCCCTGCAAGCGGGATCACGGGCGGCATGGCGATACCGTTATTGCCTCGGCAAGCCGTGAGAGCGCAAAGCAATGAAGCCGCTATCGATAGCGATCTTATGCCGAAAGCATATTGGCTCATAGACACTCCAAGTAAGCGTAGACGCTCGAAGTAAAACGGTCAGCAAAAAGCCACCGGTGTGGCCAACCTACGGCGGTGCCTCATTCAAGCCCTGCTCTCCTGGCCGGATGCATAACGAGACAGCTTTGTATTGGTGATGCTTCACCGAGCTTGATGCAGTTGCGTGTGACCCGGTCGCATTAGTACGGACAGACAAAGCCGTAGAGGCCCATTGCGCCCGCATAGGAGCCATCGCTCGCGAGTTCATAGAGATCGAGTCCGGCCGCAATAACAACAGTCCTAAGCTGGCAGAAGCCCTTGCGTATGCACGTCGTGCTAAGGCCACGTTGCTAGTCGCGAAGCTCGATCGCCTGAGCCGCTCCGTGCGGTTTATCGCCACAGTCCTTGACTCGGGAGCCGACTTCGCTGCCTGCGACGTGCCGGAAGCGAACACGTTATTACTCCATGTCTTAGCAGCAGTAGCCGAAGCCGAAGCCAAGGCCATTAGCGAACGGACTAAAGCAGCTTTGCAGGCTGCTAGGCGCGTGGTGTGCGTCTTGGGTCGCACAATTCAGCGGTACCTCCGTTGACGGCTGTCGCCCGGCATAAAGGCGCTACGCTAGGTGCCGACGCAAACCACCGGAACGCCGTCGAGGCTTATCGCGATCTAGTGCCTTACGTCCAGAAGCTACGCGAGCGAGCACTGTCACTCCGTGCGATCGCAAGCCGCATGAACGACGACGGGCATACTACCCGCGCTGACAAGACTTGGACAGCGGTACAGGTTCGCTTAGTCCTCAGCAGAGCCGCCTAAGCCGCTTCCTCGTCGCCTCCGGCTGCCTTGTCGATCGGTTCGTCAGTCGAGCCGGGGCTCGGTGGGTCAATGGCCGGCGAATCGTCCGGCTGGGGAGGAACAACTGTCATGTCGTCCTTTTACCCACCGAACGCGAATCACTCTCGTCGTAGTCTACCGGCTCGTCAAACTTACTGACGGCCTTTGCGGGCTTTGAAATAAACGCACGCGAGTCTGTTGCTTTGCACTTACAGCCTGGCCGCCCGAGGGATCCGTTTGTACAACTGGCAGCGCCATAGGGCAGAACATGATCGAGCGACGGCGGAACAAAGCATGGCCATAACCCTCGATCACCAAATGCTGGCTATGAAAACCCATTTAAGACTGATTGGCTCAGCAAAGCAACGATACCGCTGGCTCCTGGATCCAAACAACTCAGACCTTACGCCGGCACAACGAAGACGCGCCACGCGTGTAACTGTCTCAGATTACGTACGAATTCTTAAGATGGAGGACGAGCTGTATAAGCGCCTTGAGCGGTTCAAGGCAAAAAGATCGGGCGATCTAGAAGAGCCCGAGGCCCGTACGCGCCGCAGGAGCTGCAGCCAATGATGCGAGCCCTTGCAGAAGTTCGACATGGACTTCCACCGATGCGGCAAGATCGAGCGATCCAGAGAAACCAACAAGGTCAAACATAGACGAAGAGCTACAGTCATGATCAGTGCACGGGCCCAATACCGCTACGACCTTCCTGGATAGACCGCCAAAAGCTAGTACTCGAAGCTGGATCAGCCGCCTCTTCTTGCAGTCGCGCGAGTCGCGCCATAAAGCCTCCTTACCAGGGCGTTGATTATCGCGCCGCATTAGTTCTTACCAAGGCGTTGGCTTGCGCGGCACGCCTTTGAGCACTCTTTCGCGAGTAGGGGGCCTCAATTGCCGCCCGGAGGCTGGGCGTTATAGCCCCCCGCTTCACGACAGGACCGCTAGGCATTCTGAGGATCGCGGCGACCTTCGATTCGATTGTTGCACTCAAGGCGAAAGGATCGAGCCGGTCACGCTCGGCTTGCATCGTAACAGTCTGCGCCTGGGTGAGAACATCTAACGCGATAAGTCGCTCCAACGGTGTTTTTGGCGCGTCATACTTTCTGCGTACGCGGCTTCCAATGCCGTGACGTTCGACGAGCTTGACACTGGGCTGGAAGTAGTTGAGGAACAGGCGCAGCTCGTTGCGATAGAGCGCATTCATCGCTTCGACGGCGGCAGGCGCATCGATGCGCTTCCAACCGAAGATCTTTCGCACGTGCGTCCAGTTCTTTTGCTCAATATACGCATTATCGTTCTTGCGATATGGACGCCCGCGGGTGAACTCGAGTTCGTGCTCTTTACACCAGCCATAGCAATGATGATTGATGAACTCGGAACCGCTGTCGGAGTCGATTCCACGCAACGCGAAGGGAAGTGTGCAGCGCATCTCCTCAAGCGCTTCAACCACGAAACGCTGCCCTTTCCCAAGCACGGCACGGGTTTCTGTCCAGGTCGAGGCGACATCGGTCATGTTTACCGAAAAGGCAAACTCGCCGTCGCCGACTTCGCCGCAATGTGCGACCGTATCGGTTTCGCACCAGCCGACCTCGGTGGTGTCCCAGCGTTCCGTTCTCACCGGGACCTGATGCTTGAGCAGTGTTCCGGGTTTGGTGCGGCCGTAGATGCGCCGCTTCAGCTCGGTGCGGTGCCGGCGCAATAGGCGATCCATCGATCGTGCGCTCATGCTCAGCAAGAGACGCTGCACCTCATCGGAGAGATCGAGATGAACGCGCGCGTGCGGCATCCACGTCGGCAACATCGCCACCAACCGCGCAGACCAGGGATAAGCGGCAGCGCGCCAGATCTTCATGAGTGCTTCGCACACTTCATCGGTAAAACGAGTCGGCTTCCCAGGCGGTCGCGATCGCGGCATCGGTTCGCGGCCGAGAAGTGCGATTGCATACTTGCGGTGATAGCCGGTGACAGCCGTGAACTCGTCCAGGAGCCGACCGCGTTGAGCGCGGACAGCCTTCCGATAGCGGTTGCGCATCTCTTTGGCATACTCGCGGCAGGCTTTCACTTCCATGAGCGGCGCTTCGACGGCGCGCTCTACCTCTGGTAAGGACCTTTCTGGCGTGACGATACCCGCGCCGGTAAGATCTAGCTTGGCGCGATTCGTCGCGTTGACAAAACCAGCAAGAAGGCGCATCCTGGTCCTGAGGGAGGCCCTTTCGCGGCCTTGGCTTGCTGCATTTCGCGCTGGGGCACTTTCGGGAAGTAGGTTAGAACACCGTGCGATTTACGATTTCTGCTCGCTACGCATTAGTCGTTTGCGCTGCTGCTGCGATGCTCTCCGGCTGCAACAGCAATTCGTCAACACTCGCTCCCACATCCGGTTCCAGCCCAACGTCCGGCGGTAATATCTACGTCGCCGGCGGAGGCAACGACACCGTAAAGGAGATGCTGGCACCCGGCTATACCACGATCAAAACGCTCGGCTCGGGATTCTGCGATCCGCAACGCATCGCCGTGGACGGGTCCGGTAACGTCTTCGTCCCCGATGTCTGCGCCAACGAGGTAAAAGAGATCCTAGCGGCGGGAGGGTACGTGACCGTTAAGAAGCTCGGGTCGGGATTTGATGCTCCAGTTGGCGTCGCAGTTGATTCATCCGACAACGTGTGGGTGGTTGACGACAACGGCTTCGCGCATGGGGTGTACGAGATCTTGGCGGCTGGCGGCTACACCAAAGTCAAAAGGTTTGGCTCGGGGTTCAACCATCCCGGGGCTATCGCGGTCGATGGATCCGACAATGTCTACGTGGCCGACAGCAACAACTACGAGGTCAAGGAGATGCTGGCTGCTAGCGGCTACAAAACCATCAATACGCTCGGCAGCGGCATCAACGATCCTACTGGTATCGCGGTCGATGGATCGAGCAACGTGTACGTTGGCAGCGATACTGACGGTACGATCAAGGAGATCGTTGCTCCCGGCTACACCACTGTCAACACGCTCGCTTCCGGATTCGACGAACCGCAAGGTCTAGCGGTCGATGGGTCCGGCAACATCTATGTCGCGGCCGTCGGCAACCCGGTCGTCACGGAGATTCTGGCGGTCGGTGGCAGCATTCCGCCATCGCCCAAAATGATCACGCTCGGCTCGGGATTCATCAATCCGTCGGGGATTGCAATCGAACACGCCGCTGTACCCAACGTCGAGCACTAACATATCACCGCGAGCAGAATCCGCTTGTTACGGAAGGCAATCACATGAAACATCTACGTGATCTTCCCGGCGCGTGCCTTAGCGCAGCGCTCTTAGCCTCATGCGGTGGCAGCAATGGCCTCTCTTCGTCAACGCCGGTGGCGCCACAGATCGAGTCCCCCATGATCCAATCGTCTGCCGGCCTCACGGCGGAGCGAACGCACGTGCGTCCCGCGTACAGCATGCTCTACAGTTTCAAAGGCGGGACGGAAGACGGCAGATACCCGGGTGCGGCCCTCGTCAACGTCGGGGGCACGCTGTACGGCACCACCCGCAGCGGTGGCGACAAAGCATGTTCTAGACATCAAGGTTGCGGAACGGTCTTCGCGATCACGACATCCGGCAAGGAAACCGTGTTCTACAGCTTCAAAGGCGAGCGCGATGGCGGCAAATGGCCGGTCACCAGCCTCATTGACCTCAATGGCACGCTCTACGGCACGACCCAATACGGGGGCGCGGGTTCTTGCAAATACGTCGTCGGCATCTCCGGATGCGGAACGGTCTTCGCGATCACGACGTCCGGCAAGGAGACCGTGCTCCATAGCTTCGGCGGCTCGGGAGACGGCACATATCCGCTTGGGGGCCTCATCGACGTCCATGGCACGCTCTACGGCACTACTGTCGGAGGTGGCGCGTACTGCAGCGCAAGCGGCGGTTGCGGAACGGTCTTCATGATCACAACGTTCGGCAAGGAAACCGTGCTCCATAGCTTCGGCGGATCGGGAGATGGCACATATCCGCTTGCGGGCCTCATCAACGTCCATGGCACGCTCTATGGCACAACCCAATATGGAGGCGGTTCAGGATGCCCCAGTCTTGGCGGTTGTGGAACGGTCTTCGCGATCACGACGTCCGGTAAGGAAACGGTGCTCTACGGCTTCAAAGGCGAGCCAGACGACGGCTCAGAGCCGGCTGCGCGCCTCCTCACCGTCAACGGCACGCTCTACGGAACGACTTACGGAGGGGGCGCGTACTGCGCAGGTGGCCCTTGCGGAACCGCCTTCGCCGTCACGACGTCCGGCAAGGAAACCGTGCTCCATAGCTTCGCAGGCACGGGAGACGGTGTAGGCCCGCTTGCGGGCCTCATCAACGTGCATCGCGCGCTCTACGGCACGACGTTACTCGGTGGCGCGAACGGTCTTGGAACGGTGTTCACGATCACGACGTCCGGCGCGGAAACCGTGCTTCACAGCTTCAAAGGCCATCCTGACGACGGCAAATGGCCGCAGGCGGCCCTGCTCAACGTCAAGGGCACGCTCTACGGCACGACGGAATTCGGGGGCGTGGGCACCCGCGGAACGGTCTTCTCGTTAATGCCGTGAACCGGCTACGCTGAAGCATCGCAACGCAGACCCGTTCCAAAACGGCGGGCTCAATGTCTTGGCAACGACCTACCTGTATCAACAACCAACTTCTTATTCTGGCAAGATCCCTACCGGGTCGGGAATATGAACCGTACAAAGCCCTACAACGGCCCAAGAAGCGCTAGAACTCAACTGGATGACTCCATTTGATCGCGCACGACGTCCGAACGAGCCCTGCGGCCTCAATCCGTTTTCTACGCGCCACTGGAACACCCAAAGTTGGCCGCAACAAAGTTGTTGATCCAGAATAATGATACCGACCTGATACCGGGACTGTACCAAGAATAGGGGTTGCAGCCAGGATTTCGTGAGAGATGGGATACCAATGCGAGCACTGGGACACCGCCGCCTTGTCGGCTTATTGGTTGCAGTTTGGTTGCAGCGAACCAGATTTAGCGTGATAGCGCGTGATCGTCGCTGAGCGAGAACTCCTTATTTTACCGCAGCGCAGACCATCACTGATCAATGCTGATAGCGATCCAGTGGCATTTCAAGACCGCCGCCGTGCAACAGCCGTGCAACGGAGCGGTCCGAAACGGGCCGAATTGGTTAGGACCGGCTAGGAACCGAAGTATCGGGAAACCCTGACAGTCATGAAATCGGGTCACACATGGTGCTCGACGAATCCATCGATGATTTAAGGATCAATGTGGGATTGACAAAAAGCGATTTTCCTTTCTAGAGACGCACAGCTCCAGCAACTCCAGCTACCTCTTGGTCTGCCAAGCAGGTGGTCAACCCGGGCGGGGGAACGGCAGCACCCAAGGGGCCTTGCTTAGCAGCGGCGCTGTTTGCGTTTTGGGAGCGTCGCCCCCGCTCCGGCTCGCTTCGAGCCGAAAGGAGAATTGTTGATGACCTTCTTAGCACGCTATGTTTCGGCCGCGTTGCTTAGCGCCGCCGTTCTCGCGGGCTGCGCCGGGAGCAATCTTCAAGCGCCAGCGATCGACAACTCAGTCGAGTCCTCACAGATGCCCTCGGCCAGAAGTTCAACCCCGACGATCACGTCCGTAGGCACGATCACCAATCGGCAAGGCCAGAAAATCGTCATTGCAGGAAGCGGCTTAGGAACTATGCAGCCGTACAACGGCGACTCGTGTTGTCTCGAGTTTACCATTACCAACGAAAAATGCGGTAATACATGGCAGGCCGGCATGACCGGCGAGCTAGTCACGCTGAATGTAACGCGGTGGACCCGCGGCTAGCCCGCTACAGCAAGGCACATAGTTCGTCGGCACTCATCTTCGCGTCTACGAGAATCGAACGCAGCGTGCCTAAAGGAACGTCGCGACTCTGGTGCATCGGAATATTTAGCGTGCGGCCGTCCGCGTGACGCAAGAAGCAATGCGCGCCGCTCTGCCGGACCGCCTTGAACCCCAAACGTTGAAAAACGCGGACTTGACCAGCCGATCCGGTCGGACCTGTGGAAGCCTGCTCACGCGCTAGAAAGGAGCTGCTTCGGATCGCCCGCTACGCGGCGTGCGGATTCACAGCGACCGTCTCAAGGCGGGCCTCGCTCGCGTCGGGCGGCGGAATCTCAGTGCCTTCGTCACGACGCACGGCGATCGAAAGTTCAATCGCGTCACGCGCCATAGCGAGCGCGTCCTCAACGGTTTCGCCAAAGGTGTGAATCTCGGGAAATGCCGGCACAATAACCTGAAAGGCGCCCTCGTCAGGTTCGAGCACCACTGCATAGCGCGGATCCATGTTTGTCGACTTCGGCGGGACCGTAGCGCCCTCATGCCGTGATCACGGGTACATCAAGCGGCAAGTGGCGACGCCAGCCCCGCATTTTTGGCGCCATTCAAGCCCGGACCGCGCTTGGCGCACTCGGACCCTGGCACGTGGCACCGTTATGGCGCGGGCGTGCAAAACCAGCCGGTTTTCGCGGGGACCGGCCGGGATATCGAGGGAGTAAAAGCCGAATAAAAGCGCCTTTTTGGCACTCCGCGTTACTCGCCGGGATCGCCAGATTCAAATTCGAATCCCGGTGGGCTGTTCAAACACTCTTATTTTACAAGGGTTTCCGCGACGCTTTCAGGTCGTGCGACAAACGTGCAACAGAGCGCTTTCGCCAATTAGCCGACGAGCCTCACGAGGGCGTACGCCGCCTTCAGGTCTCAGTCCGAGTACACGTGTAAATAACGCTCGGCCGTGATCCCGATCGAGGCATGGCCGAGGCGCCGACTCACGGCTTCGAGCGGCACGCCTGCCTTAGCGCAGAGGCTGGCGTGCGTGCCACGGAGTCCGTGAAACGTTATCTGCGTCACGCCGCTGCGACGAATGAGTCCGCAAACTGCGCGCCAGAAGCTCCATGGCTGGATTGGTGAGCCGTCAGCGTGAGCGAAGACCAAGTGTTCGTCCTTATGCGCTGCCCCAGGCCTAGCTGTACCTCCTGTTTCGCCTTGTGCGTCCGTGAAGCGCGAGATTCCGTACCATCAGGACATTGGATTCCAACTTAAGGACGCGCTCGCGGATTTAGATGCCAATACGCTGCACGTGTCTTTTCGCGATCGATGAAACAATTGGTTTAAGATTGTGCCTCTGCCTGATATGAAGATTACGCATTAGGGTGGAAACTGAGCAACATGTCTTGCCGAATAGTCATCCCGCGGGAGTTGCATCAAATCTCTTCAACTAAAGACATGAAGCTACGGTGCCTTCTCCTTACTGTTGCAGCACCGTAACGTGTTTATTCGCGAACTCGATTCTTCCGCCTTACGCGTCCCGAGCGTCGACAAGATGCCTCAGGGCGCTCCAATGGGCACGAACCCAGCCGGCGTCAACATGAAAGAAGACGTCAGAGAAGTGCGGGAAACGCCCGCCGCAAGGATGAAGCCGCGCGGATGAAGGCCGCTGCGTGGCGCGTCGTCGCGCTGCTTGTCATCGCAGCCGCTGCTGTCTTCGTTTGCTACGACTCGCTGCGGCCGGTCCCGCCTGAATACGGCCTGCGGACCGCAAACCAGACGCTGCGTGCCGCACAGGGCCAACGCGTGATTTCGGTCGCGCCGAACTCACCCGGCGCGCTGGCCGGCATTCGAGTCGGCGACACGATCTCGTTTGGCAAGACTCCGCTCGAGAGGGCCGAGGCCTCCTATTCAGCGCCGGGTTCGCGCATCTCAGTCGTGGTCAACGGTTCGCGCACGGTCTCGCTGCTTACGCCGCGGCCGGCGTATGCTACGATCCTGCTGGTCCCCCTCGTCATTCGCCTCGCTTTCCTTGCAGTGGCCGCGCTTTTAGCATGGCGACGTTGGGAGGATTCCACCGCACGCGCGCTCGTGCTCTTCTTGCTCTGCTACGGTCTGCTGATTGGGCTGCCGAACACCGTCATGCCGACGCCGCTCCTTTCCGTTCTCGTGCTGCAAACCGCGAGCACTTTGTTATTGCTAGTCGGGACTGCGGCCGCCGCAACCTTCGCTGCCGAGTTTCCCGACGGCGCCGCCCAGCCGATTCCGCGCACGCTCGCGCGCGTCACGCAGATCTTGACACTCGTCGCTGCCGGCGTCACGATCGCGGGTACTTCGTTCGCCGCGACGGAGCACACCGTCGCGCGGGCGCAGACCGCAACATTTTGGCTCTTTGTCGCGAGCGCTTTGCTCGTGATCGCGATTCTGATCGTCGCCTACGTGCAGGGCGCGGCCTCGGAACGGCAGCGACGGCGGTGGGTCTTTCTAATGCTCGGCACCGCCCTAGTCGCCGTTGCGATCGATATTGCCGTGCAGAATACCATTGGGGCTTCGGAGATCGTCGACGATGCGACGCTACTCCTCATCGGAGCGATTCCGTTTGGTTTGGCCTACGTCATCCTGCGCCACCGAGTCATCGACGTCGGCTTCGTAATCAATCGGGCCATCGTCTACAGCGCGGTTTCTATCATCATCGTGGGGATCATCGTCATCGTTGACACGCTGACGTCAAGATTCGTGGAGCAGCACAGCCGCACCGGCAGCATGGCGGTGCAGCTCGCCATCGCGCTCGTCTTGGGGTTTTCGATTCGCTTCATCAACGCGCGTGTCGAGCAAGCCGTCGATCGGGTGCTCTTCCGGCAGCGCCACCTCGATGAAGCCGCGATCGCGGATTTTACGCTCGACGCACAATATGTGACCGATGCCGGCGTGTTGCTCGAGCGCTGCGTGGCGACGGCGATGCGCCACGGGCATGCAACCGAGGCGGGGGTCTGGCTGCGGGGTCCATCAGGACTCTACGAGCCGCACAATTCCTCGTTTACGCAGAGCCATTCGGTCGACGAGAATGACCCCGCACTCGTCGCGATGCGGGCTCGTCGCGTCGTTGCCGACATTCACGCGTTGAGGTCTGCGTTGCCTGGTGTTCTGGCGTTTCCGATGATTGTACGCGGCGAGCTGATCGGTGCTCTCGTCTGCGGCAATAAGGAGCATGCGGAGGCGTACGCGCCCGACGAGATCGAGTCGCTGCGGAACATGGCGGCGGCCGTCGGCCACGCGCTCGAAGCCTTGCGCGTCCGCGAACTTGAAGAGCGCGTTCGATTCTTGGAACGCGCTCAGCTGCGCAACCCGTGACGCTCCGAAAGAGCGCTCCGCCGCGGCTTAGCCGCTGGGCCCGCCATCGCAGCAGTTCGAAAGCGCTAGCTCAGGCTGTTTTAACACCAGCGCCCGGGAACCCAGTGCCACCCGCTGCCCTCTAGGTGCCGCCAGTGCCCCGCGCACCACGCGCCGGCGTGGCGGACGTAACCCCCAGACACCCAAATGTACTTGACGCCGTTCCAGCGCCAGTGGCCGCCAACCCAAACGTAGCCCGGACCTGGCGCCGCTGGAACCGCTTCGACGGCGTGATAAGGCGGTGCAACCTGTACGTAGACGACCGCGGCCGACGAAGTCGCGGCAAATCCGAAGGCTAGGATGGCAGCTATCAAGACATTCCTGATCATCTCATGCTCCTTCAAGCGACGGCGGCATCCTGCCGACGCATGGGTAGAATCGTAGCACTTCCTGGTTGAATACTCACCAACCTAGCCATAAGGCAGATTGACTCAAACTTATATTGCCAATTGGAACACGGTCCCGAAGCCAGCGTACCCGTGGTCGCCTCCGCCGCTCGTAGTGCGGCACAGGGCGTCCACAGCGCCGAAGGTCAGCCCCGCTTCCGGCCATGCGCCGTTAGTGAAGTTGAACCTACGGAGTACGCTCTCGGAGGATTGGGAGAAATCAGATCCCGACAGAGTCAAGTTGAACGCGGTCCCTAGCCGTAAACGGCTACCCCAGAGGTCGTGGAGTCAAAGCTGAACGGCGGTTTTCTAACATTTTCTGATATGTTCATGCGGTCGGGAACAGCCGGAAGCGGAAGGGATAAGCCGGGATCCAAGCGGCGAAAAAGCCTTGCAGAATAACACGGATCGGTAGCGGGCGGGACTCTCCGGAACCCCCGAGCATTGGTTCGAATCCCGCTGGGGCTAAACTTTCTCCTTATTTTACACGGGTTTTCACGATAAGGTCATCGGGTCGGCCGTCCGATCTTATGCACGAGCTCGAAGACCAACGGCATTGAGGATGTGCCGACCCGCGCTTTCGGGCTGACGGACCGTTCAACGCGGCGCCCAGTGCACCATATCAGCGGCATTGGAACGCCTGCGCCCAAGCGAACTCTCCATTATCGCCTAACCGGGAGTTTCAACCGTCGCGAAGAAATTAGAAGATCACCTATCGTGCGTACGAGAGTGGCGGCCTTTAACGGCAATTCGGACATACCATTCGCAAACGCCGTGCGACACATGTTCCGAAACTTGCACGATGTAACAAAACTGCGACGTAATCCGGTAACAGCTCGCTTCTTTGACGACCCTCGGATCGGTGGTTATGGCGCCGCCCGCGACAGGGCGGTTCTCGCTTTGATACATAAGGCCGTGCTTGACGCTGCTGTCTATTGTAGAGAGTCCGACCTCAAGGTCGGTCGAAAAAGCGCTTTTCGCCAACACACGATAATTCTCGACCAATGCCTAGGCCGAGAGGACATCAAAGCCGTCGCCGAGCGTCTTGGCATTTCTACAAACTCTTGTTACCGCGCGCGCGCATCCATTTGTAACCGTGTGGCGATGCATCTCGCTCGCTATTCGAGCCTTCCGGCACTGGAATTTAACTTTCGGCTCGATCATTTTCGATTGCGTGTTGATCGCGCTATTCGCGCGGTGCTAAACGGGGAAGCGACTTCAGCGTTTCACGACTGCGAGGAACTGCTTCAAGCGGTCGACCTCGTCGAACAAAAGGTTGAAGCACTATGTCTCGATGTGTCTGTGTCGCTGCATTTCGGAAAGATAAGCCGTGCGCAGCAAAAGCTCCGCGAAGCCCAGCAACTCGTAGCTACAGAGTGCAGCGTCGAGTCAACGCTTTCGTGCGTGCCACTTGCCAGAATCGACTTGTCTGGGTGCCTCTTGGCCCATCGCATGAATCAGAGTGTAAGAGCTGCAACGTTAGCGGGCAGCGCGAGGGATCGGCTGCTTCCAATCGTTAGCAACGCGCCTGCGAGCACTAAGGAGCTATTAACTTCGAGCCTAAATGAATTGGCTGCGGCTCTTTGGAATCTTGGCGACTTCGATCGAGCATACGAAATATTTAGCGAAGCCGAGGCGAGGCTATCGCCCGCAGGCTGCAGCAGTTTACTAGGCGCTATTATCATGGTGCAGCTCTGGAGAGTTCGGAACAGACTCGTTATGCAGAGTGCAAGTTGGTTCCCCCTTCTCCGTCGGATCGAAGGTTTGCAGGAGGCTTTTCAAGAGGCCTACCGGTTCGGCGCAATCCCACAAGCAGTCGAGGCGCTTGAAGGGCTAGTGGAGGTCTACGCATTTGCCGGAAATGATACCGAGGCGCTTCGTAGCGGACGCTTAGCCATCTCCATGGTCGATGAGCTGGGGAGTGAACTCTTCAAAGCTCGAACGATGTTAAGCATCGCAGGCCGCCTAATGCATACGTCGCATGCGTCGTATGGATTATTATTATTGGCTTCTGCGGAGGCTTTGACCGTGGCTGATGCCGTCTGTCGGTCCCGGCTAAGTTGCCTCCGAGCGGAGCGAGCGTTACAGTCGCATCAGTCAAGCACGGCTTGGCGACTTGCTACAGGCCAATCGCAGCAGCGAGAACCGGTGGAGATCACTCTTCGCAAGCGGATTGTTGCCGCCGTTTCATTGTACCAGCTTGGGCGACAAACTGATGCACTCCATCAGATAGAATCTTTAATCGTTGACGCGGAACGCTTCGCCTCGGCGCCGATTTTGTTAGATACGTATCACGCCGCAAGGCTCATCACGCGCGATCGGGTTTTCGGCGCGAAGGCTAAAGAGATCAAGAACCTGTTGACGGCTTAGGCTTTTTTCGTTGACCTAAGTCACTCGCTTAGGGACTTTTTGCAAAGACTCCTTGGTATTTGCAACACGACTCTTGCCGCGGAGAACAATAACGAGTACAGTCGCAAGATACCGAGGATTTCAGGTTTTACGAACGCTTCAGCGTCCTGATACGGTGATGTTCGTTGGTTACGCGGATTGAAAGGTCCCGGTGGGGCAACACTTCATTGAAGCTGAGCTTCTTCTCACGTGAGGGTATGGAAACATGAGATATTTACGCCATCGTTACTATGCGTTTATCGTTTTTGGATTCGTCGCAATGCTTACGGGCTGTGTCGGAGTTAGCAGCACACCGCTCACCCCATCTGCGGAACGCGCAGCGACGCGGACTCAGTCCAATGTCAAGTATAAGCTACTTTATAACTTTTTGCGTCCGTACAAAAATGGTGCTAACCCGTATGGTGGTCTGATTGCAGTTGATGGCACGTTGTATGGCACGGCGGGATATGGGGGCAAGACCGGTTCGGGCACAGTGTTTACGATTACGTCGTCCGGGAAAAAGACCACGCTATCTAGCTTCTCGGGCTTCGGTGGAGCGTTGCCTTTAGCCGACCTCACTGACGTCAACGGAACACTCTACGGCACAACAAATCTTGGCGGTAATTCAGGAGACTGCTCCAGCTCACGTTGCGGGACGGTGTTTTCGATGACGGCGTCTGGTAAAGAGACCGTCCTTCACAATTTCGGGGGGAGAGATGGCGCACAGCCTCAGTCAAAGCTCATCAGCGTCAACGGTACACTCTACGGCACCACCCTTGCAGGCGGCACAAAGAATCAGGGAACGGTCTTCACGATCGCGACATCTGGCAAGCTGACTGTGCTGCACAATTTCGGCGCTGGCGACGGTCTTAATCCCCGCGCTGGCCTCATCGATGTCAAGGGAACACTTTACGGCACGACCGAATTTGGCGACGGCGGAGGATGCGGCGGCTTCGGTTGCGGCACCGTTTTTTCGATCACGCCGTCGGGCACGGAGGCCGTTGTCTACGCATTCTCAGGCGGGACGGACGGTAATGCGCCGACTGCGGGCCTAATTAACGTCAATGGAATACTGTACGGCACGACCGGAAATGGAGGTACCGGGTTTTGTTCAGGTCTCGGCTGCGGGACTGTTTTCTCCTTGACTCCGGCTGGCAAGGAAACGGTGCTTCATAGCTTTACCGGGGCAGATGGCGCGTTTCCGTGGGCGGGCCTCACTAACGTGAAAGGCAAGCTTTACGGGACAACCATGAGTGGGGGCGCCTACGGCCTTGGGACCGTCTTCTCGATTACAAACTCGGGCACCGAAACCGCGCTGTACAGTTTCGCCCCCTATGGAGACGGCAACAATCCCTTCGGCGTTCTCCTCAATGTCAATGGCACACTTTACGGAACCACCGCACACGGGGGCGCCCAGAGTAATGGAACCATTTTCTCGTTAAGGCCGTGACTTCGGACTGTTTTTAACGCTGAGAACCTGGGTCTTATGGGCAATTCAAGACCGCGTCAGCGCCTTCAGGCTAGCTGCGATCGCGCGACCGGCACCCTTTGCAGCTTTGGCAGGATGTCGCGCGGCTTCCAGTTCCTAGTGTTCGAGTCTAAAGGCGTCACGCGCAACTCGTAGACCTCCCGAAAGATCGCGATGCCGGCAATCCCAGTTGGCGACCCCGCGGGAAGGCCGCAAGGAACCCATCACGCCCGACCGCGATCGCTCGTCGTCACCGTGTTCATGGGTCGAAGCCCGCGTAAGGTTACGACGAAAACGTTTCGGACAATGGGGATGTTCAGCTAACCGGGGCCGCCTCTTTCGGGGTCGCGCGTGTGGCACTTCTTGTATTTGCGTCCGCTGCTGGCAGCCCGGCAGCTCATCAGTGGTCCAGACGCAGGCCGTGCAACAGCGGTGCAACGGAGCGGCCAGAAACGGGCCGTTTTGGACAGGAACGGTCAGGCCTTCGGGGATCGGGAAACCCTGATAGCATCGGACTATTTAGTAATGGGCAGGTTCGGCCAGGACCGCCGTGCGACAGTTCGAATCCCGCTGGGGCTAGACATTCTCCTTATTTTACAAGGGTTTTCGCGATACTCTTAGGCACCGTGCAACAAAAGTGCAACAGCGGAACCATTTTCGTTTCTAGCCGAAGAGCCTCCGGCGGGGTCCGCCGCGTCAGCGCCTCTGTCCAGCGCGAGGTAGCAATCAGCGAAGGGCATCGTCGCAACCGTCGCTGGGCTCGCGAGAATCCGGGCCAACACGATGAAGCTTGGTTTGAGCGTGAGATCGCGCAAAGGCTCGACATATTTACCCTAAGGGAGATCGCAGCCGCGATCGGATTGTCACTCGCAGCGTGCTCGCGCATTCGTGCCGGAACGGAAACGCCACACCCGCGCCATTGGAACGCCCTGCTGACCTTGATCGTGGAATCACCGAACGCATCGCGACCTTCCGCGACAGGAAGACGACTTAGCGTCTTAAGAGGTGGCGACTCATGGGGCCACTGGGCGCACGAGCATCCGGGCCAGCGCGACGAGGCGTGGTTCAAGCGCGAGGTCGCGCTGAAGCTCGACGGCTTTTCGCTCAAGGAGATCGGCAAGGCCACGGGCTTATCGCTCGCGACCTGCTCGCGCATTCGAGCGGGCACGAAGATTCCGCATCCGAGGCTCTGGGATTCGTTGTGCGAGCTCGAAGAGTCGTAAGACCTCGCTCCGCTGGGAGACTGCAAAGGGCACGGCGAACTTACGCAGCCACCCGATCCGTCCAGCCTCAGGGAGCAACTAAGATGAGGACCGTAATCGCGAGTCGCTACGCGCTCAGCATCGGCGTCATTGCAGCATTACTTGCGGGATGTGGCGGGAGATCGCAACTGCCGATCGCCACACCCCAGGGCGTCAAACAACCACTGTCATCGCCTCTCTCGGGCGTCGCGGATGATGCTGGAGAGTACTCAATAATTCATGCCTTTCGAGGGCCCGACGGTAATTGGCCGGAGACACTAACTCGGCGTAATGGCAACATCTTTGGCGAGACGCTAATTGGAGGCAGTAAAACGTGTGACTGCGGCGTCGTGTTCAAACTTTCGCCATCAGGCTCACACTACGAGTTTACAGTCTTACACGTCTTTACCGGTGGCAGTAACGATGGTTCGGGGCCCAGTTCACTCATCGCGGCTTCGAGCGGCGCACTGTATGGCTCAACGGGACAGGGTGGAGGCACGGGTTGCAGCTATTCGGGTTCGGTGGGGTGCGGCATCGTCTTCAAGTTGACGCCGTCGGGCTCGGGATACGCGTATAGCATTCTCTACCGCTTCAAGAACCGCGCGGGCGGATACGGGCCTGGGTTTTTGGGGGGCCAGAGCCTTCCGGACGGGGACCAAATCTTGGGTATAGCGGGCGGCGGTTCACGGAAAAACTGCAGCTGCGGATTCCTTTTCGAATTGGTTCGGTCCGGTAACCAGTATACCAAGCGTGTGCTCTGGAATTTCGGCGGTAACCCCGGAGAAAATGGCGGCGGAGCTATGGTCATCGATGGCAAGATTTACGGCACGGAGTACGGGACCCGTGGCAGCTACGCTTACCGGTTTGATTCTGGTCACATGACGGTGCTGCACAAGTTTCGCCAATCCGATGCAAAGAACGGCACGGATGCGGCCCTGAGCGTCAGCGACCCTGCAGGAAATCTCTACGGCTCGGCTGGCGGTGGGAACGGTCGCTGCGTCATCGGCAAACTCCACCACAGTTGCGGCCTTATCTACGAACTGGTAGCGGCGGGAGGTAAATACACGGAGCGAGTTTTGCATCGATTCTCACCCGGCCTCGACGGCTGCTGCTCACCTGGCGTTGAAGTGTATCATAACGGTACGCTGTACGGAACCACCGGATGGGGAGGAAACAAATGTGACAAACGGAGCGACGGCTGTGGCGTGATCTTTGCGATCTCGACCAGAACGGGGAAGGAGATGGTGCTCTACCGCTTTAGCGGCGGTGCTCGCGGCGCTTTTCCGTCTCCCACGTTAGTAAAAGCGCCGAGCGAAGGCGTCCTTTACGGCGCGACGTCATATGGCGATTACCGGAATGCGGGGGCGGTGTTTCAACTGGCTTACTGAACTTTCGTCCTTGCCCCTCGCGCCTCTACCCCTAAGCACGGCTTCGCGATAGCGGGCCGTGTTTGCTATGCGAGCTTTGCAGCATTGCAGGCGGCGCGGCGTGGATCGGCATGGCCGCCGCGCCCGCGAGGCCGCATCGCGCTTCCATGAGAAGGCCGATTTTGTCAAGGCCGACGTGGCGGCCAGGCACGTTCAACTAAAACAATTCGTCTCGCCCCGCTTCCATA
>JBAUMX010000172.1:0-44660 GCA_049578945.1 Candidatus Cybelea sp. | reverse complement strand
ATGTCCGGGCGGTTCACCTGCAAGTACTCCGCAGCAAGTTGCGCCATCGCAATCTGATCGGTTGGATTCGCCTTCAATTTTGCGACCAAGCGCGGAATCGCGACGCTAGGCGGCTCGGGACTCGCCGTCGGGAGAGCCGACGGCGATGGCGAGGGCGTCGGCGAGGCCTTTTTGCCGCCGAAGAGTCCGGCCTGAGCGTGCGGGGTCGTGGCCGCCACGCCGACGATGCTCGCGAGAGCGATCAATATTATGAGTCCAAGTCGTTTCAAGAGACGTTTCCTTTGGCAGCTTCAATCAATTTCGTCAGCTCCGGCACGATGCGAAAGGCATCGCCCACGACGAGCAGGTCGGAGAACTCGCCGATCGGCGCGCTCGCGTCTTTGTTGACGGCGACGATCGTGCCCGAGGCGCGCATGCCGACCTTGTGCTGAATCGCACCCGAGATGCCGACCGCGATGTAGAGTTTCGGGGTCACCGTTCTTCCGGTCTGCCCGATTTGAAGATTATACGGCACCCAGCCGGCGTCGGCTGCGGCGCGTGAGGCGCCCACTGCTCCTCCCAATGCTCGCGCTAGGGGTTTCAACAGAGCATCGAAAGGCTCCGGGCCGCCGAGCCCACGCCCGCCCGCGACGACGACGGGCGCTTCCTCGAGCGCCAGTTCGCCGGCACCTTCCTCTATGTCGCGCTCGATCGCGGCAGCGTAGGTTTTGGCGGGTTTCGCGAGCGCGACAATTTGGGCGCCGCTGCCGCCGGGTGAGGCGGCGAATGCACTCGGCCGAACGGTGGCTATGCCGTACTCGGCGCTGCGCAACGCGCAGCTCGTTATCATAACCCCGCCGAGTTTCGGTGAGACGCAAACGATAGCATCGTCGTCAACGCGCACCTCCACAACGTCGGCCACGATGCCGGCGTTCAAGCGTACTACCGAACGCCCCGCGACGTCACGCCCTGAGAGCGTATTCGGAATCAGGATCAGTGCGGGCCCCACGAGCTCGGCGGCCGCCTGCAGATAATCGACGACTGGGTCGAGCAAGAAGGCATCGGCATCGCGGTCGTCATTGACGTAGATCGTGTCGAGCGGGTACGCCTTCAACTGTTCGGCTAGCTCCGTGGCCCCCGACCCGATCGCAACGGCGGCAGCCGTGCCGCCGAGCCGATCGGCGAGCCGGCGGGCCTCGCTCGCGAGCTCGAAGGTAACCTTCCGGGTCGATCCCTGACGATGTTCGACGAAGACGATGACGTTTTTCACGGCGACAACCTACACTAGCTTCTTCTCTTGCAAGAACTCAAAGATCGCTTGGGCGCCTGCGGCTCCATCGCTCGCTTCGACGGTCCGGCCCTTTCCTCGAGGCGCGGGCGGTTCAAAGCTGCGCAGCTCGGTCTTCGATCCGCTTGTTCCGACCGGCACTTCGAGCGAGAGATCGGCGAGCGACATCGTCGTAATCGTCTTTTTCTTAGCACCCATGATGCCCTTGAGCGATGCGTAGCGCGGCTCACCGAACGTTAGCGCGGTCGTCAACAGCGCCGGCAACGGTGTGCGTACGGTTTGGTAGCCGACGTCCGTTTCGCGTTCGACTTCAAGCTTGCCGTCGGTGAGCTCGACCTTGCGTGCGTTAGTAACGCACGGCAGACCGAGGTGCTCCGCGAGGGCTCCAGGCACGGCCCCCGTACTGCTATCGTCGGTCAGGCCGCCGACCACGAGCAGATTGAAGTCGAGCTTGCGCAACGCTGCGGCGATCGCGAACGCCGTCGCCCAGACGTCGCTTCCTTCGAGACCAGGATCGGCAAGCACGACCGCATCGTCGGCACCCATCGCCAGCGCCTTGCGCAGCGTCTCTTTGAGCGACTCCGGCGCCATCGAAAAGACCGTCACGCGCGCGTCGCCGCCGGCTCGCTCCTTAAGCTGGAGCGCCGCTTCGAGCGCGTACTCGTCATACGGGTTGAGCACGGTCTCGACGCCGGTGCGCACGAGCCGCTTCGTCTGCGCGTCGATTCGCTTTTCTGCGTTGGGGTCCGGAACGAGCTTAACCGTCACCACGATCTTCACGTGGTTATAGCGACCTCCGTCGGAAGCGGGGAAAGTGAGAGGACCGAGGCCTCTTGGTGGTCCGCCGCGTGCGGACCTGCCAAACTCCCGGGGAAGGGCGCATGCACCCTGTTAAGAACGGGGGCAAGATGCCACGCTTCGCAGCTTTATTGATTTGTTACGCGTTACTCGCGCCCGGCGCGGTGTCCGCCGCCGGCTTCGTCGCTGCGACGCCGTACGCCACGCCCGATCACCCCGCAACGCTGACCCTCGACGCATCGCGCGCGGCTGAAGGCATCATGGAGGTGCGCGAGCGCATCCCCGCTACGGCCGGAAGCTTTACGGTCGTCTACCCGAAGTGGATTCCGGGCGAACACGGGCCGACTGGACCGCTCAACGACCTCGCCGCGCTGCGAGTCTCCGCGAACGGCACGCCGCTGGATTGGCGTCGCGACGCCAACGACCTCTACGCCTTCCATGTCAACGTTCCGGCGGGCGTACCGGCCATCGACGTCGCCTTCGACGTGCTCATGAACGCCCCCGGCGACACCATGTCGACGCACTCGGTCGCGATCCTGAACTGGAATCGCGCCTTGCTTTACCAGGACGGCATCGACTCACACCACTACTACGTCAAACCCTCGATTATCATCCCGGCCGGTTGGGACTTCGCAACAGCCCTGCGCGAACAGACGCGCAGCGGCAATCGCATTGACTTCGCAGTCACGCCCCTCAACATGCTTGTCGATTCGCCCCTCGATATGGGTCAGTACGTTCGGAAGTGGGATCTTTGGCGCGACGGCTCGGGTTACGTCCAGCTCGACGCATTTGCCGACCATCCTCAAGATCTGGACGTCCCGGCCGGTCTGTTGCGCGCGTACGAACGCGTGCCGGCGGAGACGTTCGCAATGTACGGCTCGCGGCATTTTGCCGATTATCACGCGTTGCTGACGCTCAGCGACGCGATCGGTTTCCAAGGCATCGAGCACCATCAGTCGAGCGACGACCGCGCGTCCGACGACTTCCTAACCGATCCCGACGAATCGCTTTCCGGCGGCGACCTGGTCACGCATGAGGTTTCGCACTCGTGGAATGGGAAGTATCGCCGGCCGGCCGACCTCACTACGCCGAACTTTCAGGTGCCGCAGCTGACCGATCTGCTTTGGGTGTACGAGGGGATGAACCAGTATCTCGGGGACGTGATCTCGTTTCGCGCCGGCATTCGCGAGCCCAAGCAGTACCCCGAGTACCTCGCCACGGTCTACGCTTCGATGGACTACGAGACCGGGCGCAACACGACCCCACTCATCGATCTGACGACCGGTGCACCGTATTTCTATCAGGCACGCGGCGCGTATCCGGCGATCCGTCGTAATGCCAACGATTTTTATACCGAAGGTGAGCTGGTCTGGCTTGACGTCGATACGATCATCCGAGAGCGCTCGCACGGCGCGCGTTCTCTCGACACCTTCCTCCACCGATATACCGCGCCGCCGGTTACCGGGCCGATTGTCGAAACCTACACGCGCGCGCAGATCGAAGCGCTTCTCAACGAGGTCGAGCCGTACGATTGGCACGACTTCTTTGAGAGGCACGTCTACCACGCCGACGTCCATCCGCCCAACGACGAGCTCGCGCGCGCCGGCTGGCGGATGGTCTACAACGAGAAGCCCAACGAGTTCATCAAGGCCGAGCAAGCCGACGATCACGGCATTGGTGGCTGGTACTCCTACGGCGCCGACCTGACCACGGAGGGCGTCGTTCGCGACGTGCGCGAGGGTTCACCCGCCTGGCGAGCCGGCCTCGCGCCGGGAATGCACGTGCTCGCCGTTAACGGTCAGCAGTTTACCGAAGACGTTTTGCAGTACGCGGTAAAGCGCGCGCACCACTCCCCCGCGCCGATCTCGCTGATAACGACCCAAACGGGTTGGTATCAAACGCTCTCGCTCGATTACCATGACGGCATCCGCTACCCGCATCTCGAGCGGATCCCCGGTACGCCCGACATGCTTTCGGAAATCGTCGCCCCCCACGCGAAGTAAAGCGGCTCCGGTTAGAGGCACGCAATCGACGACCTCGCGCTGATCGGCGCAACGCTCTATGCGAGCCCGCAAGCGCCGGTCCGGCAGGACGCGACGATCGTCATTCGCGATGGAAGGGTCGCTGAAATTGGCCCGCGCGCTTCCACGCAAGTGCCCGAAGGCGCTAAGGTTTTAGATTGTTCGAGTTGCACGATCACCGCCGGTTTTTGGAATAGCCACGTTCACTTCCACGAGCGCAAATGGGCGAGCGCCGATTCGATACCCGCAGCCGAGCTCGCGCGACAGCTTGCGGAGCTCACGCGCTATGGCTTTACGAATCTCTTCGACCTTTCGTCGAGCTGGGAGAACACGCGGCGACTGCGCGACCGCATCGAGTCCGGTGAGATCGGCGGTCCGTTCATCCGCTCGACCGGCGAAGGCTTGATCCCTGCCGGCGGCACGCCGTCGGCCGAAGTCTTTCGCGTTCTCGGACTCATGGAAACGTCGCTTTCCGAAGTCTCAGACGCCGCGCAAGCGCGCGACGTCTCGAAGAACCTCCTCGCGCAAGGCGTGGACGCTCTCAAGCTCTTTCTCTCGGCGCCGACGGTAGGTCAGCTCCCGCCGGGCGCGATACGCGCGTGCGTCGAGGAAGCGCACGTCGCCGGAAAATTCGTCTTTGCCCATCCCAACGCGGCTTCCGACATCTTCGCGGCACTCGACGGAGGCGTCGATATCATCGCTCACACGACGCCGCGCTCGGGGCCGTGGGGCGGCGACGTCTTGGAAGCGATGCAAGCGGCGGAAGCGGCGCTGATTCCCACGCTGATGGTTTGGCAGAGCATGATGCGTCACGACCGCATCGGCGCGCGTGACGCGCTCGTCGGCACCGCGGTAGCGCAACTACGGGCGTGGCTGGAGTGGGGCGGCGCGGTTCTTTTCGGAACCGATCTCGGCGCGGTCGAGTACGATCCCACCGACGAGTATGCGTTGATGTCGCAAGCCGGAGCTACCTTTCGTGGCATCTTGGCCTCGCTCACGACGGCGCCCGCCCAACGATTCGAGGGCGAGCCGAACGCCGGCGAAGTTGCGGTTGGGAGATTGGCCGACCTCGCCGTTCTCAATGGAGATCCGTCGACGAACGTCCGCGCTTTGGCCTCGGTTCGCTATACGCTGCGCGGCGGAGAGATTATTTACCGCGAGGCTCGAAGTCCTTGACTGCGGTGGAGGACGAGAGAAGACCATCCGGCCAGTCTGATTTCGGGACGCTCCTGCGGCAATATAGAATCGCCGCCGGGCTCTCGCAAGAAGCGCTCGCCGAACGCGCGCGAATGAGCACCAACGGAATCGGCGCGCTCGAGCGCGGCTATCGCCGCACGCCCCAGCGCGAAACGCTCGCGTTATTGGTCGGCGCGCTGGAGCTCGACGACGAGCGTCGCGAAGAGTTCGAGACGGCCGCGCAAAGACAGGGTAGGACGAGCGCCGGCGTCTCGACTCTGCCGTTGGCGCTCACGAGCTTCGTCGGACGAGAGACGGAACTCGACGAGCTTGCACTCTTGGTTCGCGATCACCGTCTAATCACGCTTATCGGAGCCGGCGGCATCGGCAAGACGCAGACGGCGCTGCAGCTGGCGACGAGATTAAGCAGAGACAGCGGACGCAGTACTGCGTTCGTCGCGCTGGAGACGGTCGGCGATCATTCGCTCGTCGTCGCTGCGATTGCTACGGCTTTGGGAGTGCCGGAAGTCCCCCGGCGCCCGTTGCTCGACACACTCCTCGCCTATCTGAAAACTAAATCGCTGCTGCTGCTGCTCGACAACTGCGAACACCTCGTTCCGGGCGCGGCGTACGTTACCGAAACCTTATTGTCGGGCTGCTCGCAGCTGCGCGTTCTGGCCACCAGCCGCGAGCCGCTCAAGGCGGCCGGAGAATGCGCGTATCGGCTGCCCTCGCTCGCGCCAACGTATTCGATCGCATTGTTCGTGGACCGTGCGCGGTCGGTAAATCACCGTTTTGCGGTTGCCGATCAAGATCGATCTACGCTCGATCACCTTTGCCGGCGGCTGGACGGCATTCCGCTGGCAATCGAATTGGCGGCCGCGCGAATGAACGCGCTGTCGTTAAAGACGCTCACGTCAAGGCTCGACGACAGTTTTCGGCTCCTCACGGGCGGTGCCCGTACGGCCCTGCCGCGCCATCAAACGATGCGCGCGATGGTCGACTGGAGCTACAATCTGCTCTCCGACCGCGAACAGCGCGTTTTCGAACGGCTCTCCGTCTTTAGCGGCGGTTGTACGCTCGATTCCGCCGCCCTCGTCTGTGGTGACGACGCCTCAGAATCGAACGACACGTTCGAGATCTTATCCTCGCTCGTTGATAAGTCGCTGGTGACCGCCGATTGCGACGGCCGCGAAACCCGGTACCGGCTCTTGGAAACGTTTCGCCAGTACGCGCACGAACGGCTCGACGAGCGCGGTGAGGCGCAGGGCACGGCGCGCCGTCACGCGCGCGCTAGCCTCGAGCTGGCCGAGCGGTTCGACCATTATTATGAGTGTGAGTCCGACGAAATTTGGCGAGCTTTCGCGCGCGAGGAGTTGGGAAACTGGCGCGCAGCGCTGCAGTGGGCGTTAGCCGAACGCGGCGACGTTTCGATCGGGCAGAGCCTCGCGGCCAAGCTGCGCGTCGTTTGGCAGTACTTCGGTCAGCTCGAGGGCCAGCACTGGGTTCGGCTGGCGCTGGAGCTCGCCGATGGCGCGACGCCTGTCGGCGTGGTCGCGGAATTGGAAATCGCAATGGCCGTGATCGCCTGGCAGCTGCGCGAACACGACTCGCATCTTGCGAGCAGCATCAACGCAATCGCCCATTTTCGCGAGGCGGGGGATGCGCTTGGAATCGCTCGCGCGCAGATTTCAAACGGCCACGCATTGGTTAGCCTTGGACGCGACGACGAAGGCGTGCCGATGCTGGAGGACGCTCTGGCGCAAGCGCGTGCGCTCGGTAACGCCCGGCTGATCGCATACACGGTACGGTGCCTTGGATACGTAAGCGGGACCAAGCGCGGCGACATCGTGACCGCTCGCAAGCGGATTACCGAAGCGATAGCCATTTACGAGCGGCTGGGAGCGCGACTCAACGCCGCGTTCGCGCTCAACGATCTCGGCGAATGTGAGTTCTGCGCGGGCAATACCGAGGCCGCTTTGCAGCACGCGACCGATGCGGTCGAAACGCTGAGGGAATCGAACGATCTGCCGTTGGTCGCAACCGCGCTTGACAGCATGACGGCGTATCTCGTCGCGCTCGGTCGCCACGACGAGGCCGTAAGTTGCGTGCGCGAGCTGCTTGAACTCGCACGTGACCACCGTTTGGACGTGCTAACGGCATACGCGCTGCAGCACCTCGCCGCGATAGCCGCGCTTCGCGGCGCTGACGAGCGCACCAGCGCGGTGCGGATACTCGGCTTTGTCGACGCTAGGCTCAAGGCAATGGGCGCCGCGCGGCTTCAGAACCACGAGCAGTTCGAGTACGATCGCGCCCTCGCGACGTTAATCGAGGCGATGGGCGCAGACGAAGTCGAGCGCTTAATGATTGCAGGCGCGACGATCGGCGAAGAGCTCGCGATCGACGAAGCGCTCTCGCTGTCACACGCCTCCGCTTAAAACGCGAGAGGCCGCACGCCGGTGCAGCCTCTCCAATGCGTGAAACCCGCCGGTATTAGAAGGCGCCAACCCCGTTGGGCGATCCCCACCCATCGGGACCCGAATATTGGCCGAACTGCCCGGTTCCGACTTTACAGAGATACGTGGTTCTCAGATTCGAAGGACAGCCGGTGATCTTGCCGCCCTTTGTGATCGCGTGCAGATCGTTCTGGAGCTGACTTGGGCTAAGCATCCAAAGATTCTTGCCGCCATCCTGGCTCGTCGAGTTTCCCGCTAGGGCGTAGACGCCCGCAAGCAGCGGCGAAGAGATGCTCGTACCATCAACGGTGACCCAGCCGCCGTAGCCATACGAGTCGTACTCCGCGGCGTCCGCCGCGACGGCCGAGGCATCGTTACCCGAGCGAAACGTGCACTTCGGATCGGTCTGCCACGATGGCTTCGCCTCGCGAGTGCTCGAACAGCCGCCGCCGCTGTCAACCCAAACCTTCTCGACATAACTTCCTCGCGATGGCGTCAGCGTCGTCCCGCCAGCGGCAACGACCGACTGGAACGTCGCCGGATCGAAAAGACCGTAGCCGCTATCGCCGGCGCTTGCAACGTAGGTAACTCCCGGCGTGTCGTACGACGATTCGCTTCCGCCTGTGCCGCTGTAGCTATTGCTGACGATCGTCGCGCCGAGCGTGACCGCCTCCGCCTCGGCCTTCTGCAGATCGCTCCAGGCACTCGAGTTCGCCTCGACCAGATCGATCGTACAGAGCGGACAGGCCGCCGAGACCATTTGAACGTCTAGGTCGATCTCGAGACCCCAGCCGACGTTGCCGCTAGGATAGTTACCCTGCTGACCGTTCTCGTTGTACTTGTGGAAGTTTGCCGTTCCTAGCCCGAACTGAGTGCGGTACTTTGCGAGGTCGGACGAAACGTCGGGGTTGTCAAAGGCATCGACGAGCGCGACGACCTGACCCGATCCTTTCGTCGACGAGGGCAAGTTGTAGTACGTCTCCAGAGTGGTCGCGCCGAGTCCAGCCACGGCAAGGTGAGCGCCGCCGACCTGCAGGAGAACGTCGCACTGCGCTCGACCGACGCGGCTACCCGCGCAAGCCGGCGTCGCCGAACCGGTTATTAGCCACTGGGGAAGCGCTCGTACCCCCTCGGCTGACTGCTGATTTGTACCCGGCAGGCCCGAGGAACCGCCGGCGCTGCATGCCGCAAATGCAAGTGTTGCAAAGCACGGCACCGCGAGTTTCAAAAGTCCCTTCATAAATGCTCCTTTTTTTAGGGGACTGGAGGATAACCGCGGAGTTACCTTCGCTTTGCGTCTCGCCCTGCACGTCACGGCGCCGGCATCCCCGCGTGCAACGCGTAACCGTCGACCGTGCCGTCTAGCTTAGCCTGAGCGCTGCTGCCGGCTGTTGGCCAGGTGATGTCGAGGCTTCCGGCGCATGCGCCTGCGAGTTTGAGATGCGCTTGCGCGCTCGCGGCGCGCGCATCGTATTGCGCGGTGCCGGAAACCGTCAGATCGTTCGTCCAACGAATCCCCGACAGGGTCGCGCCGTCGTGCGCGTTCCTCGGCATTGCCGTGTACGATCCACCGCGTAGCCCCGAACCTGCGCTCAAGCCGAATTCGTACGAGCGAGCCAGCACGTCGGCCGCAGCGAGCGCCGCAGTTGCGGCTGCTCGGCGCTGCTTAGCCGGCGCCTCGTTGCCCGAAAGTGGGCTCGCCGCTTCGACGTCGTCGATCGTGCGTGAGAATGCCGGCACGAGATGGAGCGCAGGAACGCGCGCAGCGCACTGCGCGTCAACCTTTTTCGTGAGAGTGAACCGGCGTACGATGCCCGAGGCGCAGCCGTAGAAATCATCGAGCGCCGTGACGTGTACGCTGTTCGCAACGATCACGTGCGTCGCGTTAGGGAAGAGTCGAGCGGCTCGTTCCCCTTCCTTGGGTGTCGTAGTCGTGTCGAGATCGCCGTTAAGCACGAGCACCGGGACGCCGGGAAAGCGCGTGCCGGGCGGCACCGGCTGGCCGGCCGGATGTTTGGGCGAGGCGACGGGCCAGGTCGTGCAGAGCGGTACGTAGGCGTAGTCGAGCGGCATGTGCAGAAACTCTTCCAACGAGAACGGCGCATAGAGCGCCGGGTCGTTCTCACGCTTAAGAGCCAGAGCGCGCCGCCAGTCGGCAATCCGCTCGGGCGGCTGCAGGCGCATGTCGTATGCTTGCGGATTGTCGGAGCAGCTGGCCGCAACGAAGAGTCCCTGGCTATAAGAGCGCGCCGGACCACCGGCACCTTCTTCTTCTGCATACGTTTCGTCGACCAGACGCTCCAGCGGAATAGCGTCGTTAGCGTCGACGTACGCGCGTGCGGCGGCATCGAGATCGCGAAATGCCAACGGATCGAGTCCAGCCGAGTCCATTACGAACGCGATCTGCGCCGGGGAGATCTTCTCGCGACCGGCGCGCAGCTTGGCGAGCAAACGTTCGATGCGGTCGAGCGACGACCCGTGCAAGTTCGCACAGACCGGGGAACGTTCGCACGCGATGTCGAACGCCCGGCGTAACGTCCGGGCCGTGCTCGGATACCACGGGCTGCCGCCCGACACTTGGTAGGCGCCGTCGAGAACGAGGGATCGAACGTGCTCGGGATGACGCCCCGCAAAAGCTTGCACGAAGAACGATCCGTACGAATCGCCATAGAGGTCAACCTTGCGGACGTGCAGAGCGGTGAGAATCGTAGCCATGTCGTCCGCGGCGATCGCCGTACCGTAGAGGTCGGAGGTGTGGCCGAGCTCGTGACCGCAACGCGTGACGTACGCCAGCTTCATGAGATGGCGACCTTGCAGGGGCCGGCAGACGATCGCGCCGGAAAGCCCGGTTCCACGGTTGTCGACCAGGAGCATGTCGCGCGACGTCAACAACGGCGCGTAGAGCGGGCGGTAGAGCGAACGGCTTCCGATTGAGCCGTAACCCGGACCCCCTTCGACGGCGACGATCGTCCCTTCGGATCGCGCGGAGCGGTCTGAGTGCGGTAGCCACGCGATCGCGATTTCGATGCTGCCGGAGACTTGGCCGGCGGGATCGAGCGCGACGCGAACCGTGCCGCAGTAGTAATCGCCACCGTAGCAGCGATGGAGCGAGACCGAGCCGACACGCAAGCCGGCGCTGCCGCTGACACCAGTGAGCCCGAGCGGCGGCTGCGGATAGATCGACCCGCATCCGGCGACCGTGAGGGCGAATACGGCGAACGCGATCGACGGCTTCAGCCGTATCGCTCCACTAGACGTGAGGCGTACCACGCCGGCCAGGGCTCCGACGGAGCAGCAGTCGCGTACGCTTGGTCGAGTTCGACCAGCAAACGCGTGAGGTGGCTGCGCACCGGACGCCGCGCGAGCAAGCGCGGAAGATCGGAGTGCGTCAGAAGCCAATCCGAATAGAAGGTCGCCCAGTCATCGTCGTTGCCATCCGTGTCGGCGAAGACGACGTGGTGGACGTCACCGACCTGATGTAATAGCTCCGCAATCTTCGAGATTGAGTCATCGCTCATGCGATGGATCTTTCGCCGCTCGCCGCCAACGCCTGCATTCCGGCACGCAAGAAGACCCGTCAGCGTAGACGAATCGGGTACTCGACCTTGGAGTCGAATTCGCCCGTTCGGTCACTCGAGCTCAAAACATATGCACCTAGCGGGGCTTTCACAATTTGCACCCTAACTTTCGGATCGATCGGAGCCTTTTCGACGAAATCCTTGCGAACGATCAGCACGACGGGGTAGCTTTTGACCGGAACGGCGACGAGCAGGTTCTCATCCGCGGAGCTGTGCGCAGGCACGTAGTAGTTCGTGTTCTGATTTCCTCCCACCGCGCCGGCCCGCAGCTTCGCGAATGAATAGAGCAATGCGACGGCTTTACGCGGGACGTCGGCGGTGACTTTCACGTTGGTCGGCGATTCGGTGAAATCGTAGCGCTCCGAGCGTCGTGCGATGCGTTCGCCGTAAACGCTGAGCGCCTCGGCTGCGATGTCGATCGGCACGTTGCCGGTGTTCTCAACCCGTTTGTGAATTGTAAGAAATGCGACGCCATTCACGGTCGAACTCTGATCCACGACCGTTGGTAAGGAGAACGATGCCGGTTCCGAAAGGGGTTTGATACGTTGTTCGTATACGAACGTGTACAATGCCCACAAACCTGCGGCAAGGATGGCGACGATTTCGATGCTGATTCGAGCCTGTTCGGCGATGGTCGGAACCGAGTGCACGTGCAGGTCTCGGCCACCGCGAACGCCCTTTTCATCACCTTTCACCGCGGACAGATGCTCCGCTCGTTTCCCGACTCCTCGATTTCGTAATGGCCGGTGAGCGCCTGACGCGTGCCGAATTCGAGCGCGTGGTCGAAGAGGCGCTCGAGTCGTTGCCCAAACGGTTCGCCGATCTCGTTGAGAACGTCGCCGTCACGGTCGAGGACGAACCGAGCGCCGAGGACCTGGAGAACGCCGAAGGCGACCCCGAGGCCGATTCCGAGCTCCTCGGTATCTACCGCGGGGTCGCGCTCACCAACCGGACGCACGACATGCCGCTATTACCCGACGAGATCGCGATATTCCGCGGGCCGATCGGGCGCGTCGCAGAGAGCCGGCACGAAGCAGTGGAAGAAGTGCGTAAGACGGTGATTCACGAGCTTGGGCACTATTTTGGGCTAGGCGACGACGAGCTGCCATAGTGGTACCCGCCTGGTTGAACACACTCTCCATCGTATCCCTGAGCGTAGCCGCGATCTGCTCCGCGGTCGTCCTAATCGACATCCTGCGACATCCACAACAGATGGCAATCATGAACTGGGTATGGCCGATCACTGGCCTCTACGGCGGCCCGCTGGCGATCTGGATGTACGTACGGCTTGGCAGGCCGGCATCGCGAGAGGCGATGATGCGCAGTGACGGCCGGATGGCCGAGAAGCCCTTCTATAGCAGCGTGGCTGTCAGCGCTACTCACTGCGGTGCGGGTTGCGTCCTCGGCGACGTCATCGCAGAGTTCGCGATTTTCTTTACCACTTTCACGATCCTCGGCTCAACTCTGGCTGCCGAGTTTGCGGGCGATTACATACTAGCGTATGCGTTCGGCATCGCATTCCAGTTCTTCGCGATCGTTCCGATGCGTCATCTCTCAGTTGTTCCGGGCCTTAAGGCGGCTGTTAAGGCCGACACGCTTTCGCTGACAGCTTTCGAGATCGGTTTGTTCGGGTGGATGGCCCTGAGCTTCTTCGTTCTCTTTCACCCGCCGCTGATGCCGAATCAACCGGCGTTTTGGTTCATGATGCAGATCGGAATGGTAATAGGTTACCTAACGTCTTATCCTGCGAACTGGTTACTGATTCGAAGCGGCATCAAAGAAGCGATGTGATGCCGCTTTCGTCGATCGCGTAGAAACGCGCTCTACCTTTCCGGCGGTCTACGTCCGCCGCCACCGGCGCCGCTGGGACGACCGCCGCCCATGCCGCCACCACCGCTGGGACGACCGCCCCCCATGCTACCGTGGTAGCCACCGTCACCCCCGGGATGGCCGGCGTACACGCTGCCACCGTGATAGCCGCCGCCGGAACGGCCGAACGTACCGCCCTGAGCTGCCGAGTGCGTGCTATGCATCGCGCCCGCCGAGACTTGGCCATGATGACTCGCGGTTGTCGGCGCATCGTGATGCGACGCGACCATCGATCCACTGCGATGGCTGGCCGTACTCGGCGCATTGTGATGCGATGCAGTCACCGCTCCACTGCGATGGCCGGCCGTAGTCGGCGCGTTGTGATGCGACGCGACTGCGCTGACCCTACCGTGAGCGTCTGACGGTCGATTCCTCGCGCTAAAGGGCCTTTGCACGGCCGCAATGCGCGGCCGCCCGTGGTTTGCCGAGGCGAGAAGGGCGTGATCGCGGGAGGCAACGCGCGCGTGGGCGCGCTGCGCGGGAGTTGCTGCAACGCCATGCCGTCGCGCGACCAGCTGCCCTACGGTCGGTCTCGCTCGAACTCCGCCGCGGCCGCCGTTGAAGCTAGGCCGCGAACCACTGATCCTTCCGTGGATCACGGTCCGATTGAACGTGTTGTGTATGACCGTCCGGTTGACGTTCACGACGGCCGTGTTGTAGTTGAAGAATCCACCCGACCAGAACCCGCCAACAAAGCCTGTGCCGAAGTACCCGAACCCGTAGTTGATCCCACCGTAAAAGCCCACGGTCGGACCCCAGTAGCCCGCGTTCCATACGTAAGCACCGTTGAAGTAGCCCCAGTAACCTGGCGTCCAGTAGTAGCCCACGACCGGTGGCGGCACCCAGTAACCTGGGATCCAATAATAACCGGCCGACCCCCAGCCCCAGTAGCCTGGGATCCATTGATAGTTCGGATACGGCGCGGCAGGCTGCGCATACACCGGCAATGGCGGCGGAGCATAGCCAACCGCGACGCCGACGCCCCAGCCTCCACCCGCCGCGAACGCGACGCCGAGGCTAACTTGTGCAGACGCGGCCACCGGCGCGGCCACGATGAGTATGGATGCGGTTATTGCCGAGAGCGATCTTCTGATTAGCATTGTGTCCCTTTTGAGATGTTTTATTGGAGCGAACCGGTCGCTCGTTTGGCCGACTCTGCCGGCCAAAGACACATCTCTATCGGTTACTACCCTTGACGCCTTAGAAATAAATCGTCACTAATGATAGTCTCAGCCCGGACGTTCACGCAGGGCCGGTTTGCTTAGCGACCCCTAGCATGATAACGAGCGGTTGAGCGCTAATGGCCCGTCCGGAGGAGAGACGCAAAATGATTCACAAGCTGAGGGTGCTTTTGGCCCTCGTTATCTTTGGGCTGGCTTCTTGTACGGGGCGATCCGCGACATCGACGATGCCCGCCGTCTACCCGCAGAGCGTTAAGTCGTTGTCAACACCAATCAAGCACGTCGTAATCATCGTTCAGGAGAACCGGTCGACGGATTATCTCTTTCACGGTATTCGTGGAGCTGATGTCGCATCGTACGCCGTGGATTTCCATGGCCAACGTGTACCCCTGCTACCGATCTCCCTCGCCGCTCCATACGATCTGCCGCATGGACAAAGTGCGTTTATTAAGGATTACAACAACGGCAAAATGGACGGGTTCGACTCCTCGTTTAGTCCCGCACACCACCTGCGCCCATTCGGGTACGCTCCCGAATCCGAGGTTAAACCCTACCACGACATGGCGAGACAGTACGTGTTGGCCGATCATATGTTCCAGACGAATCGCGGGCCGAGCTTTCCGGCGCATCTCTACCTCGTCAGCGGAACCGCTGGTGATGACACCATGTCTGGGTATCGCGTGAAAAACAACACGTTCGACGAAAACACGGGACAAGCTCGGGTGGGCGGCTGCGGGTCGGCACCATATATCCGTGTCGACATCGTATCGATCATGAATGGCTCCGAGGGCCCCCCACATCTCCCATGCTTTGAGCGCTCGGTGCTCTCCGACTTCCTCGATGAGAAAGGCGTCACGTGGCGCTACTACCAGACCGGCAAGGGTGCAGGTTATTGGCACGCGCTTGACGCCATCGACCACGTGCGGTTTGGAAAAGATGCCCAATACATCATCCCGCGTTCAACGCGAATCTTAAAGGACGCTGCTGACGGAAAATTGGCCGACGTCTCGTGGGTCATGCCCGCTGCGAATTGGTCCGACCACGCGAGTAAGAACGGGACGGACAGGGGGCCCGCCTGGGTTGCGGCGGTCGTCAACGCGGTCGGCGAGAGCCAGTATTGGGACAGCACCGCGATCCTTGTTGTTTGGGATGATTGGGGCGGATGGTACGACCACGTCGCTCCGCCGACGCGTAACTTCGACGAGCTCGGATTCCGCGTTCCGCTACTCGTGATCTCACCCTATGCCAAGAAGGGATACGTTTCGAAAGCCCAGCACGAGTTCGGGAGTCTGCTCGCCTTTGTCGAGAAAACGTATGGGATACCGCAGGGTGCTCTCAAAACGACCGACCGGCTCTCGGACGACTTGAGCGACTGCTTTGATTTCAAGCAGAGCCCACGACCGTTCGTGCCGTTCAAGGCGCCGAAGTTTCGGGGCTCAGTCAATCAATATTCGTACGACGATGACCCATAGCGGTCGTTGACGGTCGCGCGCGCTCACTCTCTCCCAACTCGGCCAACGGTGGCCCTAACGAGTTCATTGGGGTCGTATGCCGTTCCGTTGCGAATCACGAGAACCGGATGCTCGATCGCCGCAATGTCTGTCGTTACGTCGCCGTCAAGAAGCAGCAGGTCGGCTTGTTTTCCGCGTTCGATGCTGCCGATGCGGTCAAAGCGATGCATCGCACGCGCGCCGTCAGCAGTTGCGATCTCGATGGCTTGAAGCGGCGTGAAACCGGTCGCAACGAGCAGTTCGATCTCCCGCTGATCGGCAAATCCGGGGATCACGCCTGGACCTGCGTCGGCGCCTTCGGTAAGCAGTCCACCCTGGGCAACAAAGGCGCGCTCGAATTCCATCTCGACGTTAAGAATGTGGCTCGGTCCAGTCGCGTCGGGGAGGTGTCCCGAGGCCGTCTATCAATTCGACATGCTCGATCGCGTACGACTTATCTGGGAAGGCCGTGAACGTCGTTTCGGCAGCGTCCGCCGTCACCATCGCAGCGATCAACCATGCCGACATCACAAGCAGTGATTGACGCACCATGCGGTCACTAGTACACGACCCTCGGGTTGACCCCTTCCGCCGGTCTCAGGCTCCCCGGGGAATCCCTCGATAACAACTATCGGTGTTCGAGTAACAACGCTATACGACCCAGCGCGAAGAATGTCGCGGCTGCGATCAGTTGGGCGCGTCCCGATAACTCGACATTAAAGCGTTTGAAAAACCATGCCGTCGCCGGACACGCGCTGATTCCCGAGAGGAGCGCGAACCATCCGTTTGTCGGTGGCCAGGGCCCCAGCCGGACGAGCAACAACAAGCCTCCGCCGCCGGCGACGATCGCCCAAATCCAGCCGGCAACGAGCGCGAGACGCGGCACAACGCTCCGCACGTTCACGCAGGACGTGCGGCCAATCACTACCGATGTTTCGATCAGCCGTTATCCACTGAGCCGTGACGATAGCGAGCCGAGAGCCCCTGAAGGAAGCGCTAAGAGCGAACCTGGGGATCTTTATTTGTTTGCGCCTCCGTACTCCGTGGTGCCGTAGAACGTTCCCTTAATGTTGATGAGGCCTGCATACGGGTGCCTGCCCTTTTGCGGCCGGCTAAAGTCGTCAACCACCATCTCCGCACCAGAGGTAGTGACGGCAAAAACGGTACCGCCAAAGGTCGCGCGACGCCCCATGGTTGTTGTTCCGTAGAGCTTGCCGCTGACGTTAACGAGGCGCGAATATGGGTGGCTGCCGTCTTGCTCAGCACCAAAGCTGTGAAGCATCTTCTCCGCACCGGACGTCGTGATCGCGTAAAAGGTTCCGCGGTTCTTTGCGCCGCCTTCGTCTGTCGTGCCGTAGAGCGTTCCGTTAACGTTGAGCAGGCCCCCATAGGGACTTGCGCCGTCACCGGCCTTGCCTTGGAAAGTGTAGATTGTCGCTTCGGTGCCGGACGTGCTGATCTTGAAGACGATCCCGTGGCCGAAGCCCACCGGGCTCCAAACGGTCGTGCCGTATAGCGTGCCGTTGACGTTGACAAGGCCTCCATACGGACGCCAGCCGTGAAATCCATCGAAGTCGTGGAGCACCGTTTCCTTGCCGGATGTTGTGATCCGGAAAACGGTGCCGCAGCCGTCGTACTCGGTCAAGGCCGCTCCGCACGAGCCGCTACCTCCGAATTCAGTCGTGCCGTACAGGGGGCCGTTGACATCGACGAGCATCGACGCAGGGGACGTGCCGTCAGCCGAGCCTTTGAAGTTGTCGCCTTCGAAGTTGTGGAGAACGGCTTCGGTGCCGGACGGTGTGATCGAGTACACCGTTCCGTAATCGTGTCTTCCCCCGTACAGCGTGGTGCCGTAGAGCGTTCCCTTGACGCTAACGAGCCCGGCCACCGGATCGCGGCCGTCGTTTGAGCCCCCGAAGCTATGGAGCACCGTTTCCGCGCCGGACGCGGTGACCGCAAAAACCGTTCCGCCATTGTTCGCGCCACCGCTACTCGTCGTGCCGTAGAGCGTGCCGTTAACGTCGATCAAATCGGCCGACGGGTTTGCACCGTCCGGAGGGCCGCCAAAATTGTGAATCACCGTTTCTTTGCCGGACCGGCTGATCGCAAAAAGTGTTCCAAAGCCGCTGACATCCGGGTGCGCTCGTTCCGCCGGGAGTCCGTGGAAGAGCGGGCTGAGCGGCACGCCGGTCGGCTGCGATCCGCCACAGCCTACAAGGAGTGCAGCGCTTAGGCTAATGCTAAGTGCAGACCGAGCCAAGATTCTCACGCGACACCTCCAAGCAGCTGAGCGAATCCGGGACAATGCTCGTTCGGCATGATCGAGCTATAATCCAGCGCAATAAGGGATGCGCGCCGTCCTAGGAAGCGTTAAACCGGTTCGCTCCAGCTAGGCGGCGAATCCCTGGCGAATGCGCCATCTCGCAATCCCCGCAGCTATCGCGTTTGCCGCATTGACGGCCGGCCCCGCGACGAGCGCGCCCGAAAACTCCCTGATGCAGCCGAGCACATTGCCCTTTGGCGCACTACCGTTCGATCGCCTCAGCGATAGCGACTATCAACCGGCGATCGAAGCCGGGATGAGACAACAACTCAAAGAGATAAGTGCCATCGCCAACGACCCCGCGCCGCCGACGTTCGATAATACCCTCGTTGCGATGGAGAGGTCCGGACAGCTGCTGGCTCGCGCGACAGGTGCGTTCGGCGTTGAGATCGCTACGAACAGCAATCCGCAGCTGCTGCACGTACGGCAAATCATCGCGCCAAAGCTTGCCGCGCATCAGGACGCGATTTACCTCAATCCGAGACTCTTCGAGCGTGTTCAGACGATTTACAACAGCTTGGATCGCCTCAATCTCGATCCCGAGTCGCGCCACCTCGTCATAACGTACTACCAGCGCTTCCTCCACGCGGGCGCCGCTCTTTCGCAGGCAAAGCAGGCTCAGCTGAGGCAGATCAACCAGCAACTGGCTACGCTGCAAGCCGCCTTCGAGCGTAAGCTCCTCGACGGCACGGCTGCGGGCGCGCTAGTCGTAAAAGACAAGAGCCAACTCGCGGGCCTCGGCGATAGTGCGATTGCCGGCGCCGAGCAGGCGGCAATAGCCAAGCGTGATCCCGGCGGCTATCTGATACCGCTGCAGAATACGACGCAACAACCCGGACTCACGCTGCTAACGGACCGCGCCACGCGAAAGGAGCTCTTCGAGGACTCCTGGACGCGCGCCGAAAAAAACGACGACAACGATACCCGTTCGACGATTGCACAGATGGCCAAACTGCGTGCGGAGAAAGCACAAGTGCTCGGCTATCCGGACTTCGCAGCGTATCAGCTAACGCAAGAAATGGCGCAGACGCCTGCCGCCGTTCAGAAATTCCTACAGGGGCTCATTGGGCCGACCCGCGCTAAAGCTGCAGAAGAGGCCGCCGAACTTCAAGCACAAATTGGTGAGGGCAGCCAGCATTTTCAGTTGCAACCCTATGATTGGAATTACTACGCGGAGCAGGTCCGCAAGACGAAGTTCGACGTTGACGACAACGAGATTAGGCCATATTTCGAACTGAACGACGTGCTGCAGAACGGCCTCTTTTATGCGGCAAATCAGCTCTACGGCATCACATTCAAAGAGCGCCACGACATTCCGGTCTGGCAGGCCGATGTACGCGTTTTCGAAGTGTTTGATAAAAACGAGGCGCCGCTCGCACTCATGTATTTCGATTTCTTCAAACGGGACAATAAGCAGGGCGGCGCGTGGATGAACTCGTTTACGGACTACTCCGTACTGCTTGGAACGAAGCCCGTCGTCTACAACGTCGAAAACATTCCGAAAGGGCCGCCGGGACAGCCGACGCTGCTGACGATCGATAGCGTAAGGGGTATGTTCCACGAGTTCGGCCACGCGCTCAACGCGTTTTTCGCCGACGAGAAATACCCGTCGCTCTCCGGCACCGCTCGGCCGCGCGACTTTGTGGAGTTTCCGTCGCAGTTCAACGAGCATTGGGCGCTTTATCCGTCCGTGCTTAGGCACTACGCCTTCAGCTACAAAACGCACGAACCGATGCCTCAAGCACTTATAGACAAGATGGAGAGCGCCGCAAAGCTCGGCGAGGGCTACGCGATGGGCGAGAGTCTGGCGGCCGACGAACTCGACATGGCGTGGCATTCGTTGCCGTCGGGTGCACCGCTGCAAGACGTCGATGCGTTTGAAACGCACGCGCTCCAGGCATCGGGCACGGATTTCCCCGATGTGCCTCCGCGCTATCGTTCAACGTACTTCGCGCATATTTGGGCAAGCGGGTACGCTGCCGGCTACTATGCATACACCTGGAGCGAGATGCTCGACGACGACGTGTACCAGTGGTTCCTCGACCACGGCGGCCTGACGCGCGCAAACGGGCAACGCTTTCGCGACATGATTCTTTCACGGGGCGACTCCGAGGACTACGGACCGATGTTCCGCGCGTTCTATGGCAAAGATCCCGACGTCGGGCCACTATTGCAGTTCCGCGGCCTGACTGCGGCCGGAACGTAGTCACGATGCCAGTGAGTCGTTACGCCATCCGTCTCGGCGTCGCCGCCACGTTTGCAGGATGCGGCGAAACACCGACGCCTCGGTCCCGGGCCGGCTCTGGCCTGCGTGGCACTTCGATCGCGAACGCTCCCGCTAGGGCCTGATCTTCGCTCCAGGCAGCGCCTTCAGCCATGAGTTACTCAAGCTGTTCTGCGCCGAGCGCGTCGCGCAGCACAGGGAGCGTCTTGTAGGGTGGGATGTTGGAAGGCCCAGACGAGAACTACTTTTGTCTTTAACGTGCGAGCAGCGCGCAACCCCTCGCGGCTCCCGTGACGTCGCCCGCTACGTCGAGTACGTGAAGGTCGCGCTCTTGCAGCCGGGGCAGACAAACGAGAACTGATTCGGGCCGGCTTTCACGTCGAAGACGATGACTTCGCCCGCTCGGCCCGCGGGAATCGCACCCGGCGCCGTGATTCCCAGTGTCCGCGGGTTGGCCCAAATCGCGATGCCGATATGCATCGTAACCGGCGCGCTCAGCGCGATGCTGAGCACGCCGTGGTGAACGGCGACGTCGGTCAGGGTCGGAAAATCGGAAGGCGGAAACGAGACCAGCGGTACGTTGTAGTACGACGTCGGGTCCTGCGCGTATTCGAAGACGCGCGTCGGCAACGTGTGCCCGGCCAGGAACGACATTCCGGCGATCCCATCGTGATAATCGATCGTCGCCGGATAGAGCGTCTGCCCGTTCAGAATCGACGATGGGACCGCGACGCCGCCTGGGATAAACGGAAATGCGGCGGCGCGCGGCGCAACCGAGAACGTGCGCCCGTCAGCAGCCACTTGCGCCAACGTCTCAACCTTCATTCGGTCGTGCACCGCCTGATCGTAGAGTGCGCCGAGAATCTGTGGATCGCCGGGGTTGGTCTCGTCGTGGCTCTCCTGCTGCGACATCATCACGACCGGCTGCGTTTGGCCGATCGCTGCGTACGCATCGGCGATCTCCCGAATGTACGTCACGCCCGTCTGAGGCGTGAATCCGCCGCGCTGCTGCAAGTCGTCGGGATCAGTCGAGAAGTAGGCTTCGTCTCCGCTCAAGTATGCACGGGTTAGATCGCGGGCCGTCCACTCAAGGGCAAGAAGCGTACACCGGCCGTTGCGATCGGGACGCTTGTACGAGCTTGGGTCCGAACAATAGCTGCCCCAGGGTGTGCCGTAGTCCCACGTCCCGTCGGTACCGTGGCTGTTCCACGTGATGCCCCAGAACGCGTGATAGCCTAGGGATATCAAGTGCGCGATCCGGCGCTCGTGGCCGGCGCCTTCGACGCTGACCTCGGGAACGTACCACGAGAACCGGCTCTTCATCTCCTTGATCAGCGGGCCGTAGTCTTGTGCCTCGACGTCGTCGCCGTTTTTTTCGTGGTACGACTGATAGAGCGGGGTGTCGTCGGACAGGTACTTGAAGTTACTGATCATCCATGATTCGGGAAGATGCGCGGCGACGGCGGAGCCTTCGATGCTGTGCATCCCGGCAAGCGAATAAGCCTGCTGATACGACGTTGCGACGAAGCGCGTCTGCGTCGGTCCGTTGGGAGTTGCCCACGCCGGCCGGGGCGGATTCGGATTAGCGCTCAGCGCCGAAGAGTTGCAGCGCGTTCGCAAATAGTCGATCGGCGAGAAACTTCGGGCCGGGAGTGCATACCATACGATGCCCTCGTATGACACCTCGCAGGCCGAGGAACTGGCATCGACGACGCGCGAGTTCGGCGCAGTCGATCCGCCGGGCACCGAAGGAGCGAACGGCATCATGCCCGCGCAACCCGCAAGGCCAAGAGCGAGAAGCCATGCCGGCGCCCGCCTCTCCACACCCTGCGCGGTTCGCTCGGAAAGCGCTGGTTCCCGCGCCGTGGCGACGGCGATCGGTCTGGACTGGGTGCAGGGTACGCTGCGAGAGAGTTGCGAGAGTTGTTGCGAGTACAGGAGCGATTCCAGGTCGTTCTTGCGCGACGCACTGCAGCCGATCGCGGACCAGCTCGCCATCGGGCGCTTTGCAAGATTTGTATCGCACTGCCCGCCTGGGGCAACCTGCAACACCTACGCCCACGTCATGCCAGCGGCCGGAGCGAAGGCCGTCGAGACGATCGCCTGGCGCCTCGGCCGGCCCGGATCAAGAGCTTCCTGACACGGGCATGGCAACCGTTTGGCAACCGCGATGGATCGCGGCGTACGAAAAGCCCGTAAAATAGCGCCGGTTTTCATGGGATGGCCGCGAGTCGAACCCACGCTCGGGGATTCCAGCCGCTCCCGTCCGTTTCCGACCCGTCCGTGACAAAATGTGACACGGAGCTACTCGCTGACCAAAAGCAGCGCCGAATGTAGTCGAACCCGCTACTCGGCGCCCGCATTGAAAGCCTTATCCCGAACAAGGTATTCGCGGCCGGCCCATGAGCGGAATCGGTCCGATCATCACGTCGGTGCCCACGACCTTAACGCACGGCAACACGTACAAGGTCACCGGGAAGCGTTTCAATGGCACAACTCAGAACAACATGTACGGCGACGACGTTCAGATGGCCACGAACTATCCGCTCGTGCGGATCACCAACACCTCGACCGGCCACGCCTTGTACTGCCGCCGAGGGGGCCGGTGTCCCTCGGCGCCGCACCGACTAGTCGTCCGGCTCTACGGACGGCAGAGTGAAGAAGTACTTCGGCGGGTACTTGGCCGGAATCGGTTTGAACGGCGCCGGCTGTTTGTTGAAGTCGAAGCAATCGAAGAGATCGTCCGCACGTTTATCGGTCGTATCCAGGGAGCGCAGCCCAAAAATCTTCTCGGTGAACTTTAGGAGGCTCCCGAATTCGTGGGGCTTGTGCGAGATATAGTGGACCCTGGCGTAGGGTGATATGACGATCAAGGGCACCCGGAAGCCCAGCTCGTACGAGTTCAAAATCTGCGGCGTGACGTGATCGTACCAGCCTCCCCAATCGTCCCACGTGACGAAGATCGCGGTCGTGTTCCAATACTGCGACTGGCCGATCGCGTTGACGACGGAGGCGACCCACGAGGGGCCTGAGCCGTTGTTCCATTTCGGATGGTCGGATGCCGCTAGCGTCGGGGTAACCCAGACGACGTCGGCGAGCTGTCCGTGCGCGATGTCGGTAAGCACCTTCGACGAAGGCGCGACGACGTTCGAGGTAAACTCTGCTTGGTTCGACCAAATCGAGTGAATCGCATCGACCGCGTTCCAGATTCCCGGACCTGGCTTGGCCTGATAGTAGCGCCAGCTGATTCCGGCCTGGTCAAGCAAGTCCATCAGCGCCTTGCGCTTGAAGCAGGGAATGGCTCTCAGCGAGGGGGGTTCTCCCCCTTGCGCGTTGATGACCTGGACGAGTGATCCGGCCGGAGAGTCGCAGCCGCCCGTCAACTGCTTGTCAGCGGTTTCGGGATTGTTCGACGCGCGATTAGTAGTGCCGTTGCGGGTCGTCGACGTCCCGCTGACGAGGTACTGATGCGCGGGGAAGCTTGGGCCTTGGTTCGTCTGAAACATTTCGTCCGCAAACGTGTACGCTTTGGCCATGGTGTAATACGGTTCGACTTCGTTGCGGGGCACGTAGCCATAGGCCGCGTCGACCGGGCACGTACCCTTACAGGTGTCGAGATCGAACCCGTTCATAGCGCCGTTATTGTACTCGGTCAAAAAGCTCGCATAAACGTGGCCGCTAGTATACGGCGCCGCCAGGTCGGCCCGCTGCAACGGAACGTCTTGCCCTTGCGAGTTGAGTCCGTACGATTGCGTGTTGGCGCCGCGGAGGAACTGAAAAAGGTTGTCAACGCTACGGTTTTCCTGGACGATGATTACGACGTGCTGAATCTTCGAGGACGCAGCGGCACTCTGGATGAGCGACTGGGTGGCCGAGGAGAGCGGCCTCGACGCCGGTCCACCGGTCGAGGGTATACTCCCTAGCGAACCACTCTGCGTGCATCCCGAAAGCACCGTCACGAGAGTAAGGCTGACGAAGCGAGGGCTTTTCATGGTAAACGTACTCCTCTCCTAGTCGTATCGGCTCCACTGAGGGCAGGTGGAAGAAGTAGCCGGGTAGATCCTTCGTCCAAACGCGCTTAAACGCTTTCGGCTCCTTCGAGAAGTTGAAGCAGGCCGAGAGATCGTCGGCGCGTTCGTGGTCGTGCCGAGCGACGGCAAGCCGAAGGTCTCCTCGGTGAACTTCAGTACCGTTCGGGTGACGATATTACGATGATACCGTCACTCGATAACCTCGGATTGCGGCTGCGAGCGCCGCTTTCATGCGCGTCGAGATAGCGCGCGATTCTTCTTCGGCAACCGCGCTGAGTGTGTGCAGCGTCAGCTTATTTGCCGACGGCAAATCGCACCAGTTGCGCGATTTAGGTGAGCACCAAGAGCTCGTCGAACGCGAACAGGTTTGGCGTCTCATCGCGCCGGGTCTCGCCGATACAGTTCCGCCACTGCTCTCGCTTGAATCGCTCCCCAACAGTCTCGCGCGCCAAGTCATGCCGCTCATCGGCCGCGATGACGTGCTGGCCGAGATCGAACCGCTCGTACTAAACCAGCCGTTGGTAACGCTGATCGGAACCGGCGGCGTCGGCGTTTGTGTTTCCGTCTGAGTTGCTTCCTCCTGCGTTGCTTCCTCGTCAAGTACAGCGATACAACCAGCGTCGAGCCGAGCGCTCAGTGGCGGGCGCAAATACCATTAGTTGGTAAGTTTGCTTGCCGATGCAGTAGCGCGTCGACGTCCGACGCCAGGACAACGGGAGGTGTGCGCCAGCCGGCGAATTGTCAGGTCATCCAGAAAATCTCAGTTGCTTAAGGAGGACTCATTGCTTTCCACCGTCTCGTTCGCCCGGCGCTGGGCGCCGATCACCCTGCTTGGCGCGCTCGCCGCAGGCTGCTCGGCTGCCGGCACTTCCAGCGCGAATTTTCCCGCCAGCGGCCCGGATGCCGGCCGAAGCGTCGCGCAAAATCGGATGCTTGCGCAAGGCCGCGGCACGCATTCGCAAAACACGCGCTCGCAGTCGAGGGGTTGGATTTCCCCCGATCGCAGGCACAAAAAGCGCAAAGGCCTGATCTACTGGGGCAATTACGACAGCAACACCATCACCATTTTCGCTTCGAGGGGCGTCAATGGCAAGGAGAAGGGCCAGATCACTGCTGGTTTGTCCAATCCAGAGCGGCTCTTCGTGGACAAGCAGGGAAGCGTCTATGCGACCAACATCGGCAACAACACGATCACGGCGTACAAACGCGGTCAGACCTCACCGTTCATCACGATCAGCAGCGGCGTGAACTCGCCAACCGGCATCACGGTGGATGCCGCCGGCACCGTCTACTGTGCCAACGTCGGCAACGACACGATTACCGTCTATCCAAAGGGGCAGACGTCTCCGTCGCTCACGATACCGTACTTTGCAGAATACCTCGCGACCGATGCGCACGATAACCTGTACGCAGCCGGCAGCGCCGTTGAGGAATTTGCACCGGGTTCGACCAACGGCAAGGATCTCGGCCTTCCGCCTTATCCTGGCGCTTTAGAGGTCGATCGCTCAGGAAACCTCATCGTGCTCTACGGCAGCGCGGTCGAATATTTCCCGGCAGGTCAAACCACCCCATCGAAGCAGATCACCGTCGATGGATCGCCGTTCGCACTGTCGCTGAGCGCCAACGAGAAGCAGCTCTACGTCAGCACTGAGGTCAGCATCCCGTTCGTCATTGAGAGCGTTGCCTATCCCAACGGCACCGCGTTCACGACCAAGCTCACGGGCAACGCTGGCGAGTGGCCGATCGCGGTCAGTCCGGACAACGCATTAGGCGGTTAACGCCGCAGCTCAAGGGTCCAGTTGCCGCTGATCTTTTCGGTCGGCGGCAACTGGAAGTAAATCGACAGCAACACCCGCATGTTGGAAGAGGCGAACGTGCCGTCACCGGAACCCTCGCGGCCGTGGCCTTTGCCGTATACACCGGGGCCCGACGGGCAGAATGCCTCGGCCTTCGCTGGCCCACGTAGACTTCGAATCCAACACCGTCACCATCCGGCGGTCACTCACGCGAAGCCTGTAAAATCGTCCTTTGACTGCGGCGCACGCCTCCGCTCAGGACGACAATTTTTGGGATCGCCGGGAGTCGAACCCACGCTCGGGGATTCCAGCCGGTCCCGCCCACTACCGAAGGGTGTTATTTCATCAGGCTTTTCCGTCGCACTGTTCCCGGGCCATCCCTTCCGATGCCAGCCGCCTCCGACCCGTCCGTGACAAAATGTGACGAATGACCCTTCGCCCTATCGCGGTAGCTAGTACCGCCCTGCGCGCCATCGAACCGCCCCGGAAAGCACCGTTTTCGGAGGGTCCTTCTCATGTCGTTAGAGCTTGCCAATACCCTTGCAACCTTTGGGACATTCGCCGTAATCGCCGCAACCGCCATCGCCGCCATCGTGCAACTCCGCCACGCCCGAAGCAGCAATCAGATTGCCGCACTCAGCGAACTTCGCGAAACCACGGAATCTCCGGGGTTTTTGGAGGCAATCCACTTTGTTCAAGGAGAATTATCGATGAAGCTGCAAGATCCGGCGTTCCGTTACCAAGTTGCGATGCGTTCGGCCCGGACCGATGAAACGCGAGCGCTGCTCGCTAAGGTCAACGCAATCGGAAATTTCTACGAGAGCATGGGCGTGTTCCTCGAGACCAGGCTCGTCGATAGAGAACCGGTGTTGCAACTTTGGGACGGTGTCGTTATCCAGACCTGGGGACATCTCGCGCCCTATGCGGCAATACTTCGGCGCAGTGCAGGTGACGCGCTTTGGGAGAAGTTCGAATACCTCACAGTGTTGGCGCAAGATTGGATCGCCGCGCGTCCTAAGGGTACCTATCCCGCCGGTGTACGTCGCATCGACCTCAAGGACGAGTGGCTCGAAGCAGACCGGCAATATGCGGCCTCGCTCGCACCCGCATAAAACTGCATAACGTTGCGCGAAAATGCTTCAGCGCGGCTGGCAGGACCACCAAATGGCCACCGCGGCGGATTCGCTTGCGGAAAAAATGCCGAGAATCGCATGGTATGGCCGAGCATCGCACCGATGCCCGCGGATTCCAGCCGATACCGTCCGTTAGCGAAACGTGTTATTTTGTGATGCTTTTCCGCGCACTGATTCCGTCGTCGTCCCTACCGATCCCGAGCGCTTCCGACATATCCGTGACAAGACCCGACACGCGAACCATTGCGCATGGGAGCTTTCTGGACTCACGTGCGAGCACGCTCTGATCCCAGGAACGCAGTAACCTGCCACAGTGGCAGGCAGGAACGGCCGCTTGAGTTAAGCAGTCTCGCGATGGAAGTGCCGGTTACGCGTTACGCAAAGAGCGGCGAGGTCAATATCGCGTACCAGGTTACCGGGCAGGGTCGCCTCGATCTGATTTACGTTCCGGGGTGGGTTTCCAACGTCGAATATGCTTGGGAAGAGCCGTCGTACGCGCGGTTTCTTAAGAAGCTCGCCTCATTTAGCCGACTGATCTTATTCGACAAGCGCGGTACGGGTCTCTCAGACCGCGTTCCACCCAACGAACTACCCACACTAGAGCAGCGCATGGATGATCTGCGAGCAGTGCTGGATGCGGCCGGTTCACGACGCGCAGCGATCTTCAGCATAAGCGAAGGTACCGGGCTAAGTATTCTCTTCGCCGCAACCTATCCGCAGCGCGCATCCAGCTTAGCGCTGTTCGGAGGTTTCGCGAAGCGTCTGTGGTCACCGGACTATCCCTGGGCTCCCACCCCGGAACGCCGCGCCGCGTGGATCGACGACATCGCGCGGAGCTGGGGAGGAGTGACGGACCTCGCAATCATCGCCCCGAGCCGGGCGAACGATGCAAGCTTCGCGCGCTGGTGGTCGGCTTTTCTTCGGCAGAGTGCGAGCCCGGGCGCAGCGGTCGCTCTGGCACAAATGAACACGCAGATTGACGTTCGGAATTTACTCGGCACCGTGCACGTACCCACGCTCGTCATGCACCGAACGGGTGACCTCGACGCAAACATCGCCGAAGGCCGTTACATAGCGAGTCACATTCCAGGCGCGAAGTTCGTGGAGCTACCAGGAACCGACCACCTGGTCTTTACGAACGATTTCAGCACAGTTGTCGACGAGCTTCAGGAATTCCTAACCGGCGTCCGCCAGCCGGCCGAATCGGACCGAATCCTCGCGACCGTTCTTCTTACGGACATTGCGCACTCGACCCAGATTGCGGCCGAGTTGGGAGACCTGAAATGGCATGACGTCCTCGAGCGTCACAACGCGCTCGTGCGTCGCGAGCTCGCGCGCTTTCGTGGAAACGAAATCAAAACTACCGGTGACGGATTTCTCGCGACGTTCGACGGACCGGCACGGGCAATTCGGTTTGCGTTGTCGCTGCGCGCGCCTCTTCGGCAACTCGGCATCGAAATTCGCGCTGGTCTTCACACTGGCGAATGTGAGATCTTGGATTCCGACATCGGCGGAATCGCCGTGCACATCGCCGCTCGCGTCCTCTCAGAGGCACAGCCCGGCGACGTTTTGGTTTCAAGCACCGTTCGCGATCTCGTTGCCGGATCGGGCATCGGCTTCACGAGTCGTGGCAAGCGCGAGCTGCGCGGCGTGCCAGGCGAGTGGGAACTGCTCGCGGTCGAGGCCTAGGCTCTAGTTACAAGACGCGAAACCTTTCCGGCTAACAGTAGGGCGATACTTTTTGGGATGGCCGGGAGTCGAACCCGGACGCCCTTTCGGGCTGCAGATTTTCACACCACTATGGCTTTCGCCACCGCACCGTCGCGTTTGTGGCCCGGACTGTGCCTTGACCGTATGAGAACAACTCACGTAGGCCGCGCCCGTCCAGTCTCTACACCTTCTCCAACATCGGAGCTTGGCTCGGCGTCGTCACGTCACCGACAGAGAGTTCGCCGACTTTGAGCGCATCCCGCAGGCCGTTTCCGTTTCCTGCGGCTCAACTGTTCATTTCAAGTCTGCTGTGTCTGCCTATTCCACCACCATCCCGGAGTTGCGAGTCACCCTTCGCGCCTTCGCCCTTCGACTCCGGCGCTCCGCGCCTTCGCTCAGGACGACACAAGAGGCGGCGCTTCGCACAGCCCTTCGCCCCTTCGTCCTTCGACTTCGCTCGCTGCGACTCGCTCCGCTCAGGATGACACAGCAAGGCGCGCTTCGCTCAAGACCACAAGAGGCGGCGCTTCGCACAGCCCTTCGCCCCTTCGTCCTTCGACTTCGCTCGCTGCGACTCGCTCCGCTCAGGATGACAACAGAGAGGTGGCACTTCGCTCAGCCGGTCGCGCTTCGCGACTTCGCTCGGGGTGACACAGCAGAGGCGCTGCTACTGTTGATAGTGCTCGACGACGTCTTCGCGGCGCAGCTCTGCGACGGCGGGGTCTTGGCCCGCGTCGCGGCGCGCGCGGCGTTGTCGCAGGAGATCCCAATACTGATCGAGCCGAACCGAGATTGCATCGAGACGCGACCGATCGTCGTCGGTCAGCTTTCCGTTCTCGCCGTGTTCGAGCAGGTGGTGTTCTTCGTCAACTAGACTTTCGATATGGTCGTGTATCTGGGCGTCGTTCATCCGTAAGCCTCCCTCCCGCGGCGTCACGCTCCTCCAAGAGAATCCCCAAAAGCAGGTCGGCGGTCGTCGCGATTGCGCGATCTTTTCCCAAAATCTCGAGCGCGCTATCGAGAATGATGATACCTGCGGGAAGAATGTCGGCGCGTTGCGGCTTCAATCCTACAATCTGCTTGCGATCGTCGAGCTTGGCTTGAAGCAGCCGGTCGAGCGTGCGCTGCAGCTCCTCGCGCGTCAGCGGATAGGACAAGACCGGCGTCCGCTGTCCCTTTAAAATGTATCCCGTCGTAGTCGCCGTTCCGCCGACGAAGGCGAGCCGCTCCACGGCCTCCTGTTCGGCAAGCGGCTTGAGTGCCTCGCGCGCGATTTCGCGAGCCCGAGCGACCGCGCCGGCGTCAACGGCGCCGCCGCGCCCGGCAAGTTCCGGCACCGCTTCGCTCAAACGCACCGCGCCGATTTCGCTCGAGACAACGTTATCCGGGCGCAGCGAACTGCCGGCGGCGTACTCGGTGCTGCCGCCCCCGGTATCGAGCACGCCGACCCGTTCGCCGCGCAGCGTGCCGAAAGCCGTTAGCGCTCCGCGATATGAGGCGGCCGCTTCTTCTTCCCCGGTGAGCACGCGCAAAGGAACCCCGAGCAGCGCACGAACGCGTTCGGCGAACTCGTCGGCGTTCTCGGCCCGCCGCAAGGCGCTCGTCGTGACCGCAAAGAGGCGAACGTAGTGCCCGCGGATCGCGCGCGCAAGTTGCGCGATCGCATCCAAGGTTCGTTGCATTGGTTCGTCACCGAGCCGGCCGCTCTCACCCAAGCCCTCGCCGATACGCGTCCCAATCGATCGCGCGATCTCGACGCGCGGATTCTCCAAAGCAACGTCGGCGACCAGCGTGCGCGTCGAGTTTGTGCCGATCGAAACGATTGCGTAGCGTTTGCTCAACGGTGCTTGGATTCAAAAAGCGCGGCTCGGCGTTTCTTTCGGAGAAAGTGCCGTTCCGCCGCGGGCAAGCCGTCGGCCGGTTCCCACTCTTCGGTGCTCTTGAGGTAGGTTGCGATTTGCTCCTCCAGGGTTTCGTCTCGGATCTGAGGCGCGAGCGAGACGGCACAGCGCCGCCCCTCCCGCCGAACCTCGAAGGCCAAGCGCTTGCGGCGCACGAGCGAGCCCTGATACTGATCGCGGTGCGACTCGACGTCAGTCGCGCTGGCGCTCGCGAGGTCGCCGTCGTCGAGGCGCACCGTAGCACCGTACGCGTTGAGGTTAATCACGATCCCGCCCGAGGTCCCGTTCACGGCAACGCGTTGGGGGCCCCAGCGGCATCACCGTTTGAAGGCGTGCTCACCGAAGCGGGTTGGGGTGAAACGAAGATGAGGGCTTCGTTCGGTCGCACGAGGCGCAGGCGGTCGTGAATCTCCGGAATCGCGCCCTGCGGGTCTTTCAGCCGCCGAATCTCGCGTTGTTGTTCCTCGCGCCGTCGTTCAAGCGCCCGAATGTCGGTGTGAATCGACGATAGCTCGTGCACCGCGGTGAGGTTCTCTCCGATGGCGCGCGCGAACTGTATCGCGACGAGCGTCACCACGAGCACTGCAAGCGATGCGGCGGTCACGCGTCCGGCGAATCGGACTTTGGGAGATGCCCGGCGTGTCACGGCGCGGTACCCACCGGCGCAAGACCTTCCGCTTGCCATTCGCCTAACCGACGGTATTTTCGATAGCGCTCCTCCAAGAGTCGTTCCGGAGTAAGCGTGCAAAGGCGCGTCAGGGCCGCTTCAATCGAATCGAGCGTGCGAGTCACTACCTCTTGAGCGCTGCGATGCGCACCGCCGAGCGGCTCTGGGATGATTTCGTCGACGACACCGAAGCGGCGCAAGTCATCGGCGGTTAACTTCAACCGCGCCGCCGCTTCTTCCGCCTTGCTTGCGTCCGACCAAAGAATCGCCGCACATCCCTCGGGCGAGGCGACCGAATAGGTGCTATGTTCGAGCATCGCAACGTGATCGGCGATCGCCAGCGCCAGGGCTCCGCCCGATCCGCCTTCGCCGACGATCGTTGCGACTATTGGAACGCGGGCCGTCGCAAAGGTTTGCAGACAGGTCGCGATTGCTTCCGATTGCGCGTGCTCCTCCGAGCTTATTCCTGGATCCGCACCCTTGGTATCGACGAACGTGACGATCGGCATGCCCAAGCGAGAGGCGAGCCGCGCGAGCCGGCTGGTCTTGCGATAACCCTCCGGCGCCGGCATGCCGAAGTTACGCCGCAGATTCTCCTTGGTATCCCGGCCGCGCTGCTGGCCGACCACCATGACCGGCCGCGAGCGCAGGAATGCAAAGCCGCCGACGATCGACGGATCGTCGCGAAAATGGCGGTCGCCGTGGAGCTCGTCGAAACGGTCGAAGCGAGCGATGTAATCCAGCGAGGTCGGGCGCGCGGGATGGCGCGCCATGTGGACCTTCTCCCACGGCGAGAGCGTCCCGAAGAGCTCGTGGAGGATCTGCTGGTATTTCTGTTCGAGCGCACCGATCTCGGCGGACATATCGAGCGGTTGCGCGGCCGAAACTTGGCGCAGCTCGGCGATACGCCGTTCCAGCTCGACCAAACCCTTTTCGCGCTCGACGATGACGTTATTGCTCATGCCGTTCGCCCCTCGCCCTTCGACGTGTACTCGAGCAGTCGCGCGAGCGTCGCCTTGAGCTGGCGGCGGTCGACGACCATATCGATCGCACCTTTCTCCAGCAGGAACTCGGCCGTCTGGAACTGATCCGGCAATCGCTGTCGAATCGTCTGCTCGATCACGCGCCGGCCTGCGAAACCGATCATGGCTTTCGATTCGGCCACGATTACGTCGGCTTGAAACGCAAAGGATGCCGCCACGCCTCCGGTCGTCGGATCGGTCAGGACGACCATAAAAAAGTTGCCGGCCTCCATGAAGGCGGCGACGGCGGCGGTGGTCTTTGCCATTTGCATGAGGGCCAGCATGCCCTCTTCCATGCGTGCGCCGCCCGAGGCGGCGAAGATGACGCAGGGTAGGCTTCGGCGTCGCGACTCCTCGAGCAGCAGCGCAATCCGCTCGCCCGTAACGCGGCCCATCGTTCCGCCCCGAAAGCTGAAATCCATCACGCCGAGCCCGACCGGAAAGCCGCCGATCGTTGCAAAGCCGCAGATGACCGATTCGGAGAGACCGCTGCGCTCGCGATCGGTTTTGAGTTTCGCGCGGTACGGCTTCTTGTCTGACCAGCCAAGCGGGTCGTCCGCGGCGACCTCGCCTCCGATTTCGATGAAATCGCCGTCCGCGATCGACGCGATGCGATCGAAGGCGCTCATTCGAAAGTGATATCCGCAACGCGTGCAGACGTAGAGATTGGCTGCCAGATCGCGCCGGTAGAGCACCTCGCCGCACTTGAGGCACTTGCTCCAGAGCGCCGCATCGCTGCCCTGCGGTTCTTTGGCGCGTCGCGTTGGAAGCCACTCTGGCATCGGCGTCAATGCCCGGCGACGCCGGCACGTGGCCGCAGTGCCGCCGCATAGAGACGTCCGAGCTGTCGGAGATAGTTGAAGATCTCCCGCTGGTTGAGCTTCGATTCGCCCGCGACGCGATCTTTGAAGACGTACGGAATCTCGATCGCTTTACCGTAGCGCCCTTTAGCGATCACCTCGAGTCCGATCTTGAACCCAATCGGATCGAGCGCGACGCCGTCAAGCGCCTCGCGCCGAACTAAGAAGTAGCCGCTGGTCACGTCTTTGACTGGGGTGAGCGGGCGAGCCAGCCAGCAGGCGACACGCGACGTGATGATACGACGCATCGGCCAGTTGGCGATGCCGCCGCCGGCGACATATCGGCTTCCAACGGCCAACCCGTACTCGCCCGACGCGAGCGCGGCTACCATGTTCGGCAGCGCCTTGGGATCGTGGCTGAAATCGGCGTCCATCGCGCCGAGCGCGACCGACGCGCTGCGCGCGATCTGCCATCCCTCGATGACGGCGCTCGACAACCCCAGCTTTCCGCTGCGATGAAGACAGCGGACCGGCAATTGCTGCGCGAGCTCCTCGACGACGGCGCCCGTGCCGTCGGGAGAGTTATCGTCGACCACGATGATCTCACCGTCGAGTGAGTGTGCACGAAACGTAGCATCGAGCGCGGCGAGCAGTTTTCCAATACCGGCGGCCTCATTGTAGGTAGGAATGACCAGCGAAAATGGGAGCGACATGCGCAATCGGTGGTTCTACGACGTCAGGGCGCCTATCACCGCCAAAACCGCCACCGCCGCCGTATCCGTTCGCAGAATCCGCGCGCCGAGCGAGAGCATCGTCGCGCCGCGGTGCTCGGCCGCGTCAGCCTCGTCGTGCGTGAAACCGCCTTCAGGCCCGACCACGACGAGCGCGCGTCCCGCGGCCGGAAGTGCCGCGATCCGCTCGCGCAACGGAATCTGCGGTGCTAGCTCCCACGCGAAGAGCACCGCGTCGTAAGCGGCGAACCGTTCGAGCAGCGCATCGAACCGAACCGGATCGCATATCTTCGGAACGTCGCGCCGCCCCGATTGCTGCGCGGCGGCGCGCGCCAGGCGCTCCCAGCGCGCGAGTTTCTGCGCCCCGACCGATCGGGCCGCGCTGCGTTCGCAATAGAACGGAAGAAATGCGTTCGCTCCGAGTTCCGTGCATTTTTCGACGACGAACTCCATCCGCTGCGCCTTTGGCACGGCTTGCGCGACGTCGCAGAGCAGCGTCACACCGCTCTCTTGCGGGCTGGCGAGAACCTGTAGCAGTGTCGCGCGCACGACGCTTCCGATCGAATCGATTGAAGCCGCGAAGGCGGTTGCTGCCGAGTCGACGATCTCGATGCGATCCGCCGGCCGCAGTCGCAGGACGCGCCCGATCTTACGTGCGTCGCTGCCGCCGATCTCGACGACGCCGCCGAGTTCTTGCGTCCCCTCGACAAAGAAGCGGCGAGCCGCGCTCACCCGGTCACTCGGGACGGAACGCGTCCTTCACCCGCTCGAAGAAGGTCCGCTCGCCGATCGCATCGCCGCTGACGCGCGCGTACTCTTCGAGCAGCTCGCGTTGTAGTTTGGTGATTTTCGTCGGAACCACGACGTGCACCGTGACGTGATGATCGCCGCGCTGCGCGCCGCGCACGCTCGGCATACCGTAGCCGCGCAGCCGTACGGTCGTTCCCGATTGGGTGCCGGCGGGAAGCACGAGTTCCACATCGCCGCCGAGCGAAGGTACTTCGATCGTGGCTCCAAGCGCCGCCTCGGTAAAACTCACCGGCACGTCCACGAACGTCTCGCGACCGTCCCGCTTGAACAGTTGATGTGGCGCGATCCTTAAGTACGCGTAGAGGTCGCCGGGAGGCCCGCCGTGCGTACCAGCCTCACCGTGACCCGCGATCCGAATGCGCGAGCCGTCGTCCACGCCGGGCGGCACGTTGACGGTAAGCCGCGCCTCCGCTTCCTTTCGTCCGCGGCCGCCGCACGATTCGCACGGATGCGCGACCGCGTGCCCTTCACCGCCGCAGCGCGTACAGGTCGTTTGCGTGATGATCTGGCCGAGCGGCGTTTGCCGCGCGCTGCGCAGAGTTCCATTGCCGCCACACCGCTCGCAAGGCACGATCATCGTTCCCGGCTGAGCACCACTGCCGTTGCAGCGCTCGCATTGCCAGAGCCGGTCGAAGACGATCTCTTTGGTCGTTCCGGTAAACGCCTCTTCGAGCGTAATCTCGATGTCGTAGCGGAGATCCGAGCCGCGCTCCGGTCCGCTGCGACGCGTCTGCGCTGCACCGCGAACGTTGCCGAAGAACATGTCGAAGATGTCGCCGAAGCCGCCCGGTCCGAACCCAAAATCTCCACCGCCGGCGGCGCCGTTTCCGACGTAGCCGAAACGATCGTACTGTGCACGTTTGTTGGGATCTGAGAGCACCTCGTAGGCCTCGTTGATCTCCTTGAAGCGGTGCTCGGCCTTCGACTTGTCGCGCGCGACGTCCGGATGATGCTCGCGCGCAAGCTTGCGATAAGCTTGCTTTATATCATCGCTCGACGCGCCTCGCGCGACGCCGAGGATCTCGTAGTAGTCCCGCGTCTCCATGTAGCCTTAAGCGCTTGAGATGTCTTCGACGTCGGAGAGCCGCTGGCTCAGTGTTGCCGCGGTTCCGGAGGCGAGCGCGACGAGGCGCGCGTACGGCATGCGCCGCGGTCCCAGAATCGAGAGCATTCCCAATGCATGCGAACCGAAGCGGTAAGGAACCGTAACGACCGAAAGGTCCGCTAGCTCTTCGCTGCCGAGCTCGTGACCGATCTTCACGCTCGCGGCGTCAGCGTTCATCGCGTCGGAAACGATTTGGTAGAGCGTCTTTTGCTCTTCGACGATGCGGAGGATCGAGCGCAGCTTGCGCAGGTCTTGAAACTCGGGCTGGTCGAGCAAATTCTGCGCGCCCGCCGCGGCGATCGTCGGCTGTTCGTTCGAGCGTGCCGAGAGCGCCGCCGCCACGACCGCGCTACGCAGATCGTCGGAGACGGCTGCTTCCTGCGCCGCCTGCGAGATCTCTGCTTCCGTTACATCGGCAAGTTGGTGATTCGCGAGGCGCGCATTGAGGGCGTTTGAGAAGCGAGTCAGATCGTCGGGTCGCACTTCGGCGCCCAGTTCGAAGAGGCTCTGCGCGGCGACGCCAAGCGAGGTCACGACGATCGCGACGCCGGTATGCGGCGAGAGCCAGATGAGCTGGATGTGCTTGAAAAGCTGCGTCCCTTGCTGGGGCCTTGTGACGAAAGCTAGATTATTCGAGAGTCGCCCGAGCATACGAGTGGTATGATCGATGATCTCGTCGAGCTCGTGCGTAGCGTCGCCGAGCTCGTCGCGGATCCGGCGCCGGTCGTCCTCGCTGAGCTCTTCGGGCGGCATCAAGCTGTCGACGTACGTGCGATACCCGGTGTCGGACGGAATTCGTCCAGCCGACGTGTGCGGCTGGACGAGATAGCCTCCGGCCTCCAGCTCGGCCATCTCGTTGCGCACGGTCGCCGAACTGATCCCCAGGTTGTACTTTTGAGTAAGGGAGTGCGAGCCAACCGGCTCGGCGGTAGCGATGTACTCGTAGACTACCGTGGCAAGAATATAAGCCTTGCGCTTCCCCAGCCCGCTGCCGTCTATCACGCCCCCTACTGTAGCACTCCTGTCGAGGGAGTGCTAGCGGATGACAGAGGAAGCGCGCGCTCGATTGCCTGGAGCAATTCGGTCCAGCTGAGGCCGCCGACCGAGACGTAGGTGACGTTGCCGCCGGGATCGAGGACGAGGGTGACCGGAATCGCAGAGACCGAGTAAATCCGGAAAACGGATCCCTCTAAATCTTCGACCAGCGGCAGCGGGAGATTGCCGACGCGCAAGTAGCTCGCCGCGACGTCCGGAAGCTCGTTTGATATCGTGACGACCGCTACGCGGTCGCCGAACGTTTCCCGAGCGCGCACGAAGTCTTTGAGTTCGGCCGTGCAAACGTGGCACCACGTCGCCCAAAAATCAATGATCACGACTCTCCCGCGCAGATCGGAGAGAGAGCGTGCGCCGCGCGGGGTGGGGAACGCAAAATTCGGCGGCGGCGTATCGTAGTGAATCGTCGCGAGCCCCGTTGACGGAGCGGTCAGCGCCGCGAGCACGAGTGCAGCCAACATTTCGAGCACGCCGTACTTCGGCAGGCATGACTCCGCCGCCTCGGTAACGCTTGCGCATATGACGAGCTCAGCGATCGAAGCCTTATTCGAAGAGAGCCGGCGCTTCCCACCCGATCCGAAGTTCGCCGCGCAAGCGAATGCGAATCCCGATATGTACGAAGCGGCGGAGCGCGATTACGCAGAGTTCTGGGCCTCATGGGCGCGGCGGTTGGAATGGATCAAACCCTTCACCGTAGCTCTGGAGTGGAATGAGCCGTACGCTCGGTGGTTCGGAGACGGGCAACTCAACGTATCGGTCAATTGCCTCGACCGGCACGTCCGGGCGGGACGCGGAGAGAAGATCGCCTACTACTACGAAGGCGAACCCGGCGACCGGCGCGCGATAACGTATCGCGAGCTTCTCGGTGACGTCAACCGGTTTGCAAATGGATTGCGTAAACTCGGCGTCGGGCGCGGCGATCGCGTTGCGATCTACATGCCGATGATCCCACAGCTTCCGGTCGCAATGCTCGCCTGCGCTCGAATCGGGGCCGCTCACTCCGTGATTTTCGGCGGCTTCTCGCCGGAATCGATCGTCGATCGCGTCAACGATGCCAAATGCGTCGCACTGATCACCGCCGACTTCGGCTGGCGCCGCGGAAATAAGATTCCGCTAAAACGCAACTGCGACGTCGCGATGGAACAGACGCCCTCGATCGCGCATTGCATCGTTGCGCGGCGCATCGGCGACGACGTTTTTATGCGCGACGGACGCGACCTCTTTTGGGACGAGGTGATCGCCGGGCAATCGATCGAGTGCGAACCCGAGGCAATGAACGCCGAAGACCTGCTCTTTCTTCTCTACACCAGCGGCACGACGGCCAAACCAAAAGGCATCAAGCACACCACCGCCGGGTACCTGACCCAGGCGCTGATGACGCACAAGCTCTGTTTCGATTTGAAGGAAGACGACGACGTCTATTGGTGCACGGCCGACATTGGTTGGGTTACGGGACACTCTTATATCGTTTACGGACCGCTCGCCAACGGCGCGACCAGCGTCATCTACGAAGGCACGCCCGACTTCCCCGATAAGGATCGGTTCTGGGAGATCGTCGAGCGCTACCGCGTGACGCTGCTCTACACCGCCCCAACGGCAATCCGGACCTTCATGAAATGGGGTCCCGAGTATCCCGCGCGCCACGACCTCTCGTCGCTGCGGCTACTCGGCACCGTCGGCGAGCCGATCAATCCCGAGGCGTGGATTTGGTATCGCGAGTGGATCGGTGCAAACCGCACGCCGGTCATCGATACGTGGTGGCAGACGGAGACCGGCGGCATCATGATCGCACCGCTTCCAGGCGTCACGACGCTCCTACCCGGCAGTGCAACGAAACCGCTGCCGGGTATCGCGGCCGACATCGTCAACGACGTCGGCGAATCGGTACCGCTGGGCGGCGGTGGTTACGTGGTGCTGACGAGGCCCTGGCCCGGAATGCTGCGCGGCATTTGGGGCGACGACGATCGCTACGTACAGACCTACTGGTCGAAGTTTCCGCGTCTCTACTTCGCGGGAGACGGCGGCCGGCGCGACGCCGAAGGCAACTACTGGTTCATGGGGCGCATCGACGACGTGATGAACGTCAGCGGACATCGTATCTCGACGACCGAGGTCGAGAGCGCGCTCGTCGATCATCCGGCGGTTGCAGAAGCTGCCGTCTGTGGAAAGCTCGACGAGATGACGGGGCAAGCCGTTTACGCTTTCGTCTCGCTTAAAGGCGACCGGACGGGTTCTCCCGATTTTGCCGACGAGCTGCGCGATCACGTGGCGGCTAAGCTCGGGAAGTTCACGCGCCCGAAGTTCGTAACGTTTACGCAAGAGCTGCCGAAAACCCGGAGCGGCAAGATCATGCGCCGCCTGTTGCGCGACATCGCCGAAGGGCGAACGCTCGGCGATACGACCACGCTTGCGGATTCGTCGATCGTCAAAGAGCTCCAAGAACGGGCGAAAATCGACCAAGAGGAGTAGTCGTCCGGGACGGATTCTCATCCGGCCTGGTAGCTCGGGCGTTCTCTTTGGAGGAATGCTTGGATCTGGAAGCCGCCTTTGCGGCGCACAAAAATTGGGCCTTTGGCGAAGCCTATCGGCAGTACGCCTCGCTGCTCTATTCGGCCGCCTATAACGTGCTCGGAAACGCCGACGATGCCAAGGATTGCGTGGCCGATGCGTTCGCGCGCCTCTGGCGATCTCCGCGCGCGTACTCACCCGAACGCGGAAACCTTCGCAGTTTTCTGGTCGTCTGCGTTCGCAACGAAGCGATCTCCCGATTGCGGCGGCAGGCTCGCAGGACGCGCACGGAGGAGCGGCTGGCCGTCTTGGCGCCCGATCGCGAAGAGCGGCCGCTCGCCGATCCAATCGAGCGCGATCGAGTCCGCCGCGCCCTGCTGGCGCTTCCGGCCGAGCAGCGCGTTCCGCTCGCGCTTGCGTACTATCAAGGAAAGACGCAGAGCGAGATCGCGGCCGAGCTTCAAGAGCCGCTCGGTACGATCAAGAGCCGGATCAAACTCGGGCTGCGCAAGCTCGCGGCGGCTTTGGGTTCGGGTTGCGCCCCGGAGAACGACCGCGCATGACGCACGAATACGTCGCAGAGCGCGCGGAGCTCTACGCGCTCGGTGCGCTCGACGATGACGAGCGCCGGGCGATCGAGGCTCACCTCCGCGAGTGTTCGAGCTGCGCTCAGGTGGTTGGTGCCGCGGAGCGCGACGTTGCGCTCATTGCTTCAATGGAAGCGCATCGGGCGGCGCCGCCCGAATTGGCCGCCCGCATCGAACGCACGATTCGACCGCAGCGCTCCGCCTGGCCGCTGGCGTATGCGCTAGCTGCCGCACTGCTCGTCGGCCTGCTGCCGTCCGCATATTTTTGGTCGGAGAACCGCCGCATTCACGCGACGATGCTCGCCCAGAATGCAGTCGTGGAACGCCTGGCCGGGGCGCCGCACCGTATGACGAATTTTCATCCGATGCAGGCGGGTCCAGCGGCCGACGTGGTCTACGCGCCGGATGGCTCCTGGTATCTCGTCGTCGTACGGGACGCGGACAAAGCGCTCGACGTTGCGTGGATGCACGACGGCGAGCGCACGATGCTCGGCAGGGTAGTCCCGCGCGGCAATCTTGCGATGCTTTACCTGCCGAAGAGTCATCGGATGGATCGGCTCGCGCTCGTGGATGGCGGCCGGGTCGTCGCCGAAGCTACTCTGTCATGGCGAAGAAGCGATCCAAATCGTCGAGGCGCTCGATCCGGGTAGCCGGTGGGAGCGCCGAGAGAATCGTCGCACCGTAACGCGTTGAAGCAGCCCGGCCGTCCAGCAGCGCCACCAGCCCGCGATCGGTGCTGCTGCGAATGAGCCTCCCAAAGCCTTGCTTGAGACGTACGGTGGCTGCCGGAATCATGTAGTGCTCGAAGCCGTCAAGACCGCGTTCCTCGAGCGCACGCACGCGGGCCATGACGAGCGGATCTCGCGGCGACGGAAACGGAAGCCGATCGATGATCACGCATGAGAGCGCGTCGCCGACGACGTCGATGCCTTCCCAAAAAGTCGCGGTGGCGAAGAGCACCGCGCCCGGCGTCCTTCTGAACCAGTCAAGCAAACCGGCTCGCGGCAGCTCGCTCTGCAAACGTATTGGAAAAGCGAGACGCTGCGCGAGCAATGCGTGGACCTCGCGCAGCCTCGCATACGACGTGAACAGGACAAACGCGCGTCCGCCGCTGCGGTCGAGGCACTCCTCCACCAACGGGGCAGCGCGGCGCGCGAACTCCGCCGACTTCGGGTTCAACTCGGCGGGCGCGACGAATAGACGGACCTGGCGCGCGTAGTCGAAGGGCGACGGGGCCAGCAGCTCTTGCGCCTCGTCGACGCCGAGCGTTCGCCGAATGAAGCTTAACGAGGCGTCGGTGGCGAGCGTCGCACTCGTGAGAATCACGCTCTGGGTACGCGCAAAGAGCGTCGCTCGTAGAAAGTCGGCAACTTCGTGGGGTGCGCAGTTGACGCAGTAGCGTCCGTCGTCGTTACGCTCGACCCACGAGATCGTCTCTGGACCGCTCGCCTCGGCGCGATCGATCACCGATTCGTGCGCGAGCACCATGCGAAGCGCGAGGTCGCGTCGCCGGTCGCCCTCCGCCGGGTCGTCGACGCTTCGCTTCAGCGCAACGGACGAGTTGGCAAAGAGCCAGTTCTCCAGCCGGTAGAGCGCCGAGCGCAGCGCCTCGAGCGGCTGCCAAGCCTCGTCGTTCGCAGCGAGCGGATAGCGGTCGGACTGCACGCGTGCGAGCGCGGCGTCAAGCCTGCGAACGCAGAGGTCGAACTCGGCATCGAATGCCGGCGGCAGCTCGTAGACGCGGTGCAGCTTTCGCAACATCCGGCCGATGGTCGCCCCAGAGAGGACGGCGGTGAGCGCATCGGTTGCCCAGCGCTCGCATTGATGGGCTTCGTCGAGGACCGCGACGTCATACGGCGGCAGCAAACCGCCGCCGACCGCTAAATCGAGAAAGAAGAGCGCGTGGTTGACGACGATGAGATCGGCATACTTGGCTTCGTCACGTTTTGCAAAGAAGAAGCAATCGCGAAAGCGCCCGCAGAGCTCGCCGACGCAATCGTCCGCGTCCGCGTCGAGCTCCTCCCACTCACCGGCCGGCGGTACGAAGCCGAGTTCGCCGCGGTCGCCGCTCTGCGTTCGCTCGGCCCACTCCCAGACGCGTTGCATCGAGGGCGATCCGGCCAGCAGCCGATCCGCGCGCATTCGGTCGAGCTTGAGCCGGCAGAGATAGTGCGCTCTTCCCTTCAGCAGCGTCACTCGCAGCGGAGCATCCAAAGCGGCCTGTACCAGTGGAATATCGTTGCGCACCAGTTGCTCTTGGAGCGCGATCGTACCGGTCGAAACCACCACCTTTTTTCCGCTGCGGACTGCTGGCACCAGGTATGCGAGCGACTTTCCGACGCCCGTACCCGCCTCGACGATGGTGTGCATCCCTTCCACGATCCCGCGCTCGACGAGTTGCGCCATCTGCAACTGGCCCGCGCGAGGTTCGAAGCCGGCGAGCCGCTGCGCGAACGGTCCGGCGCCTCCCAGCAGCTCCTCGAGCGCGATCACTGCGCGCGGTGATGGGGATCGGGAGGCGACTCGTACTCGGTTTCGAGTTCGTGCCCCGCCGCGTCGACGACGACCGGCGCGACGCGACGGGGCGGAACGTAGATCGCGTAGGTTACGACAAACCCGGCTAACAAGCCGGCGACGTGAGCCTGCCACGAAATTGCCGGCACGGTGAACGTAATGATGAGATTCAAGACCAGGATGCCGATATTTGCGCGCACGAGGTCCATCCCCGGCCGTCCGAGTCGCAATCCGATCGCGAAGAGTGCGCCGAAGAGCCCGAAGATGGCGCCGCTCGCGCCCACCGTCGGAACGTTCGGCGCGCTAAAGTATACGACACCCAATCCGGATGCGACCAGCGATACCATGTAGACGAACAGCATGCGCCACGATCCGAGCGCGTACTCGATGAAACGTCCGAGGAACCAGAGCGACATCATGTTGACGCCGATATGAATCAGGCCGCCGTGCAAAAAGGCACCCGTCACGATGCGCCACCATTGCCCGTACTGCAAAACCGCGGCCGGAATAAGCGCCCCGTCAATCAAAACGCGCTGCATGCCGCTGTTATCCGAACCGAAGCCCGATAGCATGCCGGGACCACCGACCGAGATCTCCCAAAGATAGCCGATGACGTTGAGCAGTATCAGAAAGCGCGTGATCACGCGATCATGACCATCCGCGCGAGTTCGAGTGAGATCGCGTGGCGTTCGCCGTCGACGTCGATCGTGACCGGCCCTCCGAGCGGAGCCTTCTCAACGACGCGCAAACGAACTCCGGGTCGAACTCCGACCTGCCCCAAATAGCGCAAGATTTCAGGCATCTGCTCGGTGACGCCGGAGACCGTGACTTCGCTGCCGGTGTCGACTTGGGCCAGCGGAATTCCGACCCGTACCGGCTCGGTCAGATCGCTCGGCGGAATCGGATGGCCGTGAGGACAAGTCTGTGGATTCCCCAGCGCCGCAACCAGACGTTCCTCGACACGCGGCGTGATCGCGTGTTCCAGGATGCAAGCTTCGGCGTAGACTTCGTCCCACGCCATGCCGAGCACGTCGGTTAGCAACCGTTCCGCCAAGCGGTTACGGCGCACGACACCAACTGCGACCTCGAGGCCCGTTCGCGTCAGCTGGATGTCACCCCGAACTTCGTGTTCGACGAAGCCATCATTAACAAGCTTCTTGAGCATGCCGGAGACCGAAGCCGGAGCCACGCCCAGTTCGGTCGCCAGTGCAGAGGTGGTGACGCCCGGCCCCTCGCGCTCGAGCCGGTAGATCGCCTTCATGTACATCTCGAAAGATTCGGCGAAGTGCGAATGCGAATGGCCCGGCATAGCAGCTTTAACTTCGCTGCGCAACGGGGAGTTCCGCAGCCGCGGTTAGCGCAGCTTCCATCGCCCGCTTCTCTTGGCCGCCCGCGAACGTCGCGGCGATCGCATTGCGCACGTAGCGCTCTAGCGCGGCCTCGCCGGCGACCTGCTCGACCAGCGCGTATTCGCGCTCGATCGACGTGCCGAAGATCGCGGGGTCGTCGCAATCGATCGTTACGATGCAGCCCATCCGGTCGAAATCGAGATAGGGGTGGGGATGGGCGGCGAGAGCGGCACCCGTGAGCCGGTTCGAGGTAGGGCAGATCTCCAGCGCCACGCCCTTGGCGGCGAGCGACTCGACGAGGCGGACGTCGTCGAGCGCGCGTATGCCGTGTCCGATACGCTCTGCGTGCAGCAGTTCGATTGCGTCGCGCACGCTGCCATGTCCGTCGTCCTCGCCGGCGTGCGCGACGCAGTGGAGCCCCTGAGCACGCGCGTACGCAAAGGCCTCAGCGAAGAGTCTGGCGGGAAAGCGCGCTTCGTCACCTCCAAGCGAGATGCCGATCACGTCCAAATCGGTCATGCCGGCGACTGCGCGCACGGTCTGCATCGCGCTGTCGGCCC
>JBAUMX010000171.1:0-3424 GCA_049578945.1 Candidatus Cybelea sp. | reverse complement strand
AGTAAGGAGACGGCGCGCTCGACGTCTTGGCTCGACACGATTAAGGGCGGCGCAAAACGTAGCGTGTTGCCGCCCGCGCTGCCGATCAACAACCCGCGCCCGCGCGCCCGCGCAACAATGTCTCTCGCGTCGTACGGCGCGCGTACGGGCAGCCCGGCGAGCAATCCCATACCGCGTGGCGGTTCGAAGGTCTCCGGCCGCGACCGCGCGAGTTGCGCGAGCAATGAAAAGAGTTGGTCGGAGCGCGCGCGCACGTGGCGATCGAGATCGAGCTCGTCGCGAATCCGAAGGTGGGCCATCGCCGCAGCGCACGGAATCGGAGATCCGCCAAACGTCGAGCCGTGATCGCCCGGCCGGAAGCCGCTAGCGGCGCGCTGGTTGGCGAGCACTGCGCCGATCGGCAGACCATTTGCAAGACCCTTCGCCAACGTGATTACGTCCGGTATCACCCCGAATCGCTCGAAGGCAAAGAGCGGGCCGGTGCGGCCGGCGCCACACTGAATCTCGTCGAAAATCAAAAGCGCACCGCGCGCGTCGCAGATTTGTCGAGCCGCGGTTAGAAATTCGACCGTCGCGACGTGAATGCCGCTCTCGCCTTGCACGGGCTCGACGATGAACGCGGCCGTGCGGTCGTCGATCGATTCGCGCAGCGCCGCGACGTCGTTGAATGCGACGAAAGCAAAGCCGTCCGGAAGCGGATCGAATCCCTCGCGAAACGATACGTTTGCCGTCGCGGCAAGCGAACCAAACGTCCGGCCATGGAAAGAGCCCGTGCAGGCTAAAATGGTTCGGCGATCGCGCTCGCCACGCCGGTACGCCCACTTTCGCGCCAGCTTGATCGCGGCTTCGTTGGCCTCGGTACCGGAGTTGCAGAAGAACGCGCCGCTCATCCCCGAACGCTCGACCAGCTCGCGCGCGAGCGCACCCGCCGGCTCGTGGTGGTAGAGATTGCCGGCGTGCGTGAGCGTGCGTGCCTGCGCCGCAATCGCGTCTGCGATCGCAGGATGAGCGTGGCCGAGCACGCTGACGGCGAGTCCGCCGATAAAGTCGAGATAACGCTGCCCGCGCTCGTCGATGAGTTCGCAGCCTTCGCCCGCAACGATCGTGAGCGGTGCGCGCGCGTAGGTGTCGAGCAGCGTCACGTGCGGTAGTTCGCGTTGATCCGAACGTAGTCGCGCGAGAGATCGCAGCCCCATCCGATCGCTTGCGCCTCCCCCAAACCCAGCTTTAACTCGACGGCCACGTTCGAAGACTCCAGCTCGCGGTGTCCCTCGGCCTCGGAGAGCAGCTCGACGCCGCAATCGACCCACGGCTTTGCGTTCACCTCAAGCGACCAGCGCAACGGATCGAGCCCAGCGCGCGCCGCGCCGGCCGCCGCGACGATACGTCCCCAGTTCGGATCCTCGCCGTACAGCGCCGTCTTGACCAAGTTACTGTTGAGGATCGCGCGCGCAATCGAGCGTGCTTGCGCCGTGTCGCGGGCCTCGCTGACGCGTACCTCGAGCGTCTTGGTCGCGCCTTCGCCGTCGGAGACCATCGCGCGCGCAAGATCGAGGCAGACCGCGCGTAACGCGGCCGCACATTCGGCCGGGACTTGCGCTCCATTCGAGCTCGGGGGCGCAAACGCGTAGACCGCGTCGTTGGTGGACATGTCACCGTCGACTGAAATCATGTTGAAGCTTTCGTCGCTGCATTCCGTCAGCAGGTATTCAAGAGCACCGGCCGAGAGCGGATAATCCGTCGCGATAAAGGCGAGCATCGTCGCCATGTTGGGAGCGATCATGCCCGAGCCTTTTGCAATTCCGCCGGCGACGTATTTGCGGCCGCGATAGTAGAACGCATACGCCGCCAGCTTCGGGACGCGATCGGTCGTCATGATTGCCTCGGCTGCGTCGAAGGCGGCCTTGCCGCCCGAATCGAGGTGCGCTACGGCTCGTTCGAGTCCGCGTTGCACTCGGTCAATCGGCAGCGGCACGCCGATCACGCCGGTCGACGCGACAACGACTTCGGCCGGTGCGATTCCGAGCAGGGCCGCGGCTTGACGCGCGGTCGCGCGGGCGTCCCGCTCGCCACGCTCGCCGGTGCACGCATTCGCACAGCCCGAATTGCAGACGAGCGCCCGCATTGCAGACGAACTCGCAAGATGCTCGGCGCTTACGAGCAGCGGCGCAGCTTTGATCTCGTTGGTGGTCGTTACCGACGCGCAGTTTTGCGGGCCGTCGAACGCAATCAGCGCGAGGTCGCGCTTTCGCGGTTTGATTCCCGCGTGCACGCCCGCAAGCCGCACGCCGGGGACGGCGCCGAGGCCGCCCCGCATCGGAATCAGCTCAAGCGAGGACGGGGCGAGCACCAAGGCCACTCTCCTCGGGATAACCGCACATCAGGTTGCAGTTGGCGATCGCTTGACCCGCGGCGCCTTTGCCGAGGTTGTCGATCGCGCAAATCGCGCGCACCGTGGTTCCGTCGACGTCGACGCGCAGCTCCGCATCGTTGGTCCCAGCGACCGCCGCGACGCTGGGCGCGCGTTCGCCCGCGACGATGCGCACGAACGAAGCACCGCGGTAGGCGCGAGCGTAAACGGCTTCGACTAAGCGCGGATCGAGCGGCGAGTCAAAGATTGCGTAGGCGTCGACCAGCATGCCGCGCGCAAGCGGCACCACGTGCGGCGTGAACGTGACCGGCGCAGTGACGCCGGCGGCGCGAAGGTGCCGCTCGATCTCGGGCTGATGCCGATGGCCGTTCAAACCGTAGGCGCGCACCTCGCCGCTTACCTCGGCGAAGAGCGACGTTACGCGCGGCGTGCGACCGGCGCCGGTGATGCCGCTTTTAGCGTCAATGACGACGTGACGCGGATCGCCGATCTCGGCCAGCGGCAACAGCGCGAGCAGCGCGGCGGTCGGATAGCAGCCAGGATTGGCGACGAGCCGTGCGCCGGAGATCGCTTCGCGATACCACTCAGTCAAACCATAGACCGCCGACGCGTCGAACCGATAACATGCCGAGAGATCGATCGCGCGAATTTCCCGCGCGAGTATCGCCGGCACAACGGCGCGCACTTCGTCGTCCGTTCCGGCGGTGACGACCACGTCGCCGGCGGTTGCGCTCTCCAGAACGCTGCCGGTCTCATCGAACCGGTACGCCGTCGAGCGCAAGAGCGGGAAGTGATCGGCGACCGGCTCGCCGGCGTGGCTGCTGCTCTCGAGAACTCCGACCTCGAACGACGGGTGCGAATGGAGCAATCGAAGGACTTCGGCGGCAGCGTAGCCGCTCGCGCCGCAGACGTGAACGCGCGTCATAGCGCGAACTCCGGCGCCAGCAGCTCGCGCTTAAGCGACGCGATCTGCGCGCGCACGTCGTCCGGCGCCGTTGAGCCGGCCGTCCGCTTTGCGGCGACGGATCGGCGCGCGTCGAGGTTCGTCTCGAG
>JBAUMX010000170.1:0-6192 GCA_049578945.1 Candidatus Cybelea sp. | reverse complement strand
TCTCGAGCCAGGCGATATGCGATTTAATATCTTTGGCCATCTCAGAGTTGGGTACCGACGACAGCCGGGTCTTCTCAGAAACGATCATTTCGATGATTTGCACGCGTCTCGTCATGATCGCAGCCAGTGCTCGATGGTCGTCGCCCCTGAGCGTTTGAGCCGCCGGTCGAATGGCGGCTCCGAAGTGCGCTAAGATGGCCGCATCCAGGCGATCGGCCTTTGCGAGACGCCCAGCAGCCTTGGCAAAGTCGCGCACTTGGCGCGGGTTGACGATCGCAATGGGGATGCCGGCAACCCAGCGACACGGCAACTGGAATTTCTAAACCGCCGGTCGACTCCAAGACCACCAACGTGATCCGCTGATGCGCAAGGAGCTTTTGTAGCTCATCGAAGCCTTTTTTCTCGTTAGGGAATGTTCGGTAAATATCCGCGGGCTGCACGCAAACGTCGATCTGGTCCTTTGCGACGTCGATGCCGACGAAGATACATTCGTCCACCTTCCAACTCTAATCTTGTCAATGCGGGCTCGAAGCCCAAGCAACTGTTCGGAATGGATGGAACACCGCGTGAGGTGACCAAAAACTCGTTTACGGGTTATCAACCCCAGGCCCCATCGGTCTACCTCACGCGTGGATCATAGCATCTCTCGCCTATACAAGGCCCCTCGGCCGGGCGCCGCGATCGAAGGCGCAATGTCAAAGCGCTAAGTCATCGCGATATAGTCAAAAGCTAATGGTGCCCGACCATTGATCCGAGTACATGCTGCCCGAGCACTGGAACGTCAGAGTTCCGCTGCCTTTCGCATGAGCGAACCTCCCTGTGCCACCGTGGACGGTGTACGTTTAACGGTGCATGGGTTCGTAATACTTCCACGACCCTCGCTCAGAGCCATGAAAATCACTTGGTTCGGATGTCTTGCGCTTTGTAAGGTTGCACCACCACTCCAAGAGCAAAGCTTACGCCCCTGTACGAGCACCGATTCCTTGCCTTGACCCAGAAACGAAGAGTTACCGGAGCCGTCAAAAAAGAAAGCTCCCCCCGATTTGTAAGTACAAAGCGTGCCGGTTCCCGTTCCCGAGTACGCGCCACTAAACGCGCCGCCCAGTGCAGGAGCGGTGCGAGCAACTCCCGGCATCACAACGTTAGCCCCGGGTGGTCCGACCGGCCCATGTGATCCGCCACAAGCTGCAAGCAATATAGCCGCTGCACAAACGCTTAGCGTACAGTGGCTAAGGTTCAAATTCTTCATCTACTTTGCCCCTTTCGCAGACGGGTCTAGTCGAATGCACTTAGCTTAGCGCCACTCAGGCTCGCGTACAACGGACAATAACCCACACAAACTTCAGGCGATCACGCAGCATCGAAGACTTCGGGTTAAGCTCGGGTTCCTACCACACTAACCGCGATCTCGGAAGCCGCTCGGCCCACGGCTCCGTGGCTACGGCGCCGATCGGCGAGGCAGGAACGGAGTGGGACGAGACGGCTTCCGAGAGCTCCGCCTGGCAGATACGATGGAACTGACGCTCGGTGCCGAACGCTTTTAGCCGCTGAGCCATTTATCGGTGGAGGAGCAAAGCAGATGAAGAGCTTGGATTTTGGCCGCAACGCGCTATACGTTTGCGTGGCTGCGGCATTGCTGCAAGGGTGCGGCGGATCGCGGCTGCCAATCGCAGCGCCTGGCGCGATGTCGCAAAGTCTGCCAATCGCGACGTACCGCGGATCGTGGATGGCTCCCGACGCCAAGGACCACAACCTTCTCTACGTTTCCGACCAGGGCACGGGGGACGTTTACGTTTTCGTATACCGCTCGGGACCAGATAGAATCGGTAGGTTGGTGGGAAAGCTCGCGGGGGTCCTCGGTTCTGGCGAATGCGTTGACCAAGCCGGCGATGTTTTCATTACAGGCGGCGCGATGGGTCCAAATATCGTCGAGTATTCACACGGCGGTACGATGCCAATCGCGACACTGATCGATACCGACGCTGCCCCCATGGGGTGCTCCGTTGATCCGACGACGGGAAATCTCGCCGTCACCAACTACGCCACTTTTCACAGAGGCGGCAGCGGACCGGGCAACGTTGCAATCTACACTGGAGCCAAAGGCAGCCCCGAAATATACACCGCCCCATATATTGACGATTTCTATTTCTGCGGCTACGACAACAAAGGCAATCTCTTCGTTGATGGCTGGGGTGGGAGCTATCCGTTTTCCCTAGACGAGATGCCCAGCGGTAGCTCTTCGTTCGACCGAATTTCGTTGGACCAAAAAGTGAAATCCCCCGGCGCGGTTCAGTGGGACGGCACGTATGTGGCAGTTGGGGATCAGGACAAGGCCGTCCTTTACCAGTTCACCGTAAGTGGCAGCAACGGAACGAAGGTTGGGTCGACTCCACTCATGAGTTCGAAAGACGTCTCTCAGTTCTGGATCCAGGGCAAGAACGTCATTGGAGCGGACACCGGTTTGGCAGATGTTGGATTGTGGCCTTACGCCGCCGGCGGCAATCCGACCGAAATCAAAAAGCTCAAGCAGTTCAATGAGCCGTTCGGCGCGACCGTCAGCTTAGCGCCCAAATAGCGTCAACCCGTGCACTCTGCCCCGCGCACGGCAGCGCGGAAGCGGAGGCTGTTGCACATTGCCGGCCCGGCGCGGGACCTCGTTTCGGGGGCCCTAATCGCCTAGCGCGTGGCGCTTCGATCGCTGCGCTGCTGAGCATCGGCGATAAGGTGCAAGCGCTACGCTGCGCGATCGGCGCGGCGCTAAGCAGCTGCGAACCTAGGCTATGCGCTTAACGCGATGCGGCCTCGCGAGCGCGGCGGGCGGGGGCTTAGTGATTCGGCGCGTCACAGCGTCAGTGCAAATATGGTGCCATCGTTATGTTTGCCTCCAATCCCCGTGGTACCGTAGAGTGTGCTATCGACGTTGAGAAGGCCCGAAAGCGGTTCAGCACCGTCATCCTTCCTCTTGCCTCCGAAGTTGTGGAGTACGGTTTCGGTGCCGCCCGTCGTGAGGCTGAAGACGGTTCCGCAGCCTGTACCGGCACAGCCGCCGCTATGGTCGCCGCCTTCTTCTGTTGTGCCGTAGAGCGTGCCCTTTAGGGCGATGAGGGATGCTATCGGAAAAGCGCCGTCGGTTCCATAGCCAAAGCTGTGGAGCACTTTTTCCGAGCCGCTTGGCGTAATACTAAAGACCGTTCCGCGATTATACGCGCCACCGGAATATGTCGTACCGTAGAGCGTGCCCGCGACCTCTATCAATGATGCGTGGGGATGAACCCCGTCGGTTCCCTTGCCGAAGGTATGCAGCGTTTTCTCCTTGCCGCCACGCGTAATGCTGAAGACCGTGCTAGAGCGGTCGTGATGGTAAGCGCCGAAGCCGTATGTCGTGCCGTACATCTTGCCGCCTACGTTGAGCAAGCCGGCCTTGGGGCCAAAGCCGCCGCCTCCGGACGTGAAACGATAGACTACCGACTCCGTACCACCGGTTGTGATGGTAAAGACCGTCCCGCACGATTCCCCGGGATAGTAGCCGCAATAATTCCCGCCGTCTAGGTATGTCGTGCCGTACAGCGTACCTTTTACGTCGATCAGGGGCGCGAAGGGCTGAAAGCCATCGATTCCAGCCCCGAAGTTGTGGAGCACTTTTTCCGTGCCGCTCGGCGTGATGCTAAAAACCGTCCCGCAACCGGCATAGTAGCGGCTGCAACGATTCTCGCCGCCTTGGAGCGTCGTGCCGTAGAGCGTGCCCTTTACTTCGATCAACGATGCGACGGGGCTAGCGCCATCGGTTGTGTCGCCGAAACTATGCAGTACTTTCTCCGTACCGCTCGGCGTGATGGCGAACACGGTTCCGCAATTGCCATAGTCACTGCAGCCATATGAATATAGGCCGCCTTCGTCTGTTGTGCCGTAGAGCGTGCCGTCCACGTCGATGAGGCTCCCCCGGGGGAAGTTCCCGTCGGGGATTGCGCCAAAGCTATACACGACTTTGTAGTTCGTACCAGCGGTGCGCGACGCGAGGGCCGATGCTTGCGGCATCGCGCCCGGCACGCCAATCGGCGGCTGCGACCCGCCGCACCCTGCGAGCAATGCTGCGGCGACACAGCTGCTTATTGCATAGTGGCTAAGATTCCAACGTCTCATGTGTGCTTTGCTCCTTGCCCACGGAAGCCGCAGACCTCACATGGTTCGCCGCTTCGGCCCAGGGCTCCGCGGGCGGCTCCAGGTCCACAGCGACGAGCGGCCGCCGATCGGCGAGGTGGCCGTGGAGCCCTGGGGCGATGTGGCTTCCGAGATAGCGGCCGGGTTTAGCGCCAGGGTCTTATCGCTGCCGTCGCACCACGCTCGGCATCGGCAACTTGTGCGGGTCGTTGTGTCTGTACGACGGTCAGCTTTCGCTGCTATCATCACGAACGTGGACAGGCACTCTGCGTGCTTGTAGCGGAGCTGTTATGAAGACAATCCCACGCGTCCCTTACGTTCTAAGCGTTTTCGCTGCCGCTGCGATGCTTGCGGGGTGCGGCGGGTCTGCACAAGTCCCAAATGCTACAGCGCAGACGCCGCTGAGTCGCGAACGCTCAGATTCTTCCGGCAATGAGGTCCTTACGGGCAAAATCCATACCCATTGCAAGAGCAGACCCTCCGGATTATCCTCGAGCTGCAAATTCCACACGACCCACCACGGTAAGGCAACGGGGCCATATCGGGGTACCTTTACCGCCGACGGAGGCTATGGGGATAGCTTGGTGGGACCTTTTGAGGGTGCTTATTTTGACGAGTCTTTCACGATAATTTCCGGGTCGTCTACAATTACAGGATCGATATCTTGCGGACCGTTCGCGAGCGCATCGTGCCCCCCAAGCTCGTATACGAGTTCAGTTGGCAATGGGACGGCAGAGGTTAACCTCACGAATAATCACCTTAACGAGACGCTCGAAGGGCTATAGCTTGGCGTCGCGTTAGCGAATAAACCGCGGCCCGGCGCTCGGCCGGAGGGGGGCCTCGTTTTGAAAGGCTCTGGCTCCAAATCGACGAGAGCCGACCGCGGTCGACAAACGTCCGTACTGACAAGTGAAATCTCGCACAGTTGTAACTGACGCAGTTCAAAGCCAACGGTCACGTGTTTTCAAAGGAGCATTTGTATGAAAACGATTTTACGTACGTACTACGCTTTAGCCGTTTGCGCGGCCGCTGCTATCCTTGGAAGCTGCGGTGGCGCAGCGGCCCAGTTCCCAAATCCGGCAAGCTACACGACGGCTCGAGTCGTAGGTCCCAGCTCTTCCGGCGATGAGGCCCTCATCGGGACAGCCATGGTCATGATCTATGGGGGAGGCTGCGGCCACTTTCCCGGCGCTCGCGCCACATTTAGCGCGAGCGGGACCGCAACAGGATCGCATCCTGGGACGTTTACCGCCAACGGCAACTGGGGAACTGAGGGCGTTGCACCCTTTCAGTCGTATTTTGGTGAGTCGTTCGCTATATATGAATCATCAGGGAAGACGATTACGGGAACGGTTGGAGTGCACTACCGCAACGCGGACACGATTTCAAGTGGTGAGCGTGAATCTAGTTCCGGTTGCGGGTTCAGTGCTCGCGGGTACTACCGCACAACTGGGCATAAGCACAGGCGGAAGGCACAGATTATGGCCATTCAGAACGGCGATTTCAGCGAGACGCTTGACGATCTATAGCCCAGATTCATGAGCGCGACCAGACGTTCGTCGAGTAAGCATTAAGGGGGGCGGAGCGCTGCAACACTAGATGCTTTACTTCGTCCCCACCGCCCCGCGCCCGGCTTCCCGAATCGCGAGGCTGTCGTCGCCTAGACTCTGCGCTCGCATTGGAACTGCAAGCGCCTCACCGCCCCGCGCCCAGCCCAGCGATGCAGAACGGGACTCTGTGGTCTTGGCTTTGACCCTAAGCTTAGTGCGCTGCGCTGGCTGATCTCAATGCTGATCGAAGTGGCTTCGAAAAGTTGTTTCTGCGCTATTAAAAAGTCTCGCTAAACGAGCTGGCGCTTATGTCCACCTCCGACATTCCCTTTGAATGCGGAAGCTTCGTCTTGTACCGAACGCTACCATCGAATACGAACTTCCCGATCGAACCGCCCGAGCATGATCGAGAGCCACTCGCTTTAGAAACAAACCCCAAGATTACATCCGATCCGGATGTTATTTTAAAATGCTCCTTGAAGTA
>JBAUMX010000169.1:0-4486 GCA_049578945.1 Candidatus Cybelea sp. | reverse complement strand
GCGGTACATGCAGCTCGAAGGAATGAACGCCGTCAGCGACAATCAGATCGCCAGGCTTTCGGCCGTTATCAGCTGATCGCCACTTCGCCGGGGTCGCACTTCATACACCACGCGCCGGGACGTAATCACGTTAGGCTTCTCAAGATCGAGACAGAGCTGTACGCAGAGTATGAGCAACGCGATAAGGTGTGCCGTACTTGGCCTTCCATTTGTAGAAGATCTGCGGGCTGACGCCGTGTTTGCGGCACAGCTCCTTCGTGTTCGCGCCGGCTTCGGATTCTTTGATGATGCCGACGATCTGTGTTTCCGTGAAGCGGGACTTTCTCAAGGCGGATTTCCTTTCGAGGCCTTAGCCTCAGGATTTCTGCCTCGAAAAACGGACTACTTTAATGGGCACCTGTCATTCCCGAACACGCAAAGGCTTCGACCGGCTCACCGCGTGGCTTGAAAATCAGCGCTACTGAGCGTGACTGCTATAATCAACTAAACCGGGAACTGGACGGGCAACCTCATTGCAAGCCCATAGTTTCATGACGACGACTGATGCTTAACGATGCTGCAAAGATGCGGAGTATTGAGGGCGCCGCCGCCTTGTCTGCGCCGCTACGTAATCCGCTCGGCCTGGTTCAATTTCGGCTCGGCGAAAATTCTTGCTTGGTTCGGGTCCCATGTCGCGAGTGGTTCCTTCTCGTTAATCAACCCAACCAACCCGAATGGCATCGCGTCTCAGGGCATGCCTACTGTCGCGGTGCACCCAAGCGGGTAAGAATTTACCGTCGCCTTGCGCGAAAGGCCTGGGCTCTCGATTGCACTAGCTCGAGCATAAAAGCGAGCGGCCAAGCGCTTAGCCGAACGCCGGCCCCAGGAGTAATAGACAAATGTCGCAGGCGGTGCTACGATAGCGCTTAGGGAGCGAGCGCACTGCCGCTTCGTGCTGCTACACTCGGGAGACGCAAAATGACTAATCGCAACGCGGGTCTCTTCACCTTGGCGCTCTTCGCAATTGCTAGTGTGGTCGGAATTGGTTGTTCCAATAGCGTAGGGCCGCAATCCTCGATCCCCGCTGCAGGGGGAGCGCCGGGCGCACCCACCAAGCACCACCATCGCGGCAGGCCCGGAGCCTACGGCAACTACATCAGTCATGTCTTCGTCATCATTCAGGAAAACCGCAGCCTCAACGACCTCTTCGCCGGCAGCGGCATCTCGGGCGCCAATACGACGTTGATGGGAAAGGAGTGGACCTCGTCAGGACCAGTGAACATTGCCTTGACCAAAACGGACCTGAAGGTCTCGCAAGACATCGGTCATTGCTACGTAGACGCGGCGACGGCGATTGACGGTGGCGCAATGGACCGCTTTAACTGGGAGTATTCGCAGGTCCAGGCTCCTTGCCCGGCGGTAAGTGCAAAGCCAGACGAGAGGACCGGTGATTATCCCTACTCATATGTCAATCCGAACGACATTACCTCATACATCGATATCGCAAACAATTGGGTACTAGCTGCCAACTTTTTTCCGACGGAGCTCGGCCCAAGTTTCGTCGCTCATCTCAACCTTATCGCGAGCACGACGGAGTACAAGCATAACGTAGCGGTTGCCAACTATCCGCCAAGCCTTCCCTGGGGTTGCGACAATAAACAGTATCCTGCAATGCAGTGGCTCAGTCCAACGCACACACCTGGACCTTCAACGGGTCCGGAGCCATGCTACAACCAGTTCCATACGATGGCTGACCTGCTCGACGGTCAGCGGGCGTCGGGCCAAATTGCGACAAAGGTCCAGTGGCGCTACTACGCGCCGCCCTATAAGACCGGCGCGAATGGCTACATATGGTCGGCCTTCGATGCGATAAGTCGGATACGCAACGGCTCAGAATGGACTACGAACGTGAAATCGCCTCAGACGCAGATTTTGAACGATATTCCCAATGGCAACCTCGACAACGTGGGAGTGGTTTGGGTCGTTCCCGATTGCGATCACTCGGACCATGCCGGCTGTGCGAAGGATGAAGGACCCGCTTGGGTAGCGGACGTCGTAAATGCCATTGGTACGAGGCAAAAGCTCTGGAACAGTTCGGTCATCGTCGTTCTCTGGGACGACTGGGGCGGGTGGTACGACAACGTCGCGCCGCCATCTCTGGGATTTCGCGGCTTAGGTATCCGAACGCCGATGCTAATCCTCTCGCCCTACGACAAGCAGGGACCTGGATCTTACGCAGGTCATGTTTCCTTGCGGCAGTTTGAGTCCGGAAGCATTCTTAAGTTCATCGAGCAGGTCTTCAATTTGCCGCCGCTTGAGTCACTTCCGTGCGATGGTTATGGATCCGGCTACGGCTCGGGCCCCTCGAGTACGGGCTGCGGCCTAGGGTACACCGACCAGACCGATTCCGGAACGACCGTGAACAGCATCGGAGACGTGCTCGACTTCTCACAATCTCCACGCTCGTTTCAAACGATTCCGAGTTCATGCTCTGCGTCATGTATCCAGAGCGAAACGCTGCCGACAGGACCGCCCGATGACGAGTAGGGGGGATCGCGCCTTCATTGCGATCGCGGCCCTCTTGTTCGCGGCTGGCTGCTCGCTGCGATCCTCTCAAGCGACCTTTAGCCCCCAGATTCGGGGCGGCGAGGCGGTAAGAAGCTTAAGCACGAGCGGACAATATCTCTATGCCGCCGGCCTGAAGCTCTCTAACTACGGAACTGAGGGCTTGAAACCGTTACACACGGTGGACAACGGAAAATATGGCTTCGGTGAAGCGCCATCCCTTGGCCTCGACGCGCAGGGCGATTACCTTTATGAAGAGAGCGGAAGTCCGAGCGACGCGCTGATGGCTGTCTACGATGCTCGTACGCTGAAACAACTGCAGCTGTTCCCCACGCCAATCTGCGTGTCGATAGCGGTCGACCAGCTCGGCTACCTGTACGCCGGCTGCGGAACCATCTACGTATACACTCCCGGTGCTACGCGGCAAATAGGAACACTAGACCGGGGCGGTTATCGCCTAGCGTTCGATCACCGCGGCAACCTCTTTGCGACTGCCGGTCGCCGCGTTAGGGTCTACGCGCCAACGCAAACGTCCGGAAAGATGAAGTTCGAGCGGAACATCACGGACGGCGTGCACGGCGCCTCCGCGCTGGCAATTGGGCCTTCCAATGACCTCTTCGTAGCGAACTGGGATGATGCCAATCCCCTAGGTCGGAGATCGTCGGTCACGGTCTATCCGGCAGGCGCGACAAGGCTCTCGAGAAAGATCATCAAGGGCATCGTCGCCCCTGCGGCGCTTGCGGTCGACTCCAAGGGCCGTCTCTACGTCATTAATCTGCACATCAAGAAACCGCCGTTCTTCGGGTGGGTGACGGTCTACTCGCCCGGAGGCACGGACCCGGTGCGGAAAATCACCGATGGAAGCACAGAGCCAACCGCACTCGCCGTCGACGCTGCCGATGATCTTTATGTGGCCGTTGCGGGCAACCCAGGCTCAGTCAGAGTATACGGCCCTGGGGGTACGAAGCTGCTGCGTACTTTAGTGAAACGAATCGACTCTCCAGAGGCGCTTCTTATCGGTGCACCGTAGCGCGCTGCCGACAGTTACCGCTCAGCAATCACTCATCGGCTCAACAGTCCGGAGCGATCGCCTTTCCATTGCTTTTACGATTGGTTTTGACGACCATTTGACGACCAATCCTTCGGAAAGGCGTGGAAAGCCTTAGAGAAGGCTGGAAACTCGAACTGCGCGAGAATCGCAACAGCTAGGAGTTTTTTCGGGGTCCCTGCCGCTTTTTGCCAGTACGTCGTTCCGGGCTAGAATCACTTTGCAAAGACGGAGTCAGGAATGCCGCCCGTCTTGACCGAATCGCGAGGTTAGCAACTACGTTAGCACGTTCCAAATTTGCTAACAATTTGCTGATATGTTCATCCGGCCGGTTCTCCGGTGGTGGGATCGAATGTTCCCACAGTGCTCGGTGACACCGACATTTTCTCGGGCCCGAGAGCCCGCCCGTTAGATTGGTGCCCGAGCGGCTCGTGCGGTAGGTGATGACCGAACGGAATCCAGGGCGTGCCGCGAAGGCACAGCTCGTATCTGTCAGACTGGTCGAGGCTACCGCGGTAAGGAGGTTCCCGTGGATTTGGCCGTTCTTGGCATAGACGTTGGGAAGTTCGAGTTCCATTGTGCACTGCGCGTTAAGGATCAGGTTCATACGAATCGTTTCCCTCATTCCGCGGCGGGTTTCGAGAAATTGCATCGCTGGCTTTCAAACCGCCATGTCAGTCGGGTGCACGCGTGTATGGAAGCGACCGGTGGTTGGAGCGAGGAGCTCGCTACGGATCTGCACGCGCACGGTCATGTCGTGAGCATCGTGAACGCGCTTGCGATCAAGTCCTTCGGCCAAAGCGAACTCTCTCGAACGAAGACCGACAAGGCTGACGCCGCGCTGATCGCACGATACTGCGTAACAATGCACCCGGCGCCGTGGGAACCGCCTAC
>JBAUMX010000168.1:0-9543 GCA_049578945.1 Candidatus Cybelea sp. | reverse complement strand
CATCTGGGAGATGCTCGGCATGCTCGCGGGCGCAGTCGCCGCCAGCACGCTGCTTGTGCCGGCGATGGAATGCCTCGACGGCCGTCTCGCCGGCGTGCCGGTACGCGAGCTCGACGATGCCTTCGGCGGATCGATTACGTTAGGAATCGGCACGACGCTCGTCTGTGCTGCGGCCGTGGCGTTGCTCGTCTGTGGGCTCGCGCACTTCTTGATCTCGCATCGCGACTCGATCGCTACGATCATCCTGACGATTTTTGGCCGGCTCTCCGCCGACGTTCGTCCAAACGGCTACGATCGCGTCGGCCTGCAACTTACTACGCGGCGACGCCGCGCCCCGACCGCGCTCCGGCTCGCAAAACGTGGACCTCCTGCGACCAGCTTCGCTTAGCTCAACCTAAACAGAAGCACTCGTCCGACTCCGCTGAGGAGTACAGGAGCACCTCATGGGCAATCCCATCGCATGCACGCGCGCATGCGTGTCTTTCGCGCTCGCCGCAGTAATTTGCTTGGCTTCGTTTGGCATCGCGCGCGCGCAATCGGTTTTCGACGTCACGGGCAGCGTGACGGCGACCGACGGAACGCCGGTCGCCGGGGCGTCGGTCGTCCTTACGGCACACGGCGTTTCGCATCGCGCGCAAAGCGATGCGCACGGCAGCTTTACCGTTGGATCGGTATCGGGGGGGACGTACGCGCTCGACGCATCCGCTCCCGGCTACGAAGCAATTTCGCAGCGCACGGTAACGATCGACGCCGCGAACTCCACGCTTAGGATCGCCCTTTCGCGCGCGACGACCAACTCGCTGACGGTCATCGGCACCGTGCAGGCCTCGGCCGGCGAGACGGTCTCGACCGCGTCGGCGCCGAGCGTCACGCTCAACGCCCAAGATGCCGCCGCGGCCGGCGTCTCGTCGGTGGCCTCGATGGTCTGGCCGCAGCTCTCGGTTACTCCGGTGATTCCACTGGGAGGCGGCAGCAACGCAACGCAAGTGTTTGCCGTTCGTGGGCCGGACCCGACCGAGACGCTCGTCGACCTTGACGGGCATCAAATGAATAACGGTAACACCGGCGATTTCGACCTCTCGCTGCTCGATCCGGCGGCACTGCAAGAAGTGCAGGTGCTCTACGGCATCGCTCCCTCCTCGCTCATCGGCCCGAATACCATCGGCGGTGGCGTCAATATCTTGACGTTGAGCCCGACGATCGCGCCGCACTCGCTGATGCGCATCTACGGCGGCTCTTTTGGAACCTACGGTGCGACGATTCAGACGACCGGAACGGACGAGCGCTTCGGCTATGCAGTGTCGCTGCACGGGACGACCTCGGGAGGATCGGTGAACCAGACGATCCTCGCTCCGCCGCCGGGCGGTTCGCCAGTTGGGGGCGGGGACGCGCGTCGGCTCGACGACGATGACAACCAGAGCTTGCAGAACGTCGGCAGCAGCTCGTACGGCGAGTCGATTCTGACGAAACTCCGGTACCAACTGGGCGGCCCGAACGGTTATGGCTACCTCCAGTTCGACTTTCGCAACGAGACGCTGAGCAGAGACGAGTCGGCGTTGCTGACCAACTTTACGCCGCCCGGCTTCACCGGCGGTGGGGACGATGACGGCGTGCATACGGGACGTGCGATTGCGCCGTTCGACGACGATGACGACAACGCGGGAGGCTTCCAGAGTTTTGCCGGAACGTTGGCCGGCGAACACCAAGCCAACTATGGTTTCGACGCTCAACTGCCGCTGGGCAACGACCTGATCGACGGCGCGCCCGCGACGCTTCTTCAGTTCAGCCATCTAACCTCGCTGTGGTCGCAAACCGTCTCCGGCCCCGGCGCCCAGACGACGCAGTATCTCTACAATCAACGCGATTCGCTCGGCGACGACTGGCTCCAAATCGATCATCATTTCACCAGCGGCACGCTCTCGTTCAAGTACGATCTGCAGACCGAGAGTTTGACGACAAACTACGTTCAAGGTCAAGTCATAGCCGAGGCGCAGCCGATCGGCGGCCCATTCGGCCCGAACGGAGCGGCGCTTCCCGCAAGCCTCGCCCCACCGGCGCTCTTCCCCGCCGATAAAGCGGTGCCCGTTCAAACGTTCCCTCTTTCGCAGACGCAACGCTCGGCGGTTTTGCGTTACAACGGCGACCCCACCAGCCACATTCATTATTCGGTCGCGGCCTATCAAAGCAACTTCAGCAGTTTCGGGACCTCCTTCGACCCGCGTGCCGGGTTCGTATGGACGCCGACCGGCAACACGGCGGTGCGCGCCTCGGTCGGGACGACGTTCCAGACCCCGCAGCTCTCAGAGATGGTGGTTGCTCCGCCTTCGGAACGCGTGCCGATCGGCGGCGTGATCTTTCTCGGCAACCCAAATCTCAAGCCGGACCAGGCGACGGACTTCGATCTCGGCATGGAGCAGATCTTCGGCAAGTCGAGCCATCCGCTTCACCTGTCGATGGATCTCTACCAAACGAATCTGCGCGCGCCGTCGAGCGAGAACAACCCGATACCGATTCCGCACTGCCAAACGCCTCGTAACCCGGTAGCCTGCCCGATCGCGATGCCGGTGAACGCCGGCAACGGCGTTTACCGCGGCATCGACATTCATGCCGACCAGCAGCTCGCGCGGGATTTTCATATACGCGCCGGCTGGGACGTGGATAGCTCGTTCCTCACCGTCATTCCGGTCGAGATTCAAGACGGAACGTTGGCTGCGGGTGAACAATCGCTCGGCCAGCCGCTGCATAAAGCCTATTTCGCGGTCGAGGAAGAGCCGCCGCTCGGATTGCGCTACGGCGCCGAACTCGACTACGAGGGCTGGTACAACGAGCTCAACCGTTCTCCGTACGCGACGCTCAACGCACACGTCGCCTATCGCCACGCCGGCTACGAATATGGACTCTACGGAACAAATCTAACGAACGTCTACGCCGACCCATTTACGATCGTCGGAGGCGGTTTCATCTACGGCGGCATTCCGGGCGCACCGGTGATACCGACTTCGGCGTTCGTGCTGCAAGGCGCTCAAGTCATTCTCGTGGTGACGAGGATAATCTGATGCCTGACGAGACCATCAAAGTCACGTTCCAAGTCAGACCTACGGCGAAACAGCGTCTCAGTTCACTAAAACGGCGATTGATCGAGGAAGGATATCGCGAGTCGGAATCCAGCCTCATCGAGCGGTTGCTCTCGCCTACGTTTATCGAAGCTCTCGAGGTTAACATCAAGCGCGATGCATGAATTATAAGATGCCGTCGTGAACGGCCGGCCCGCGCGCATCGATCTTCCGGCGCTGCTAACGCTCGTGCTTTGTGCCGCCTCCGCCGCCGCGGGGTTGGCCCACTACGCGATCGACGTCGTCGGCGATTTCGCGCTCGCGCACGACGACTACGATGGCGTCGCGCACGGGTCGCGAGAGCTGGTCACGGCGCTGGGACTCGTCATCGCGGTCCTGCTGGCCGCGCGGGGCCTACGCGCCTGCTTCGCAATCGTGGCCGCAAACCGTACACGTATTCCGGATGCTCCGCCTCGTCGCGGCGAGCGGCTCGGTTTTGTGCTCGCCGTCGCGGCCTTGAGCGCCGCGATCGTTCCGGCGATGGAATGGCTCGATGGCCGGTTAGCCGGCGCGCCCGTGCGCGACCTCGACGCCGCATTTGGCGGTTCGATTTCGTTAGGGCTGGGCACGACGATCGTCTGCGCGGGGATCGTCGCAGCGATCGTCTACGGCATCGTGCGGTGGCTGGTCGGCCATCGCGACGTTTTCACCACAATCATCGAAACGCTGTTACGCGCAAGCGGCGACGGCGTTCGGCCATCGAGTCGCGATCTCGAGCGGCAACGTTTTGCGCCGCGGCGCAAGCGTCCGGCGCACGCATTACGACTCAGCAAACGCGGACCTCCTGGTAGCGCCTTCCACCAGCGTTACCAACGTTACACTTCTTTTAAAGGAGATTCGCGTGAATTCCGCACTTTCTCGCGTGTCGCGAACGATTGTTGCGTTCGCGGCTGCGTTCGGCTTCGCGATGCCCGTCATCGCGGCGCCGCCACCAACCCCACCTCCCTCAACGGCGCCGATAGGTAGTATCGTCGGGACGGTCGTCGATGCCACTACCGGAGTCGCTATTCCCAACGTTATCGTGCGCATCGTCGGAACGACGACCGAAACCCAAACCGACTCGCGCGGGCACTTCAAGTTCGACTCCGTTCCGGTCGGGCACTACGTTCTCTCGCTCCGCAAAAACGACTATCAACCCGCCGTTTCCGAGCCGATTGCGATCGGCGGAGCGACGATCGAAGCGACGCTCGCAATGCATCGAGGCAACGGCGACCTGCACGTAATCGCGGAGACATCGACCCGCGCAAGCGACTCGTTGGAGCAGTCGAGTACCTTCACGAAAACCGTCAATACCGAAGAGCTCGAGCGCCAAGGAATCATCCGTATCGCCGACGCACTTCGCACGCTTCCCGGTGTCAACAACGGCATCACCGGCGACACCGCCTCGCTGGCCGACGATATCAATCTGAACATCCGTGGAATCGGTACGCTCGAGACGGAGGCAGCGCTCGACGGGCATCCGATCGGCTATGGCATCAAGGGCGGCTATAACTACAACCTCTCGCCGGTCTTTGGGTTACGCAACACGACCGTTCTGTACGGCTCGGCGAGTAATCTCGTCGGCATCGACGCCATCGGTGGCGTCGTCAACTTCGAAACCCTCGATCCGACGCCGCAATTCCAGACTGCCCTAACTCAAGGGTACGGTACCTTTCAGCAGCTCTCTACCAGCTTACGCACGACCGGAACGTACGGCCATCTCGGTTATGCCCTGGCCTACGGCGTCGCCGACGTCAATGGCCCGTTCCGTAATGCGACCTTCTATCAGCCCGGCGCGGCGTTCGACCAATCCATCCTCTCCGGTCCCGTTCACGATCTCGGCATTTACACAACCAGCTCCGACGCACCGCAGCGCGCGGGCCTCGTGAAACTGCGTTACACCTTCGACCCCCAGGACAGCATCACGTATACGATGGTCAACAGCTCGAGGTGGGAAAACAAAACCGGCAACGGTGACGGTGATTTTCTGCCTTACCAAACCGCGTTCGCGCGCGGCAAGCAGCTTCTCGCCTCGTACAATCCCTCAGCGCCCAGTTCGTACAAATGCCCGACTGGGACGTTCCCTGCGACCAATGCGCTCGGGTTGCTCAACGGCTTCGGCCCGAACGGTCAGCCCGACGGCGGCACTACCTGCCAGAGCCCGACCTCGTATGCGAACTTCAACACCGGTTGGCAAGGCGCCGGCCCGGCGTGGCAGTCCTTTCTCCTCCTCGACAACTCGCTAACGTACGCACATCAAACTACTAACTCGGTGCTTAAAGCGAACTTTTATAACAGCTTCTACAACAACCCGTGGGACCGGACGTTTCAGCTGCCGTTCTTTTCCTATCCGGGCTCAAACGCGTCGTGGCGCGATACCGGCGTCAACACGAGCGGACTCGTCGTCGGCGACGACTTTCCGACCACGAACGCCGATTTCGAGCTTGGAACGACCTACATGAACAACGCCTACTTCTTGACGACCCACGCGAACGATAATGGAAACCTCTCGAGCTCGGTTTCGAATCCGACCGTCTGGCAACAGGGCTACTACGCGCGTTACGTGTACCACTCACCCAACTCGCCACTGGCCGGGTTCGCGAACGTATGGCAGCAGCACGCCAGTGCCACGAACTCGACGTACATTGATTCGCGTCTATCGGTCGTCGATCGCGCGACGTCTCACGACGTCGTGCGCGCCTCAGTCGGCAACACGACGACGCAACCGAGCCAAGACATGCTGAATAAGACGTACGTTCCCAACGACGATATCATCGGCGCAGGGGGAGGCTCGGCGATAACCTGCGACGGCTTGAACTCCGTCGGCACAGCCCCAACCTCCGTGCTCAAGCCCGAGTCAGGCGTCGACTACGAGGTCGCCTACACCCACCGATGGGCCGGCGATTCGCTTGCGCAGCTGACGCTCTACAACACCAACGTCTTCGACAAGCTCTATTCGACCATCGTCCCGTTGAGCCAAACCGGCACCAACTTCATCCCACCCTCACTGTTGGCCGAGTTCATCCAGGCGGTCGGCGCAAAATGCGGACCCGCCGTCGCGCCCTCGCTTCTCGGCGTCACCGGCAACTTCAACGTCGGAACGCTGCGGGCCAAAGGCGGTGACTTCAGCGGGCGCGTCCGTGCGACTCGGAACCTCTACTTCGACTACGACTACGCGGTGACGTCAACGGTTCTGCTTGGCGCCAATCAACAGCTCCTCGACGCCAACACGACGTTGATCCCGTTCGCGCAGCTCGCGCGCGTGCCGCTGCACACCGCCAACGTTTCGGCGGACTACACGTTCAAAAATGGACTCGATCTTCGTTATACGCTCTACACCGTCTCGGCGGGAAATACAAAGTCGCTGCCGGCCTACGATTACAGCGACTTTAACGCCGCGCTTCCGATCGGTAAGGGCGTGCTGACGGCGACGGTGCTGAACCTGTTCAACCAGTGGGGAAACATCGCGGGCCTGATCGGTGAAGGCATTCCGCTGCCGCTCAACCAGTACGCGACGTCCTCGAAGTACACGCCCTATATCGGTGCGGCCGCGACCGAACAGTTCGGGCTGCCGTTCCGAACCATCTACTTCAGCTATCAGGTCCTACTCGGCAATCATAGCTGAAGATCTCGTTGGCGCCGGTGTTGGGAACGAACCGACACCGGCGTCGATTCATCGACACTCTTGAAAGGTTGAAACCCAATGCTTAGAATCGCCATTATCCTAACACTCATCGCTACACCGCTCTGTGCGAACGCGGCGACGCCGATCGTCTGGCAGGCAGACCTCGCGCACAGCCGCGCGGAGTTTACGGTCTCGCACATGGTCGTATCGAAGGTCTGGGGCCACATTCCCGTGCGGCAGTTAACCATCATCAACAACAGTCGCACGCCCGTGCCCCAACGGATCGACGCCCTGCTCGACGTTAGTCACGAAGATACGGATAATCACGATCGAGACGCCGACCTCCGGTCGCCGACCTATTTCGACGTTGCAAAGTACCCCACGATGACCTTTCGCTCGACCTCGATCTCCGCAAAGGACAACACGGATTTCGTCGTCTCCGGCGATTTGACGATCAAAGACGTGACCAAGCCGGTGACGTTCCCAGTCCAAGTCGTCGGCATTATCCCTGAGGGGAACGGCTGGCGCGTAGGTTACACCGGGCAACTGACGATCGATCGTCGCGACTGGGGCATCGTTGACAGCCGGCTCACCCCCGCCGGCGTTCTACTCGTCGGGTACACCGTGAATATCGGATTGACCGTAGAAGCCGTAACGAACGACCCGTGGCTGCGAGCACGAACGTGAAGAACCATCTCATCGGTCTGGCGTTCGTGTTTGCAAGCGCAGTTGCGTTCGCGGTCGGCGATATCACCGCAGCTAAGAGCGCCGCGGACGATATCGGCTCGGCAATCGGACGAGATCCCGCAACGGGGTTGCCATACTTGCGGGTCTTTGTGGTGAACGCTGGAGGGCAGCTGCGCGTCGCGGCGGCTCCAGCCGTCGCGGCGCAGCCGACGCATTCGGTGACGCTTACGGAGGGGAGCTCGGTCCCGGTTGACGGGACGTTGACGTCGGCGACCGCGACCGGACGGCCTTGCGACCTCATCATCTTTGAAAACGGTCAGAGCCAAATAATTTTGACAAGCCCGACGGGAACCTCGCTGAAGGATCTGCACGTTACCGGCACCGTTTCGGCCTCCGGAAACCCGTTCGGGTACAGTTGTTCGATCGTTCTCAAATATCGAACGCCGTAGTTCGGTCGTGCCTTATGGAGATCTTTGATCGGCTAAAATAGCAGGGTCTGAAAGTCTCCGACATGTTCGAAGCCAACGCGCCGGTAGAGCGCGATCGCGGCCTCGTTGAAGTCGTTGACGTAGAGCGAGAGGCTCGGCGAAACTTCCAACAGGTGGTCGCAAATCTCGGCGAGCGCCGCCGTGGCTAGACCCCGCCCGCGCAACTCCGGCGGTGTCCAAATTCCTTGCAGTTGAATCGTTCGTTCGCTCCACGGACCGATGTGGCAGAAGAAGCAAATGCGGCCGTTCGCGCTGCCGATCCACCAGAGCTTGCGTTCGATCATCTGCCGAATCGCCTCGCCGAACTCCGTCGAACCCCGCCGCGGGTCGTAGCCGAGTTCCTGCCGGACCATTTGCGCCGAGCTGTCCGCGACCACTCTCCATTCCGCGGCTCGAGCTTGGCGAACGGTCGTGCGTCGCTCGTAAGGGCGAAGGCGCAAGCGGTCGAGCAGCATGACGAACTGACGGTCGCGCACCAGGCGCGGCGCGGCGTGCCAGCCGCGTACCGCTTCCCAAAACGCGCGAATCGTGTCGCGCGAGCCGACGATCATGCGTTCGTTGCGATGGCGCTTTGCGTGCTCGGCAAATGCCGCGATCGCCGCCGGCTCGGCAGCGAGTACGATCTGACGCCCGAAGTACCCCACGCCGAGGACTCGATCGTAATCGAGCACGACGGCGACGTTTTTTTGCGCGGGCGGCGCCGGGTCGTGGGCCAGAATGTGGGTCAAAAAGACGTTGAGAATCGGCGCGCGCGAAAGATATTGCAGCGCCGGTCCCTCGGTCGAACGCGAGATCGACTGGATCATTGACCGCTAAAGGCGACGTCCATGAGCGGCTTGCTCGTCGGTTCTTTGCTGCCGCCCTCCGGTTCGAGCGTGACCGAGGCTTCGACGGTGGAACGGGCGTCAGCCGTTAGGACGACGAGCGCGACACCTCGAGAGTCGGGCAAGAACGTCGGCGAGGCCTGCACCTTCGTGGACCCTTTGGCGAGCGTCCACGCCTGATAGACTTTTCCGCGCGGCGGCTCGGGCAGGGCGCGCAAGACCAAATAGATGCGGCTGCCACGCAAGACGACTTCGCCGTCGTGGATCTGGTAGTGCTGAGCGCGCGTGTCGAGCATGTCAAAGAGCGCGGTTCGGTCGTTGGCGAGAGTTTGCGCGAGTGCGGTCGACCGCTCGGAGAGGTTCGCAAGCTCGCGTTGCTCTTGCTTGAGGTGACCGAGCAGCGAGATGTTCGCGATCGACGAGATCAACGCGATCGCAAAACAGGCCGCCGCCACCAGATACGCGGGCCACGCCGTTGCGTGCTTCACGGTAACTATCTTCCCAGGGGAGCTTCGAGGCCCTTCGCCGCGGCGCGTCGTACCACTGGCGTTATGGAGCCGTTGGAGCAACTGCGCGCTAAAATATCGGACTTTCCCGGTTACGACGGCGAGCTCCAGCGGCGGCTTTCCGACGAATACGTGCGTTCGTACCTCGGCGAAGCATTAGCCGATCTTGCCGCGCGCGGCGTGCTGCCGCCGGAGCTGCGCGAGCGCGCCGACGATCTTATATTGCGCGTTGGGTTCGCCGACCAGCACGCTTTCGCCGCGCACGCGGACGTCAAAACATCCGATTCGAGCGACGAAAGCGCCGTCGCCGCAGCCGACGCG
>JBAUMX010000167.1:0-3589 GCA_049578945.1 Candidatus Cybelea sp. | reverse complement strand
GGCGAGTGCCGCCGCGGTGCCGGCGGCTTGGCCGAGCGTCATCACGGTCGGCGTTAGGCGCGTCGAGGCGAGCGCCTCGTGCGTTGTCGAGATGCAACGCCCGGCAACAAGGAGCTGTTCGCGATTGACCGGCACGAGCGAGCGGTAGGGTATCTCGTAACTCTCTCCCGGCGCCAGGCGGTGCGTCGTCGTTCCGCTTCCAGCCGGATTGTGCATATCGATTGGATATGCGCTGCGCGCAACCGCGTCGTCGAACTTGCGCGCTTGCAAAACGTCCTCGCCCGTGAGCGTGTACCGGCCGACTATCCGTCGCGACTCGCGGATGCCGACTTGCGTGCCGGTTCCGGCGAGGCGCGCCTTTTCGAAGCCCGGCACGAACTTTCGAAAGAACTCCAAGAGCTGCATGGCCTGCAGGCGCGATTCGACCTCGGCGCGGGTCAGATCTTCGGGGTCGAGCGGATCGACGTCGACGACGCGCGTCATGTTGACGGTAACCTCGTCGGGATAGGGGGAGATGAAAAACGAGACGAGCTCGCGAGGCACGTCGACGAACCCCTCATCGCGCGCGCGCTGCCAAAGGCGGTGGAGTCCGGCAACCGCGGTGAGTGATTCCGGCGTGCGGGCGTTGGCCGGCAGGGAGCTGCGCATCTCCTCGGGATGCTCGCGCACGTACTGCGCCGTTTTTGCGAGATCCACGTGACTTAATCGGAACATCAAGCTCGCAGGCTGCACGCGACCCCGATCGTCGCCTTTCTGCGTCGGCACTCCGGCCGAGGCTGCAACCAGTGCGTCGGCGGTTGCGTCGATCACGACGGTCCCACGGCAAGTGCGCGGGCCGCCGATTGTCGCAAACGTCGCGCCGGTGACGGTGACGCCGTCGAGCTCGGCGGCGAGAAAATACGCGTGCAAGAGCAGCTTGACTCCGGCTTCGCGCATCATCTCGAAGAGCAGCGCCTTGTGAACTTCCGGATCGAACGGCGTAATCGTCGCGACGTAATCCGACGAATCGGAAAGGTGACCAGGCGACGCTCCCTTGAGCATCAAGCGCTCGACGATCTCCTCGGCAATGCCGCCGACGATACGCTCCTCGCCGGAATGGAAGGTCATCCACGGTCCGACCATCGCGGCGGTCGCAGTTCCGCCGAGAAAACCGTACCGTTCGATTAGGAACGTGCGCGCGCCGTGACGCGCGGCCGCGATCGCCGCGGCGCAACCTGCGTTACCGCCGCCGACAACCAGCACGTCTGCCATGCAGGCCATTTCCGCGTCTTCCAAAATAAACCGCCATGCAAGTTCAAATCCCCGCACAGGAACGAAATTGGGCGATGGCCTCGCATCTGACCGCGCTCGTCGCAATCGCAGGGTTGCCTTTCGGCCACGTCCTCGGGCCGCTCGTCGTCTACCTCATTAAGGGCCACGAGTCGGAGTTCGTCGGCGAACACGCGCGAGCGTCGCTCAACTACCAGATTACGATCTCGATCTTCTTCATCGTCGCCGTGATCGTTGCGTTGGGCATTATGTTCGGAATCCTCATTCCGATGAGCGCTCTGCCGTCCGACTCGACCTCGACCACCGCGGGGATTAGTCTCGTCGTGTTCTGGGTTGCCTTCGGACTCGGCGCGCTGCTGGTATTGTTGGCCTCGCTGATCTTCATCGTTATGGGAACCGTTGCCGCAAGCGAAGGCCGTCCGTACACGTATCCGCTCGCAATCCGGTTTCTTCGCTAAAGGGTCGCCGATGTTGATGCAACGAGTTAAACCGCTCGCGCGGATTCTTGCTGAAGGCGCAGACGAGACGCACGGTCTCAAGCGTTCGCTGGGGCCTTGGGCGCTCACCGCGATGGGTATCGGCGCGATCATCGGTACGGGCATCTTCGTACTGACCGGCGTCGCCTCGGCAACCCGCGCGGGGCCATCGCTGACCCTCTCATTCGTCGTCGCCGGAATCGTCAGCACGCTCGCGGCGCTCTGCTATGCGGAAGTATCGAGTAAGATTCCGATCTCCGGGAGCGCCTACACCTACACGTATGCGACGATGGGCGAGTTTTTGGCATGGATCGTGGGTTGGGGGCTGGTGCTCGAATACGCGCTCGGCGCGTCAACTGTAAGTGTCGGCTGGTCCGGATACTTCACGTTCATCTTGCATACGCTTCTCAACTGGAATATTCCGCAGGCGTGGCAGCACAGCCATTGGGACGCGACTCCGGGCATCGCTAATCTACCCGCGGCCGCGATTATCCTCTTGATAACCGCGCTGCTCGTGCGAGGGACAAAAGAATCCGGCACCGTCAACGCCGTCATCGTCGCGATTAAGTTGGCGGTCGTTCTGTTCTTCATCGCGATCGGCTTGGGTCACATCAATTCGGCAAACTATAGCCTCCCGCCGGGTCCTCAAACGGGCGCGGGCGGCTACTTCCCATTCGGGTTGGCCGGGATGTTCGGGGGCGCGGCCTTCATTTTCTTCGCGTACATTGGTTTCGATGCCGTTTCAACGACTGCCGAAGAGGCCAAGAATCCGTCTCGCGATTTGCCGTTCGGCATCATTGCGAGTCTGCTAATCTGCACGGTCCTCTATATCGTCGTGGTTGCGATTTTGAACGGCATCGTGCCCTTCTACACGCTAAACGTCAACTTCCCGGTCGCCTATGCCGTCGACAGCGTAGGGCTCGCCTGGGCGGGCGTAATCATTTCGTTTGGGGCCATCGCGGGCCTTACGACGGTGCTGCTGGTCATGATGTACGGGCAAACGCGAGTATTCTACGCGATGTCGCGCGACGGGCTGATTCCGCCGATGTTCGTCGCCCTGCATCCGGCGTGGCGGACGCCCTGGATATCTCAGATTCTCTTCGGAATCCTCATCGCCGCGGCCGGCGCTTTCTTTCCGATCAGCATCTTGGGATCGCTGACCAATATGGGGACGCTCGCGGCATTCGTGCTCGTTTCGATTGCCGTGCCGATTTTGCGCAACCGACATCCTGAAATGCAAGGAAAATTCAAAATCCCGTTCGGTCCTTACGTCATCCCCACGCTCTCGGCGATTTCCGCGCTCTTTTTGATCTACTTTTTGAGAGTCGGCAATCCGCTCGTCTGGGGCTTCTTCCCGCTCGTCTGGTTGGGTTTCTTGATTTGGTTCACGGTGGGTCTGCTCTTCTATTTCTCCTACGGACGCCATAAGAGCACCGTTGCGCTCGAGCAGACTGAAGGTTTGGCGATCGCGCAGCCGCCGGTAAACTAACCCTTCGACTCTGCTCAGGATGACAAAGGCTAGGCCTCGCGCGGGACGACGAGCAGCGCGACGCGCTCGTCGGGTTCGCAACCCTCGACCTCTTCAGTCGCAAGCGCCGCGCCTTGCTCGGCGCTCGATAATCCCTCGAATGCGGCGATTCGCCCGCCGTAAAGCAAGTACAGCGCCGGCAGCGCGCGTCCTACGTCGCCGAAGTTGGTCGCGTTTTCGATTGCCTCGCGCACGCGCGGCGCGATTTCTCCGGCCTGCGCGAGCGTCACGACCGGATCGCGCAATGCAAGCCGCACGACGCCGCGCTCGTCGACGACCCGCAGATCGCGAATCTCGCGCGCGCGGCGCAATGCGC
>JBAUMX010000166.1:0-18902 GCA_049578945.1 Candidatus Cybelea sp. | reverse complement strand
TAACTATCTTGCTCCCGATTATCGGGCTTGTGGTATGGATTTGGACGTTCGTTACCGCATTTCAGGGTAAAGAGGTACGCGTCCCAGGCGTCGCGTCGCTGACGGAGAGTATCTTCAAGTCGCAACTCTCCTAGCGGAGACGCGCGCGGGATCCTTTAGCCGTAGGAGCGGGCGTTCGAAGCAATAGGTTGCGATCGTCGCCAGGGCCACGTTGACCGCGAAAGCCGCCGCGGTATATTGCGCTTGCCAGCGCGCGTTCGCGTGGGGATCTCCGGCGTAAGGCGGGACATGATGCGCCAGCAGTTCGCGTGCGACCAACTGGTGGTAGAGATAGAGATTGTAGGAGATCGTCGCCATAAACCGCAGCACGACGTTGTCGAGCAGCGCCTGCCACCAGCGGGGACTTGCCAGCGATCCCAATGCGATGATCGTAAACGCAGCTCCCAGCAAAGGTCGCCCGTTGATCTGCCACACGCCGGCCCACTGATCGTAGAACCGGTACGAATAAAGGCTCTGTAACAACGTCACGAGCCACGCGAAGCCCGCGATCGCAAGAAGCGGCGCAGCATATCGAGCGCGCGATGCGCGCCAGCGATCGCCGAAGCGCGTGAACGCATACGCAGAAATCATTCCAAAGGCGAAGATATCGAGATAGCCGGGAAGGTTCTCCGAGTACTGGGCAAAGAGTGTCGAGAAGCAACATGCCGCCAGCGCCGCGCGCCACCACCACGCAACTCCGATCAGCGCGGCCGCCGTGAGCCACGGCTGCCGTCGGAAGCACCACCAGATTAGCGGGAAGATGCAATAGAACTCGACCTCGACCGCCAGGGTCCAAAGCACCCCGTCGATCGTGCCGTAGCGCGACGGAAACCAGGTGTGGATAAAGAGCAAGTGCGTGACGACGTCGGGAATGACCGATGCACCCGGCTGAACTTGTGCGTAACCGATCGCGTACGCGACCGCGATCGAGAGCACGTACGATGGAACGATCTTGATGAAGCGCCGCCAGGCGAAATGACGCCACGATGGCTGCGGCGTCGCTCTCTGCACGGACCGAATGAATGGGTACGTGATCACGAAACCGCTGAGGAAGAAGAAGAGATGGACGCCGACAAACCCGGTTGCGGGAAGAAACTCCAGCCACCAGCCCGGCGAGAGCCACGAAATTTCCCAGACGTGATACCAGAGCACGAGGAGTACCGCGATGCCGCGTAGCCCGTCTAAGACGCCTAAGCGCGCCTCGCTGTGAAACGCCCCGCTCGCGGCCATTGGGGGTTTCTTCTACATCGGTACAAAACGCCAGCCGCGCGAGCTAGCCTAAAAATTGACTATTTGGCTGTTATCGTCTAATATTAGGCGATGCAGAGCGCCCGGGTAGTAGAGGCAACCGCTCTTTCGGCCGCGGCCGTGAGAACCTTTGGGAGCATCGCGCACGCCTGGGGCATGGATTTGCGCGAACAGCGCGCCGCGCTGGGGAACGTCTCGAAACAAACCATCTACAACTGGCGCGAGCGTCCCGAGCGCGCCCGGCTCAACGGCGATCAACTCGACCGGGTGTCTTATCTCTTGGGGATCTACAAGGCGCTGCATATTCTTTTTACTCGCCCGGAACAAGCAGACTCTTGGATACGCCGGCCAAATACGGCCTTGCCATTTGGCGGTAGACCGGCAGCGGATCTGATGTTCAGCGGCCGGATCGAAGATCTTATTCGCGTCCGGCGCTATATGGACGGCGCTCGCGGCGCATGGTGACGCTGGACTGGGCGCAGAGCTTTCGAATCATTCACTCGCGGTACCCCTTCGTCGGAATTTTCGATCGGATCGCCGACCCGCGAGATCTTGACTTACTCGCGCCGCTCGAGCGGCGCACGAATCCGCGAGTGCTGGACGAGGCCGGCGCGATTGCACTCGTCCGTCCGGAGGACCGCATCGTGGGACCGGGCACGACGCCGATTATGGCGGCCTTCACGCACACGCGTCCTAATCGCTTTTCAGATGGCTCGTTCGGTACGTACTATGCTGCGCGGCAACTGGGCACGGCGGTAGCTGAGAGCCGCTTTCACGTCGAACTTTTCTATCGAGCCACCGACGAAGTAAGTGCCGACATTGATATGCGCGCTTACTCAGCCCGAATAGCGGGCAGGTTCGACGATCTGACATCAATCGGTCCCGAAGATCCGCGCCTCGATCCGAATTCGTACGTGGCCTCGCAGCGTTACGGCGTGAGGGTCTACGAGGAGAATCTCGTTGACGGAATACTCTACCGAAGCGTGCGCGATCGAGAACACCGGCCAGCCGTCGCGTGTCTGCGACCTCGTGTCGTCTCAAGCTGCTATTCCTACGGCTACCTGCTGTACCGGTGGGACGGCACGGCGCAGCGGATCGTGGACGTATTGAGCCGCGAGACTTTCGCCGGCGGCTGAATCGGGGTACCCCCAGTTTGAACCAAGGGGTTGACACAAAAGCCGCATTGTATTAGGGTGTCAATACAATGATTAACGGATACACGACAGCCGAAGATCACGCCAGACTGTTCATGGCGTTCGCGGTCTTAGTCACGGGCGTCTGGGCGCTGATCACGCCGGATTACTTCTGGGGCATCAGGTCGTACTTCAAGTGCGCGGCCGGTAAACTTTCAGCTCAGGAACGCGAGCGTCTCGAGCGCACCCTGCAAGCGCGTCAGAATGCCGAAGGTGTTCCCGAGGCGTCTGGACGGTGGTTGGGCGTTTTCGGCATTGTGGTAGCCGTGGTCACCGTTATTTTCCGCGTGCCGTTTGTCGTACCGTACGCGCTTTTCTGTTTGGCAGTCGCTCTCGTCACGCTAATGGGATACTTGCAGTTCCGGCGCGCGACGGATCGTCGAGTTGCTCCCTTGCTACGTCGCTCCGCACTGAGTGCGCTACCGCTGCCGGCAATCGTCGCGATGATCGGCTGCTTCGCCGCGACGCTGAGCCTCGCGATCTACCCGCCGCTGCGTTTCGGGGCGATCGTCGGCGCCCTCGTCATCTTCGTGCTGGGCGCCATCGCCTGGCGCATCGCCGGTGCGCCGGCGCTTTTGCTGGGAGTCGACCCACAAGCCGAATATGCCGTCGACGAGCACGTGCGCGCCGGCCGTGCAACCGGCATCGCGGTGCTGGCCTGCGCGCCCGCGATGGTCTTCGTTATGCTTTCGACTCACAGCGTCCCAGCAGAAGCGTATATCCACGCCGTTGCCGCTCAGTCAATAGTTATCGTGGGATTCTTCGTCGCGTTGATCTTAGCCGCGATTCCGCTACGACGGCGGGTGCGGGTTGCTTAGACGATGACGGTGGTGATGTGAGTTCGCAGTATCTGGTCGTTGACCCCGAGCTGGAAATTCCGCCCTATCAGCAAGTCGTCGAACAAATTCGCGCCGCGATCGAGCGCGGCGAACTTCGGCCGGAGTCGCCGTTGCCGACCGTCCGCCAGCTCGCCGGCGATCTGGGCATCGCGCCGAACACCGTCGCTCGGGCCTACGCCCAGCTGCAAGCCGATGGCTGGTTGGTCGGCGATGGCCGCCGTGGCACTCGCGTTGCCGGTGACGTTCCGCTCAATCGGCGCTCACGGATGCGCAGCCTACGCGAGGCGACGGAAAAATTCGTCGGCATGCTGCGCCACCGTGGCTTCACGCCCGAAGAGATTTCCGCCGAGTTAGGGCGCGCCGGCGCAGCCGGCGAGTGGTAGCGGCCAAGCGAGCCGGCGCAATTGACGCCTCATAGGGCCCTTGGTATAGTGGAGCCTCGGTCCCACCTGCGGGTGAGGCCGTGTTTTGTGTGGCCAACATTTTGAGGAGCGAGCTTTCTGCCGACGATTAATCAGCTGGTGCGCCGCGGGCGCGAGAAGACCGAGCAAAAGGTCAAGACCCGGGCCTTCCGGGTGATCTTAACCGGGCCGAAGCCGGGCCACCCAGACCTGCCGACGCGCACCTTCGAGGTGACTGGGAATCCGCAGCGGCGTGGGGTCTGCACGCAAGTCAAGACGGTCACGCCCAAGAAGCCTAACTCGGCCCTTCGCAAAGTTGCCCGCGTCCGATTGACCAATGGCGAAGAGGTGACGGCCTATATCCCCGGGATCGGCCACAACCTTCAGGAGCACTCGGTCGTACTGGTGCGCGGCGGCCGTGTCAAAGATCTGCCCGGCGTACGTTATCACATCATCCGCGGCACGCTCGACACTGCCGGAACGGCGAACCGCAAGCAAGGCCGCTCCAAGTACGGCGCTAAGCGTGAAAAGAAGAAGTAAGGATCTTCGACAAGCTAAGGACAGAAAAGGAAGCTAATAAACTCAATGCCTCGTAAGGGACCTGCGCCAAAGCGGCAAATTCTGCCCGATCCTCGGTTCAACTCGAAAGTGCTCGCGCGTTTCATTAACAAAGTTATGTTGCGCGGGAAGAAGTCGACTGCCGAGCATATTACCTATGGCGCGCTCGACATCGTCGCCGACAAGACCGGACGCGACCCGATGGAAGTCTTTTCGCAGGCCCTCTCCAACGCGATGCCGCTCGTCGAGGTACGGCCGCGCCGCGTGGGCGGCGCTACCTATCAGGTGCCGATGGAAGTGCGCCCCGATCGCCGTCAGGCGATGGCGATGCGCTGGCTTATCGGCTTTGCCCGGGCCCGCGGCGGCCGCTCGATGGAGGAGAAGCTCGCCGGCGAGCTGCTCGACGCCTCCAACAACACCGGTGCTACAATAAAGAAGCGTGAAGACACGCACAAGATGGCCGAAGCCAACAAAGCCTTCGCCCATTATCGTTGGTAAACTCACAAAAATAACGCCATGGCTGTAAGGGAATATCCGCTCGAACGCACGAGGAATATCGGCATTGCCGCGCACATCGACGCCGGCAAGACGACCTGTACCGAACGCATCCTGTTCTTCACGGGTCGCGTGCATAAGATGGGTGAAGTGCACGACGGCGCGGCAACGATGGACTGGATGGTGCAGGAGCAGGAGCGCGGGATTACCATCACGTCGGCCGCCACGGCGACGACGTGGCGCGACACCCGCATCAACATCATCGACACCCCCGGTCACGTCGACTTCACCGTCGAGGTCGAGCGTTCGCTGCGCGTGCTCGACGGCTTGGTCGCGCTCTTTGATTCGGTCGCGGCGGTTCAGCCGCAGTCCGAGACTGTCTGGCGCCAGGCGAATAAATATAAGGTGCCGCGGATCATCTTCGTCAACAAGATGGACCGCGTCGGGGCCGACTTTTTCAACGTCGTCGAAAAGATTCGCGAGCGGCTCGGCGCGCGCGCCGTCCCGATTCAAGTCCCGATCGGTGCGGAAGATAAGTTCAAAGGCGTCGTCGACCTGTTCACGATGAAGACGATCGTGTACACCGACGAACTCGGCTCGACGATGGCTCACGAGGACGTCGAGGGCGAACTTAAAGAGCTCGCGCTGCAGTGGCGACGCAATCTCGTCGAGGCGATCGCGGAACAGGACGACGAACTGCTCGAGATGTTCTTCGAAGGCAAAGAGCTGCCGATCGACCGGATGAAGACGGCGCTGCGCAAGGCGACGATCGAAGGCACCGTGCTGCCGATGCTCTGCGGTTCGGCCTTCAAAAACAAGGGCATTCAACCGCTGCTCGACGCGGTGGTCGAGTACATGCCGTCGCCGCTCGAGGCCAAGCGGATCGTCGGACGCGATCCAAAGACCGGCGGCGATCTCGTGCGCAAGGCCGACGACGACGAGCCGTTTTGCGCGCTCGCTTTCAAGATCGCCACCGATCCGTACGGAAACCTCTCGTACTTTCGCGTCTACTCCGGCGTGCTCAACAAGGGCAGCTACGTGTTGAACTCGCGCACCGGGCGCAAGGAGCGTATCGGCCGCATCCTGCGCATGCACGCCAACCACCGCGAGGACATCAACGCCATCGGCGCGGGCGACATCGCAGCCGCGGTCGGTCTTTCGGACACGCGCACCGGCGACACGCTCTGCGACGAAAAGGCGCCGATCGCGCTAGAGTCGATAGTCTTTCCCGAACCGGTCATCCACCAGGCGATCGAACCCAAGAGCAAGGCCGATCAAGATAAGCTCGGTCTGGCGCTGACGCGCCTGGCCCAAGAAGATCCAACCTTTAGAATGCGCACCGACGAGGAGACGCAACAGACGATCATCGCCGGGATGGGCGAGCTTCATCTCGAGATCATCCTCGATCGCTTGCGTCGCGAGTTCAAGGTCGACGCCAACGTCGGCAAGCCGCAGGTTGCGTATAAAGAAGCGATTACGAAGACCGTTGAAAAGGAAGGCCGCTACATTCGGCAGACCGGCGGCAAGGGCCAGTTCGGCGACGTTTGGATCCGGGTTGAGCCGCAACCACCGGGAACGGGCTTCGTTTTCGAGTGGAAGATCGTGGGCGGCGTCATTCCCAAGGAGTATCAGAAAGCCGTGCAAGAGGGTATCCGCGAGTCGGCGCAAAGCGGCGTGCTCGCAGGCTTCCCGGTGATGGACTTCAAGGCCGAAGCCTTCGATGGTTCGTATCATGAGGTCGACTCATCCGAAATGGCCTTCAAGATCGCCGCATCGCTGGCGTGGAAAGAGGCGAACCGAGCGGCCGGCCCGATTCTGCTCGAGCCGATCATGAAAGTCGAAGTGACGACGCCCAAGGAGTACATGGGCGCGATCAACGGCGATTTAAGCCGGCGGCGCGGCGCGATCCACGCGACCGAAGAGGCGCCGGGCGGGGCGCAGGTGATCACCGCAAACGTGCCGCTCTCCGAGATGTTCGGATACGCGACCGACATGCGTTCTGCCACCCAAGGACGCGCGACGTACACGATGGAGTTTTCGCACTACGAAAAGGCGCCCAAGAGCGTCGAGGAAGAGATCGTTGCAAAGGCGACCGGCAAGAAAGTCGGCGCCGCCTAGGCCTTCGCGTCACGGCGTGCTCCTGTTCCAGCCGCGACGACGGTTTCGCGTAACCTGCGGCCCATCCCGAATCGTTGACATTCTCTCGCCGCGCCTGCTACTATTCCGTGGCACGCGCCCTCCCGGGGAGGGCGTTTACCGCGTAAGGGCGGCAGAGCCAAGCGAAACGCCTGGACCCGTGTACTTACATCGCACCTTGAGAGGAACCTGATGGCAAAGCAAAAGTTCGAGCGCAAGAAGCCGCACGTCAACATCGGCACTACCGGTCACGTCGACCACGGTAAAACCACGCTGACGGCGGCGATCATGCACTGCCTGGCAACCGAGGGGTTGGCGCAAAAAGTCGGCGTCGATCAGATCGACAACGCGCCCGAGGAGAAAGAGCGCGGCATCACGATCGCCATCTCGCATCAAGAGTACGAAACTACCAAGCGCCATTACGCTCACGTCGATTGCCCCGGCCATGCGGACTACATTAAGAACATGATCACGGGCGCCGCCCAGATGGACGGCGCGATCCTGGTCGTTGCCGCTTCGGATGGCCCGATGCCGCAGACGCGCGAGCACATTCTGCTCATGCGCCAAGTCGGCGTGCCGCGGATCATCGTCTTCCTCAATAAGGTCGATATGGTTGATGACGAGGAGCTGCTCGAGCTCGTCGAGATGGAGATCCGCGAGCTGCTCAGCAAGTACGAGTTCCCCGGCGACGACACGCCGATCATCCGCGGTTCGGCGCTCAAGGCCCTCAATTCCAGCGGCCGCCGGGGCGATGCCGACGCGGATCCGATCTTCAAGCTGATGGAAACGGTCGACGATTTCATTCCCGAGCCGCAGCGTGAGGTTGACAAGCCGTTCCTGATGCCGGTCGAAGACGTCTTCACGATCACTGGCCGCGGGACCGTCGGCACGGGTCGCGTCGAGCGCGGTCAGGTGAAAGTCGGCGAAGAAGTCGAGATCGTCGGCCTCAAAGAAGAAACCAAGAAGACCGTGGTCACCGGCATCGAGATGTTCCGCAAGCTGCTCGACGCGGGCATCGCCGGCGATAACATCGGCGTGCTGCTGCGGGGCGTCGATCGCAACGAGATCGAGCGCGGTCAGGTGCTCGCGAAACCGGGTTCGGTGAAGCCCCACAAGAAGTTCAAGGCCGAGGTATACGTCCTTTCAAAGGATGAGGGCGGCCGCCACACGCCGTTCTTCGGGAACTATCGTCCGCAGTTTTACTTTCGGACGACCGACGTGACGGGCACGATCAAGCTGCCGGATGGCGTCGAGATGGTCATGCCGGGCGACAACGTTCAGATGGAGGTCGAGTTGATCACGCCGATCGCGTGTGAAGAAGGTCTTCGGTTCGCGATCCGCGAGGGCGGCCGCACCGTGGGCGCGGGCGTCGTGACGTCGGTCGCTGAATAAGCCGAGGAAACAAACTTACTCGCTCCTTGAAAAATAACCTAAGAAAAGAAGAGAATTGTAAATGGCGAAGCAGATGATTCGGATACGCCTCAAGGCGTACGATCACAAGGTTCTCGACCAATCGGCCGAGCGGATCGTCGAAACGGCAAAACGGACCGGTGCTTTCGTCAGCGGACCCGTGCCGCTGCCGACGGAAATCAACCGGTTCTGCGTGCAGCGGTCGACGAACAACGACAAGAAATCGCGCGAACACTTCGAGATGCGGACGCACAAGCGGCTAATTGATATCTTGCAAGCTTCGCCCAAGACGATGGATGCGTTGATGCATCTCGATCTGCCCGCCGGTGTGGACATCGAGCTCAAAGCCTAAGCATAGAAGATAGAGACGATTTAGGCCAGAAGGCGCGACCTTCGGGCCTTTTTTCTTTCAACGCGCGTTAAAGGGGGAACTATGGAGGTCAAATCGACGTACATCGGCACGATGATCGGGTTGGCGACCGTCGCGTTCGGACTCATCGCGGCTGGAGCCTGGAACAAATTTATCGGCGACACGATCGCGCTCTTTCTGAAGCCGGGTAGCGGCCTGCTTGCGCAGTTCATCTACGCGGTGCTCGTCACGATCCTAGCAATCGTCGTAGTACAGACGCTGGCAAAGCTCGCCGAACGGGAGGCCGCGCTGACCGCAAAGCTGCCGTTCGGAAAGAAGCCGTCGGAGTGAGCGTTACGAGAGTGCGGTAAGCCCGGACTCTTTGGGGGCTTTGCCGGCGCGGATCTTAAAGGCGACGGCAGGCCGGTGCTGCAGCGGCGGATAGATGTGAGCGCGCACTTCAAAGCCCTTCTTCTCGAGGCCCAACCGCAGCGCCGCCTGCTGAATGCCGTGCAGGATCGCGGCGTTGAGCGTTTCGTCGGCGACGCCAAGGTCCATGAGCGTGTCGACGCCCTCCTTTTTTGAAAGCAACGTCAACCGAATCTCGCCGGCGCCGCGCACCGACTCATTCTCTTCGTCGACTGGATCGTGAAAGACGACGACGTGACGGTCTTCGTAGACGACCTCGTTATCGTCGACGAGCTTTTCCCACTCCTTCGCTTCCTTTGGCCAATTCGGCTGGTGGCCAAGTAAGTCGGCAGGCGAGATCTTTTTCTTGTGGTTGTCGCTCATCGTGCGCACGGTTCAACCGCCGATAAGAGGACGCCTTTCCGCTTTAGCGGAAAGCGCGCGCATGCCAGAGTGGATTTCGCAGCTGATCTCCGGACCCGAACAACGGAAGTGGGAGAAGCCCGATCCACAACACACGTTTCGCGGCCGGCTCGACGGCACGCGGGCGAAGGCCGACGAGGTCGTTTACCAGGATGACGTTGTTTTTGCGTTTCGTCACAACGTCGACGAGAGCAAAGAAGAATGGTGGGAAGTTCACATCGTCATCATTCCGAAGAGATGGATTCCGACGCTTCTCGACTTCGGACTCGGAGACGCGTGGCTTTGGCACCGGCTCGTCGCCGGTATTCAGAAGGTCGCGCTGAAGTTGGGTCTCTACGAACAGGGTTTCGTGATCCGCACGGGAGTGTTGCCGCCGTACCAACACACCGAGCACGTCCACATTCACATCCTTTCAGGCAAGCATACCTCACCCGTGGTCGACGGCCCAATGCCGGATGTCAGCTAGTCCGAAGCCTCCTTCACTTATCAGCATCGCACTGACGTTTGCATCGATCTCGTCGACGGCCTTCGGCGGCGGTCAGAAGGCGAGCATCCGCGAGCAGGTACTCGCGCGGGGCTGGATGGATCGCGATCGTTTCATGGACGGTTTGGAGATCGCCCAAGTGTTGCCGGGACCAAACATTCTAAATCTGGCCCTCTACTGCGGTCAGCGAGTTCGCGGCATGCCCGGGGCGATAGCAGCCTTCATCGGCGCCAGCGTCCCGCCGTTTTTGATCGTGCTGATCGCCGGCGCGCTGTATTTCAAGTTTGCGTCGAACGTATACGTTCACGCAGCGCTGCGTGGATTTGCCGCCGGTGCCCTTGGACTCACCCTCGGCAACGCGATCGAGCTGACCTGGGACGAACGCGTCGACTGGGTGCGTATTATCTTGGTTGGCGTTACGGCGCTGGCCGTTTCGTTTTTGCGAATGCCTCTGCTGCTCGTGCTCGTGATCTTCGGAGGCTTAGGAGTCGCGCGGGAATACGCGCGTTTGCGGAAAGGTGCGGCGGGATGACGCTACTCCACCTGCTATGGGTTTTTGCGCAACTTTCCGTGCTTGGATTCGGCGGCGGGAAGGGGATCATTCCGCAGATGCACGCGGACGTGGTCAGCCGCTATCACTGGGTTACTTCGGAGCAGTTCACGCAGTTCTACACGATCGGCAAGCTCGTGCCGGGGCCGACGACGATCTTCGCTGCGTTGGTGGGCTACGCGGCGACGCCGGATCGGCCGCTGCTCGGCGCTGCGGTCGCGACGCTGGCGATGTTCGTGCCGTCAAGCGTAGTCATGGTGGCATTCGATGCGCTATGGGAACGCTTTTCAGGGTCACCATGGCGAACCGTGATTTCGCAGGGTCTGGCGCCGGCTATCGTCGGCCTGGTCTGGTCGAGCGTTGCGACGATCGGGCGCGGCGCGCCCGCGGGCGCCGTTGCTTACGCGCTGACGCTGATCGTCACGGTATTAATGCTTCGCACCAAACTCGCTACGCCGCTGCTGATCCTCTTGGCAGGCGGCGTAGGGGTCGTCGCGCTTCGCTAAGCGAACGACCGCCCATGCCCATCGACCTTCACGAAGTGCGCTCGCGCGCCTTTCACGGAACGAAACGACGGATCTACCATCTACTCGAGGAGATGGGTACATCGGGCGATCAGATCTGGCCGTTTGCGTCGCAGCCGTTCATGCGGTCGCCGGGGCCGCTTGCGCCGGGGCGGACCGAAGAATGGCATTTGGGCATTCACGCGGTTCTTGAAGAAGCGGTTCCAGAAGAACGCATTGTCTGGCGATTTCGCAACGACGGGTTCGATGGCACGCACGGCTTCTATCTCTCGTCCGAGGCGAAGGAGACATTGCTCGAATACCGCGTCGATGCGATGCTCTCGGATATGGATGGGCGGCTTCTTTGGCGACGTTTCGAGGATCAGTTCGAACGCTCGACCGAGGCGCTCTTCGACAAGCTCGCCCGAGTTTTGAAGCGTTGACGACGCCGGACGCCGTCGACTTCGTCGACGTCGCGGCACTGCTCTCCGATGAAGAGCGACTCGTTCGCGAGACCGTGCGTTCGTACGTGCGCAATCGAATTCTTCCAAACGTCGCGGATTGGTTCGAAGAGGGAAACCTGCCGCGCGAGCTTGGACCCGAGCTCGGTCGCCTTGGCTTGCTCGGAATGCATCTCGACGGTTACGGTTGCCCCGGTGCGAGCGCGGTCGCGTATGGTATCGCGTGTCTAGAACTCGAAGCCGGCGACTCCGGTGTGCGCAGCTTTGCCTCGGTCCAAGGGTCGCTCGCAATGTATGCGATCTACCGCTGGGGCAGTGAATCTCAAAAGACCGCGTGGTTGCCGGCGATGGCGCGAGGCGAGCTAATCGGCTGCTTCGGGCTCACCGAGCCCGACTTCGGCAGCAATCCGGCTGGGATGCGCACCTTCGCGCGACGAGCCGGAGCCGATTGGGTGCTCGACGGAACGAAAATGTGGATTACAAACGGATCGATCGCCGATCTTGCTATCGTTTGGGCGCAGAGCGACGCCGGCATCCGCGGATTCATCGTGCCGCGCGACGCGCGAGGTTTTAGCGCAACGAACATCCATAGAAAGCTTTCGCTGCGCGCTTCCGTGACGAGCGAACTCGTGCTCGCCGACTGCCGCCTTCCTGGCGAGGCGCTGCTGCCGGCGGCTGAGGGACTCGGTGCACCCTTGGCCTGCCTAAACGAAGCCCGTTACGGCATCGTCTGGGGCTCGATGGGCGCCGCGAGGAGTTGCTACGAAACCGCCCTTGAGTACGCAAAGACGCGGGTTCAATTCGACCGTCCGATCGGAGCGTATCAGCTTACGCAGGAAAAGCTCGTGAACATGCTGCTGGAGCTCAACAAGGGTACGCTGCTCGCGCTTCATCTGGGGCGCGCGAAAGATCGCGGCCGGCTACACCCGGCTCAGGTGAGTTTTGCCAAGCTCAATAACGTCCGGGAAGCGCTGGCGATCGCGCGCGAGGCGCGAACGATTCTCGGTGCGAACGGCGTCACGCTCGAATACCCGGTAATCCGCCACATGAACAATCTCGAGTCGGTGCTAACCTACGAAGGCACCAGCGAGATGCACGCGCTCATCGTCGGCAAAGAGATTACCGGTCACGCCGCCTTTACGTAATTCGTCCTCCCCTCTAGCCACCTGATCTGAATGCGGACCTTGCGTATCGGGACTTAGCGATTTTCGAGCAACACAGGATGTGTTCTTCAAAGCTTGTTTTCGAGAAAATCGCGTACGAGTGACCGGAGGACATGGATGTCCGAAGGGAGCGATCCCGAGGAGCAAGGTCGCCATTCAGATCAGGTCGCTCCTACACGTAGTCCTTTAAGACCAACGTAGCATCGCGTTCGTGGCCGGCAGGTCCGCGAATGTGAAGGTGAACGACGCTGCCGGAGGGTCCCGCAAGCAGCGTTCGCAGTCCCGCCAGCGAGGTGCCGGCAGCGGGGGCGCCGTTGACGGTAACGATGACGTCGCCCTTTGCTAATCCGGCCGCCGCGGCCGGAGTTCCAGAGAATACCGACAGCACCGTGTACGCGCCGTTGGCGTCGATCAGAAAGAGCCCGGAGCGATCGTAGCCGAAGGGCGTGTCGAAGTTTGCATTCTTGGCGAGCAGCAGCTGCGAATGCGCGTAATCGAAAGTTACGTCGAAGCGCCGCCAAATCGCGCCGCCGACGTTGGCGGGAGTGAACGGATCGGCAAACGCGCCTTGGCTCTGATACGTCAGTGACGCGATCGTGTTGGAGATGGTGTACGGGCCAATTTGCAGCGTCGGAATCCGTCCCAGTCTGGCGTACGCGGGGCCGCCTACGCCAAATCCGACGGCACCTGGCGCAGTTTTCGCGAGCGCGGCGATCGCGGGATGTGCCGCGAGGAATGGCGAGGAGAGCTCGAGGCCGGCGCGGTTTCCGGTGTCGACTTCGGCGGTCGTCGTAACGCCGTCGACCACAATCGGGATATTCGGGATGGTGCCTGCGATGTAGAACCCGACCGGGGTGGCGCCGGAAACCGTAGCGGGGCCGATGCTCGGCATCGCGAGCGTGAGGCTCGAGTTCGCATAATCGATCGTCGTCAGAAAGCGCGCCAAGAACTGATATCCGAGCATGCCATCGATCTTAAGTCCCTCGGCGGCCCCAAACCCTGTGGCAATCGGCAGAACCAAGGAATACTGATTGCGGATCACGGCGCTGCCGATCGTAATCGAGGCGATGTGAGCGAACGATGCTCCTTCGGTGGCGCTTCCGACGCCTTGCAGCTGCAGGCCCCCGGTTGTTCTTGCTTGCAGCCCCCGAGCGACCTCGGGCGTTACGATGTAGTCGCCGCCGGTATCGAGGACAAACGTGTACGGCCCGCGACCATCGACCGTGACGGTGAGATAGACGTGGTTGTTGACGATTTGGAGAGGAACGGTGGTCTTGGCGGCGCCTGCTATTGAGAAGTCGCGCACGTTTTGTCCCGGTACGCGCATACGTTCGGCAACGTCCGTATTGACTTCGAGCAATGAAACGTGCTCTGCGAAGGTGTTTCCGGTCGACGTTAGCGTGTTGTTTTCGAAAGGATACGTTATGCCGTCGACTCGGCGGTAACTCGAAAAGGTCGTGGTCGTGGAGACGATGCCGATCGTGGCGGTTACCCGAGCGATGAGGTGCGTCCGCGGGTCGAGCCAGAGGTCGAGCTCAGAGCCGTTAGGTGGCGTCACGGCCAACACGTCGTAGGTGACCCCGCCTTCGCTGCGCGGGCCGGCATAAACCACCGTCGCTCCGCCTGCGTCCGGCCGGAGGTAACGCAAGCCGCCGAGGTAGGCTTGCTCGATGGCTTGCAGCCGCCCGGCCGCGCCGCCGTCGATCGTCACGAGGCCGGCATAGTCTTGGTTCCAAGCGACCTTACCATCCCAGCCGGAGGCTCCGCTTAACGGTCCGGCGTTTTGCGCGGTCGTGAAGCGAACGGTGCGGACGTCATCCCACTCTTGCGCCCTTCCCCGTATGCCAAGAACCTCGATCGTACCGACGGTGTGGAGTGAAGCGAGCGAGGCGACTGGGCGTTCCAGCATCGCCTTGCGCAAGGCGTTGAGCAAGGTTTGGGCCGATGGCGATGCCGCCGTCGCCTGGGGGGTGGGAGGGAGGAGAATGCCGGCCGCCAGTAGAGCCGCCGCGAATTTCATCATCATGGCTCGTAGTTGATTTTGCGAAGCCGTCCTGGTAAACTGCCGAAGTTGCGGTTCATGCGAGCAATACGCCTGGACCCGTGGCTTATCGCACCCCCACCCCGCCAAATAGAGAAGTGATGAAGAATATCCTGGGCCGTAAAGTCGGGATGACCAGCGTCTTCACCGCCGACGGGCACTCCGTGCCCGTGACGGTGATCGCGGCTGGTCCCTGTACGGTCGTGGAACGTCGAACAAAGGAGAGCCACGGCTACGATGCCGTCGCTTTGGGTTTCGAGACGGTCAAGCGAACCCGCCTGACCCGCTCGCTCGCCGGACACTTCAAGAAGCAGGGCGTTGAGCCGGCGCGCGTCGTCCGCGAATTTCGAACCGATCTCGGCGATGCTGCGCTCGGCCAGAGCGTCACCGTCTCGGCTTTCGAGCCGGGCGATCGGGTCGACGTTGTTGGAGTCTCTAAGGGGCATGGGTTTGCGGGCGGCATTAAGCGTCACAACTTCAGCGGCGGTGGAGCGAGCCACGGCTCGATGATCCATCGCCAACCTGCCTCGAACGGCGATACGAACGCAGGTCGAACGACAAAAGGCAGTCGACGGCCGGGACATTACGGGGTGGACCGGACAACGCTCCAAAACCTCGAGGTGGTTCGCGCCGACGCCGAGCGTAATCTCTTGCTTGTTCGCGGCGCGGTGCCGGGCGGGAAGAACGCCCTGCTCGTCATCCGCGAGAGCGTCAAGGCTCGGAAAGCCAAGGCGTAGTGCCAAACCTGATCGACACCACCGGGAAGGTGGTAGGGGAACGCGAGGCGCCGGCCTTCGTTCAGCGCGATTTTAGCGAAAAGCTTGGCGTCGTCTACCGGGCCGTACATCGCGAGTTCGCCAATCCGCGCGCCGGTACTGCGTCGACGCTTAAGCGCGACGAGGTGGCCGGCGGCGGCCGCAAGCCTTGGCGTCAAAAGGGCACCGGCCGCGCGCGTCAAGGCTCAATCCGCTCGCCGCAATGGCGTCACGGCGGAGTCGTCTTCGGCCCGCAGCCGCGAAGCTACGTCGAGGCGCTCAATAAAAAGGAACGCCGCGTCGCCTTTCTCGCCGCGCTAGCCGACCGCTTCCGCAACGATGCCGTGACGGTCTTGGATGCGAGCGATTTCGGCATCGAGAAGACTGCGATGTTTGCGAAGGCAATCTTCGGAAGCGCGAAGGCCGCACGCACCGGGCCGACCACGCTCGTCGTTTGCGAACAGGACGATCCGCACGCCGGCGCAATCGCGCGTGTCAGCCGCAACCTGCAGCGCGTCGGAATTACCGACGCGGGAGCGCTCGACGTGAAAGACGTCCTGCGTTTCGACAGGATCTTCTTTACAACGACCGCTTACGATTCGTTGATGCAGACGTTGGACGCCGGGAAAGGGGACCACGATGGACGCTCGTGACGTGATCGTCGCTCCGCGCATCACCGAAAAAGCTATGGCCGACGCCATCGCGCACCAGTATACTTTCGTCGTTCACCCCGAGGCCACGAAGACGCAGATCCGTCACGCGATCGAGGAGATCTTCAAAGTCAACGTGCTGCGGGTGAATACCATGAACGTTCGCGGCAAAGCGCGTACGTTCGCGCGTCGCGGCCGGCGCGTGACGGGACGGCGCAGCGATTACAAGAAGGCGATCATTACGATCAAAGCCGGGCAAAAGATCGAGCTCGGCGGAGTGAACTACTTTGAGCAATAGGGTGCGATGCCAGTAAAGAAATACCGGCCGACTTCGCCTGGTAAGCGCTTCCTCACGACGCTCGACTTCTCGGAGCTGTCGAAGGTTGCGCCGGAACGCTCGCTGATCGAGGTGCGCAAGAAGCACGCCGGTCGCAACAACAATGGGCACATCACCGTGCGTCACCGCGGCGGGGGCACGCGGCGGATCTATCGCATCATCGATTTTAAGCGCGGTAAAGATGGGGTACCGGCGAAGGTCGCGACGATCGAGTACGATCCGAACCGGTCGTGCCGCATTGCGCTGGTTAACTATCGCGACGGAGAGAAACGGTATATCCTCGCACCGCTCGGTCTGAAAATCGGCGAGCTCGTCGAGTCGGGACCGAACGCCGATATCAAGATCGGCAACGCGCTGCCGATTCGTAACATTCCGGTCGGCACGGTCCTTCACAATATCGAGCTGCGACCCGGCCAAGGCGGTAAGCTCGTGCGTTCGGCCGGCGTCTCGGCTCAGCTCATGGCGAAGGAAGACGAGTACTCACAGGTGCGGATGCCCTCCGGCGAGGTGCGGAAAATCCATATCGAGTGCCGCGCGACGATCGGCCAGCTCGGAAACATCGAGCACGAGAATCAAGTCATCGGCAAAGCGGGACGTTCGCGTCATCTCGGCAAACGGCCGAGCGTGCGCGGGATCGCAATGAATCCCGTCGACCATCCGCACGGCGGCGGTGAGGCGCGCTCGACATCGGGACGCCCGCCGACGACTCCATGGGGTCAAATGACGATGGGTAAGAAGACGCGGCGGAACAAGCGCACCGCGAAGATGATCGTGCGTCGCCGAGGTTCTAAATGATTAGCGACAACGTACCGGGCGAAAAGATGGTTACTTTGCTTACGCACGATTTTCGTTCGGTACTAGGAGCGAAGAGCGATGTGTGCTACGGCACTCGAGCAATGAGCGACAACGTACCGGGCGAAAAGGGGGCGTAAGAATGGGGCGATCGCTTAAAAAGGGGCCGTACGTTGCGCCCCATTTGGTGCAGAAGATCGAGCGGCTCAACGAAACGCGCGAACGTCGCGTCATCAAGACGTGGAGCCGAGCTTCGACCGTTCTGCCGACGATGGTCGGGCACACGATCGGCGTGCACAACGGTAAGATGCACATACCCGTCTACGTTACCGAGAATATGGTCGGTCACAAACTGGGTGAGTTTGCGCCAACGCGCCACTTTCGCGGCCACGGCGGCGAGAAGGCTACGGTCAAGACGTGACGGATAGCATGCCGCAAGCCGTGGCGCACCTGCGCTTTGTCCGTACGGCGCCGCGCAAGCTGCGACGAGTCGCCGACGCGATTCGAGGAAAGAGCGTTCGCGAAGCGCTCGTGCTGTTGAAGTTTGCCGAGGTCTACGCTGCCGAGCCGATCGAAAAGCTCGTCCGCAGCGCGGTCGCCAACGCCGGCAACAATCACAACATGAACGCCGACGAGCTCTATATTTCCCGCATCACGGTCGATGGCGGCCCCGGCGGCCGCTTTACCAAACGGCTTGATCCGCGCGCACAAGGACGCGCCGCATTCAAGCGCAAGCGTCTTTCCCACGTAACCGTTGTCGTCACCGAATCGCCGCCGGTTAAGCGTGCCAAGAAGAATGCGGGTGCGTCGGTGCAGGCGGCGCGAGTGACGCGACGGGCCGCGCCGGATCCATCGACAAGCTCGCGTCGAAAGAAGGGCTCGGCGCGCAAGCGCGTCGCTGCGACGGCCGCCGCCGGCGAAGGCAGCGAGAGCAAGGAAGCATAGATGGGACAAAAGATCCATCCGGTCGGCATGCGCTTGGGAATCACGCGCACTTGGGACAGCCGCTGGTTCGAAAAGAAACACTACGTGGATTGGCTGCACGAAGACATCGCGATCCGCAAGTCGTTCAATCGCTGGATGCGTTCGGCGTCGATCAGTAAGGTCGAGATCGAGCGGCGTGCCAATCAAGCGCGGGTAATCGTCAACACCGCCAAACCGGGCATCATCATTGGAAAGCGCGGCGTCGGTATCGACGACATTCGCAAAAATCTCGAGCTGCTCACCGGCAAGACGATCGCCGTCAACGTCATGGAGATTCAGCATCCGGAGCTCGACGCACGGCTCGTCGCACAGAATATCGTCGATCAGCTCGAAAAACGAATCGCCTTCAGGCGCGCGATGAAGCAGGCGATTATGCGGACGATGCGAGCCGGTGCGCGCGGCATCAAGGTGCAGGTTTCGGGTCGCTTGGGGGGCGCCGAGATCGCGCGCACCGAGCATAACGCCGACGGCAAGGTACCGCTGCACACGCTGCGTGCCGATATCGACTACGCGCAAGTCGAGGCGTTTACGACCTTCGGACGCATCGGGGTGAAGGTCTGGATCTATCGGGGCGAAGTTCTGCCCGATCAACCGCGGGGCGACGGAGCGCTTACGCGAACCGGCGATCGCGGACGCGAGCGCCGCGATCGCGGCGGGCGTGGCCGCGGACGCGATCAGCGTCC
>JBAUMX010000165.1:0-1735 GCA_049578945.1 Candidatus Cybelea sp. | reverse complement strand
TGCGAATCATCGCAAGTGACCACAATTCGTGCTCAAACCGCGACCGGCACGATGCATGTGAGTGCCGGTGAAGGCGGGTCATGGCCGTTGATTAGTCCGCTTTAGTCCGCGTGGCCGATCAGCACCTCGGCGAGATTCACGCCCGTTAGAGTGGTCGGCGTTTTGCAGGATGATCTCTGCGTCGTCGGACGCACCGAAAAACGCAACCTGCGGCCCGCAACGGCCGAACGCAGCGGTTTCGAAGGGGTTCCGCGCATCCTTGACGCCTTACCCGCGCGCGCGTGCGCTATGGACTCGCAGCTATAGCCACCCTCGCGGTCTGACCTTGGGGCGCGACGCGCCTCAATAATCGCGGTTTGAGACATTGATCATGTTGGTCTGCGGCGTGCCGCTTCCGAACGTCTCATTCGCTCGTCGGACGAGGTCGGCGGTTGCCGAAAACGTAGACTTGGGCGAGGCTTCGATTGCGCGATGCTTGTCGGCCGGTCGCGCGCAGCGACGGCACACGCCGAAGTAGTAGTCGTCGATGAACGTTTCGCATTGCTGCTCTTGCGAATCACGTTGCGAATCGTCGGCGGCGATCTGCGCCTCGACGTGCTGCTCGTAGGTCAACTGCGCTTTGATATACTTTGGCGACCCGTAGCGGAATTTTTTCGAAGGCTGCACGGGCGCACCGCCGCCCGCACGACCCTGTTCGGTTAGGTAGCGATCACGTAAGCGCCGCGCTCTCGGCGGGACGCTCTCGTCGACGTGCAGCCATATAACCTTTCCGTCTCGCCTCGATTGTCGCAGTATCCCCGAGCGCCGAAGCTCCGGGCGAACCTCATGCTCCCAAGAGCGGCGCGAGCAACCGGCGGCGGCAAGAGCCTCCCAAAGCTCGGCGGGTGTTAGCGCACCGTGATCTTTGAATGCAGCGAGCGCAACACGAAGGGTCTGCGTCGATGGCTTCACCTCATCGACCCTTTCGGCGATCATGGCGCGCTTTGCTTGTTGCCGGGTCTAAAGCTGCGCCTAGGAACGACGCAATGCAACCTCATTTGAAGTAGGATTGGTCTCTCATCACGACCGTTTCTGGTGCGAAGCAGATCATGAGGTCAAGCTTATCGATCACGGTCTCCATGAAGGCCTGATTCCATCTTGTCTTATCCTCGCCCAGGTACCGGCGCAAAAGCCGGTGCAGCCGTTCATCATCCAAAGTGGTCACGGTCGCCCTTCCACGCATGCCCACGTGCAGCAAAATACCCGGCTCAAGAGCAAAATCGACAAGGCCAATAGCGCAGCGGGGTTCGTCTTTAACTCGTTTTCGGGAAGCTGTCGCGCGTCGTGCCTACAAGCCAGATGGAACCCTGTTCCCACAGGAACCAGACCGGCGACTCGCGGGGTCCATCCGGCGAAGCCGTCGCCAAATGAGCGACTAGCGGCCGCGCGAGAAACTCATCAAGGTCAATTTGATCGCCTTTCATACACGCCGACATTCGTCAGCCTCGGTCGCGAGCCCTGAGCTTTAAGTCAACCTAGAACGCTGCGTCACCCCTGAGGGAATGCAGCTGCCACGGGCAATCCAATCGATGACGCTTCGGCGCCGCGCGATCTACGCGGCGGTCCGCAGCGCGCGCGACACGGCTACCGGGTGCCACGGCTTGCCCGTTGCCGTCGTATGCCCGTCGTCGTTCAATACGACGGCAATCTCGCGCAGGCTGAAGCCTTCCTGCCGGAGCCGGGCGATCTGTTCGGC
>JBAUMX010000164.1:0-41202 GCA_049578945.1 Candidatus Cybelea sp. | reverse complement strand
CGCGTGACCCGCGCGCGAGGCGCCGTCTAGTCCGCGCCGGTGGCTAAACCTTCGTGGCGCGCAAAGCTGTCAGGGTGCGAAAGCGTACGCGGTGCCATCGCCGTAGCGACCGCCGACCTCGGTCGTGCCGTACAGAATGCCGCGCACCTTGATGAGTCCGGAAGTCGGAACGGCGGGATCGACGCCGCCTTTGAATCGATAAAGAGTCGTTTCGTGCCCTGACGAGCTCAACTCAAAGATCGTTCCGCATCCCAAATCGCAGCCTTGACCTCCGCTCTCGGTCGTTCCGTAAAGAGCACCGCCGGCCGCAATAAGGCCGTTTGGAGATGCACCGTCCATTCCGCCTTTGAAGTTGTAAATGACATGCTCCTGACCGGAGGTCGTCAGCTTAAAGACCGTCCCACAGGGAAGATAGTAGGTCAGGCCACAGTTGTTGGCTCCCCCCGTGCTCGTCGCGCCGTACAGAGCGCCGTTCAGAACGACGAGACCGCCTACCGGGGTAGCGCCGTCATTCGGGCTTCCCGTGAACGCGTGGAGGATGCTTTCGCTACCAGAGGGAGTCACCTTAAAAACCGTTCCGCAGCCATCGCTAACGTAACACGCGTCGGTGCCGCCTCCGGCTGTCGTACCGTAAAGGTTTCCGTCGAGCAACAGAAGGCCGCCTTGCGGAGTTCCACCATCTTTACCGCCTTTGAACTCGTAGACGACATTCACCCGGCCAGAACGACTCATTTTATAAACCAGGCCACAGCCGTGATAGTCGTACGTATTGCACTTTCCCGAGCCGCCCGTTGCCGCTTCGCCGTAGAGTGCGTGCTTGAAGGGAACCAGGCTAGAGTCGGGATGCGCGCCTTTAGCGGCGCCCGTAAAGCGGTAAAGCACGCGTTCGTCGCCCGCTGAAGTCAGTTCAAACACCGTACCACAACCTGACGCGCGAACCGACTTGCAGCCCGATCCGCCGCCATAGACGGTTGTGCCCAACAAACTACCCCGAACGTCGACCAATGAGCCCGAGGGGGCTTCTCCGTCGTTCCCACTTGTGAAAGCGTGAAGCACGAGTTCTTGGCCTGAGCTGCTTAGTTTGTAGACGGTCCCGCAGCCATGAAGTTCACGGCAGCCGCCGTTGCCGCCAAGCGTCGTCGTACCAAAGAACTGACGCTTAACGTAGATGGGCGTAGCGTCCGGGTACGCCCCATCTGCCCCTCCTGCAAAGGAATAGAGACTATTGACTGAAGTGTCCGGCAACAGGCTCTTCGCAAACGGCGCAGTGACGCCTGAATTGGGCGCCGAAACCGGCACCTGCGATTCAGCACATCCGCTCAATAGCGCCGCAACGGCGCCGGCACTCAGGGCGTATCTGACAGCTTGAATACTCATCTGGCCTACCTCCGTGCAGTGGTGGAGCGCCGGCTAAACAGTTTCGACATGCGAGCCGCCCGGAGCTGCGTCTCGAAGTGCCTCGTACTTAACGACGTCGGCGTTAAAGTGGCGGGCGGCGCCGATTGGCTGCATGCCGATCCGCTTCATTACGGCGATCGAGCGAACGTTCTCCGGAAACGCCACGGCCACGATCCGCTCGAAGTCTCCGGTTTGAAGGGCGCGTTCGAGAACGCCGCCTGCAATCTCCGTGGCAAAGCCCTGACCCCAGTACGGTTCGTCGAAGAGATAGGCTAACTCGATCTCCGGACTCCGCTCGAGATGATTCAGCCCGCAATGGCCGATGATCCGGTCGTCCTCTTTGCGGAGAACCGGATAGATGCAAAAACCCTGCTGTTCTTCCAACTCGATCATGCGGGCCACGAATCTCTCGGTCTGATCGCGATCCCAGACGCCACCCGGGATCCACGTCATGACCTGCGGCTTTGCGTACATCGCAAAAACCGCGCCGGCGTCCTCTGCTCGCCACGCGCGCTGATATAACCGCTCCGTCGTTATACGATACATCGAAACGCGGCGGCCAAACTACCTAGTGCTGAAACGCTAAGTAGTTTGCACCGTCGATCGTCGTTTTTGAACCGCCGATGCTTCGTAACGGTTTCGCGGCACCATTCACATTGCTCGCATACTCGTTGATCGGTCCACCGTAGCCGGCCGCCCAAATGTGATTCTTCGAATCGGCAACCACGCCGTCGGCGCTGGAGATGCCCGTGATGGTCGCCAGCGGAGCGACGTTGCCGTTTGCGCCGGCCGCGAAGACGAGCACGCCGGCGTCCTCATCCGCAACAAGCAGCCGCCCCTTCGAATCGAACCCGATCGCAAACGGATCCTTCAAACCAGTGTTGCTTCCGCTGATGTTGACGGCCGGCGTCGCGTTGCCGCTTGCACCGCTCGCAAAACCCACGACCGCGGCCGAGAACGTGCTGGCTACGAAGAGCCGCCCGCTCTTGTCCATCGTGATACCGGTCGGAGAGTCGAGCAGCGTGTTGTTTCCACCGATCATGTTTATCGGCTTGGCATTGCCCTTTGCCCCGGCCGCATATTCGGTGACCGCATCATTCTGGAAATCGCTGACCCATAGGTTCCCGGACGGGTCGACGAACAGACCTTCGGTCGGTCCGAGGTGCGACTTCGAGCCCCCGATCGTCTTTTTCGGCTTTACGTTACCATTGGCGTCTGCCGCAAACACGACGACTTGAGTTCCTCCGTCATCGGCCGTATAGATGTTCCCTTTGGCATCGAGCGCGAGCGAGTCAGGCTGGCTTAGGGCCGTCTGCGATCCGGCGATGACGACGGCGGGGGCAACGTTCCCATTTGCTTTCGTACCAAACGCGATGATGCTGTTGGCGTTTCGGTTCGCCGTAAAAATGCGCACCGTTGCGTGCTTTGGTGCGGCGAACTGCGGCAGCTGCGCCGTAGGCGCCGCCGGCGTTGACGGGGTAAAGCCGCCGCACGCCGACAGCGCAAATGCACTAGCAACGAGACTAAAAATCTTCAAAATGGTTTCTCCCTATGGGCCGAAGCATACAACGGAAGCATCGCCGATGCCAAGTCCTTGCCCGAGGATTAAAGCTCCAGCGCGACGGCAATCGCTTTCTCTTCGTTCCAATGCGCGCCCAATGCTGCGATCTCTGGCGCCTGCTCTCCAAATCGGTTTGCTATTGCGGCCAGGACTCGATCGTACTCTTGACGCTCGGTAAATTCGCGCTGCGCCTTGAGCGCTCCCAGCCGTGCGTCGACGAAGCCCATCAGCATCGCGGCGCGCTCCAATGAATTCGACGTTTTTGCATCCGACTGAGGCTGCAATATTCCGACCGCCGCAAAATGCTGGAGAATGTATGCCATTAGCACCGTTGCCTCGACGTCGCGCGCCGCCGCCAGCGCCCGGATTGCGTGCGAGCGCGCGTCATCAAAACAGTCGAGCGCGACCAAATAAGCCGCCATGTTACACAGGTCGTTCGCCACGGAGCGGCGATTGTGCGTAGCTTCGTGGCCAACCCGTGCCTCTTCAGCCCGCTGCAATGCTGCCGCCGCGTCGCCGGCTGCAAACTCCACTTCGGCCAAATGTCCGGCGATCGACGCGGCCGGACGCTCGAGGCCAAGCGGCATGTAGCGAGCGAGCGCCTCTGCGTAGAAGCCCCGCGCACCTTCGATGTCGCCGTTTCGGCTGCGCGCCGTTCCGAGGTCGCCGAGCAGGACCGCCTCGAGCGCGCGACTCTCTAGCCGTCTCGCGGCGGCGAGCGCCTCTTTAAGCACAGCCTCTCCTTCCGATCCGCGCCCAAGCGCGCTCAACGCGCTGCCGAAGACTTCTTGCGCACGCGCGATCTGAAGATCGTCCAGTGCCTCACCGGATCGCAACGCGCGTTCGGCCGCATCACGCGACGCCGCGTATTCACCTAGCGCGCCGCACAATCTTGCCTCCGCAATGTGCAGGTCCGCGACGATTGCCGCGGGCGTTTGCGCGTCGATCGATTCGATCGCTGCGCGTACCCAGCGCCGCCCTTCCAATGGTGAGAGGGAATACCAGATCCTTGCGAGGGCTGCCGCCAGGACGCGTCCTGTTTCCAGATCGTGCCGCGCCGCGAGCGACCATTTTAGAGCTTGCCGAAAGTTATCCAGCTCCGCCGCGGCTTCTTCGAACCAGGTCCGTTCGTGAGCCGCCGACCAGTCGCGGTCGAGCCTTTTTGCGACCTCGAGAAAGGCAACCGCATGACGGCCAGCAAGGACCGCTCTTTCGCCGCGTTCGACGGCGCGCTCGAGCGCATATTGACGCGTGACCTCCAGCAGTTGGTAACGAGCATTTTCGAACGAGAAGTCGGCGGCCACGAGCGATTGCGCGATAAGCGTGGAGAGCGACTCCAATACTTCGTCGACCGGAAGATCCTGATCGGCGCACACCGCCGTCGCGGTCTCCAGTGTAAAGCCGCTAGCAAACACGGCGAGCCGATTGAAAAGCGTGCGCGCCGACGATGAGAGCAGGGCGTAGCTCCAATCGATCACCGCGCGCATCGTTTGATGGCGCGCAAGATCTGCGCTTCCATTTCCGGCCAGGAGGTCGAAGACGCGATCGAGGCGCGAAGCGATTTGCCAGGGCGAGAGCACCGTTGCGCGCGCGGCTGCGAGCTCCAACGCCAGTGGAAGGCCGTCCAAGCGGCGGCAAATTTCGACGACCGCTGCAACGTTTTGCTGCGTCACGTGAAACCGACCGTCCGCGGCTTGAACGCGGTCGGCGAACAGCGCGACCGCGCCATAGGTAAGCGCTTCCTCCGGCGGAACGCCCTTCTCGCTCGGAACGGGCAGCGGCGGAATTCGATAGACACGTTCGCCGGCCATTGTCAGCGGCTCGCGGCTCGTAAGCAGCACGTTGACGCCGGGACAGTCTCGCAGCAGCGCGGCAGCCGTGCGGCGCACCTGCGCGATGACATGCTCGCAGTTATCGAAGATGACCAAGAGTTGCTTGTCGGCTAAGTGCCCGAGAATCGTCGTCAGCAGCGGCCGGTTCGGCGATTCCTGTAGGCGCAAAGCCGCCGCGAGCGTGGTCACGACGAGCGACGCCTCGCGCAGAGGCGCGAGCCCGACGAAACATGCGCCGTCAGGGAAGCGCTCCAGCAAATCCATTCCGACCGCGACGGCTGCGCGCGTTTTCCCGACGCCGCCGGTCCCGACGAGGCTGACGAGCGGCGTCATCGTAACGAGTTGCGCGATCTCTTTGACGACGTCGTCTCGCCCGACGAAGGAGGTTAGCTGGCGCGGAAGGTTGTGAAGGGCGGGAAGCTCGTAATCCGGCGACCGGGAGCCGCGGGCTCGTCGCGCCGAAAGCTCGAGTGCGGCACGTGCTTCGTCTGGGAGGCCGAGCGCATCGGCCAGGCGTTCCAGCGTTTTGCGATAGGGTACCTTGCGGTAGCCGCGTTCGAGAGCGCTGACGGCCTGCACGCTGATCAGCGCGCGGTCCGCAAGCATCTGTTGCGAAAGGCCGGCCTTTACGCGAAATTGCTTGAGGAGTGCAGGAAACTCGAGCGTTGCGCTCTACCCGCCCGGCGCGGGGGCGATTCCAAACGGCGGATCGGTCGGACCGCCTTCGGCCGCCTTCTGATACACGATCTTTCCCGTCGTCGCATCGACCGCGTCAATGTAACCGCTGGCATCGCCGACCCATAGGTACTTCTGCCTCACGTCAAAATTGATATTCTCAGGGAGACCGAAGCCTTTTGAGAAGAGCGTACATCGCGACGTTTTATTGCAGCGATATATTCCTACGGTCCTGTCGACGTAGTAAAGATCGCCGCGTTGGTCGAAAGCGATGCCGCCGGCCGACGCAATCGTGGGCACGACGAGCCGGCCGGATCCCTTGCATCGAACGAATTCAACGACCGAGCCGGTGTTGGTCTTGGGATCGTTAAAACTCCAGTAGCAATTCCCACTGTGATCGATCGCGACGCCTGCCCCTTCGATCGGATCGTTTCCGTATTTCAAGACCCGTGCGGCATCATTATGCCGGTCCAAATAGACGCTAACGGTACCTGGACCTCCGCCGACCGTTTCGTAGTTCGAGACCGCGACGAGGCGGCGGCTCGGCGAGACACTGACGTTAGCGGGGAACTCTGTCGAATCGTCGAGCTTCGCGACAGGACCTGTCGGGCCGTTGTTGGTCGATCTGAAAACCAGCACGTTGGAATAACCACCATTGGCAACGTACCACCAGCCGCTGACGGTCGCGTCCGTGCCCTGCGGTGCCGATACCCCGCCGCCTATGCTGCTGTAAAACGTTAAAGACAGACCCTTCCGCTTATACACGGCTAAGTCTTCGCCGTAGAATTGCGCCGTATATATCCAAACGCCGAGGGATCTGAAATCTGGCTTCTCGCCCGGGATTTGCGACTGCGGAGCCGAGAGCGCACGCGCGAGCGGAAGCGAACCGGTCGGGTTGCTGCCGGTGGGCGCCAGTGCGCAACCTTGCAGGAGCGTAGTAAGTAATAGCGCGCCAAGTGCCGGGCAGTAAAAACGAATAGCCACGGTGTCCGCCTCTTTCAATGCTGCCGTTTCCGTCCCTGTTCCCCAAAAGCGGACGCTCTGCTTTGCCGCAGAGAGCACCGCAAGCAAGCTGTAAGGAAAAGAGTGCGGCAAACTGTGTGAGAGGCGGTCGTCGCCGCGTTACGCTGTAAACCAGGAGCCCGCCGGCTGCTTTGCCCAAAGGTTACCCTCCCGCAATTCCAAGCGAACGTCGCGGCGCGCAAGCGTGCTTGACCGATGCGCGATCAAAAAGACCGTCCGGTCCGTCATCAGCCGATCCATCGCGTCGACGATCGCGGCTTCGGTCGCCAAATCGATCGCCGTGCTGGCGCTTGCGGGCTTTGGCGCCACGTCTCACAGACGCGATATCAATTCGGGAGCATCTTGAAGTACGACCTCTTCAAAGAAAACCCATCACAGCACTCAAAATCGTGCTTCTTTCATCGCAAAACCCTCGAACCTACCGATCGACGACGACATGTAAGCGTGATGTCATCGCCGCTAAGCGGAGCTAACCGAATCGTCCGGTAATGTAGTCCTCGGTGCGGCGATCGCTGGGCTTCGTAAAGAGCTTGGCGGTTTCGTCGATCTCGATTAGCCGTCCGACGCCGTCTTCGTCGGCAAGCATGAACGCCGTGAAGTCCGAGACGCGGGCGGCCTGCTGCATGTTGTGAGTCACCGCGACGATCGTGAACTCGTCCGTAAGCTTCGACATTAGTTCCTCGATCACGGCCGTCGCGATCGGATCGAGCGAGGCCGTTGGTTCGTCCATCAGCAAGACTTCCGGCTCGGCCGCGACAGCGCGTGCAATGCAAAGCCGTTGTTGCTGCCCACCCGAAAGCCGCAGCGGGCTGGTGCGAAGTTTATCTTTTACTTCGTCCCAAAGCGCGGCCGAACGCAACGCACGCTCGGCGGCCTCGACCTTCTGACGCCGATTGAGTCCTTTTCTCGCGCAGGCCAGCGTATTGTCGAGAATCGAAAGCGTCGGAAACGGATTCGGGCGCTGAAAGACCATCCCGACACGCCGCCGGATGGACATCGGGTCAACGTCGCCGGCGTAGATGTCCTGGCCGTCGAGCAGCACGCGGCCCTCGACGCGCGCGTCGAATCCGACCTCGTGGATTCGATTGAAACAGCGCAGCAGCGTCGTCTTCCCACAGCCCGAGGGCCCGATCAACGCGGTGACGGCCTTGCGCGCGAACCCGATCGTCACGTTACCGACGGCTTTGCGCTCGCCGTAGTAGGCGCTCAAATCGTCGGCAGCCAGCACCTCCGCTCGGGCCTCGACCAGGGCGACGCTCAACCCTCGAACCCTCGCGTCGCGCGGCTAAGCATGAAGCGCGCGCCTAAACTCAATGCAAGAACGGCCACGACCAGCAGCAACGCGCCTCCCCACGCCTGCTGCTGCCAGTTCGGATACGGCGAGATTGCGTAATTGAAGACTTGCAGGGCCAGCACCGCCATCGGCTGATTTGGGTTGGTCTCCCAGAACTGGCTGCCGAACGCCGTGAAGAGCAGTGGCGCGGTCTCTCCCGTTACGCGCGCAATCGCCAGCAAGAGCGCCGTGATGATCGCCGGCCGCGCCGTTGGAAGCACGATCTGCACGGTCGCCCTGAAGTTCGACATGCCTAACGCGAGGGCGCCCTCGCGCACCGTCTGCGGCACCGAGCGAATCGCCTGCTCCGAGGTTCTCACCAGCAGCGGCAGCATCAGCATCATGAACGCGAACGAGGCCGAGAAGCCCGAAAAGTGCCTGAGCGGCGCGACCAGGACCGCGTACGCGAAGAGTCCGATCGCGATGCTTGGTACGCCCGAGAGCACGTCGGAGAGAAATCGCAACCCTTCGGGAATCGCGCCGCGACCGAAGAGCGCTAAATAGATTCCCGTTAAGAGCCCCATTGGCACCGCCATCGCGGTTGCGATCCCGATGATGATGATCGATCCGAGGATCCCATTTCCGACGCCGCCGCCGGGCACGCCGACCGGATGCGGCAGCTGTGTGAGAAAGGCCCAGTTGATCGCACCGGCGCCCTGAACGACGACGTAACCGAGAACCAGCAACAGCGCGCCGGCCGCAAACGCCGCACAACCCAGCGCCAGCGCGACGCCGAGCGAACCGTAGATGCGCCGCTTGCCCAAATGCCGAGATGGAGCCATCACGTCGATCCGCGTACGCTCCAAATCATCAGCCGCGCGAGCGCGTTGACGACGATACTGACGACAAAAAGGATCAAGCCCAATTGGATCAGCGCGCTGATATAAATACTGGTCGTCGCTTCGGTGAACTCGTTGGCGATAACGCTTGCAAGCGTATATGAGGGCGCGAAGAGCGACGCGGAGATCTGCGGCCGGTTGCCGATCACCATCGTCACGGCGATCGTCTCTCCCAGCGCGCGCCCGAGCGCAAGCACGCACGCACCGAAGATGCCGACGCGCGCCGCCGGCAGCACGACCCGCATCGCCATTTCCCACTTCGTCGTGCCCAGCGCCATCGACGCCTCGCGAAGGTCGCGCGGAATGGCCGCAAGCACGTCGCGCGAGATTGCGGTAACCGTCGGAACGATCATCAAGGCCAAGATGATTCCAGCCGTCAGTAAACCGACTCCGTAGATCGGGCCCGCGAAGAGCGGCGTCCAGCCTAGCACTTTCTGCAGCGCCGGCCCGATGTCGGTACGCACGAACGGCGCGAGCACGAAGAGACCCCAGAGACCGTAGACCACGCTCGGCACCGCCGCCAGCAGCTCGATCAGAAACGAAAGCGGTGCCGCCAGCCAGCGTGGCGCAAAATCCGCTAGAAAGACGGCTGCCATAATGCCGACGAATGCCGCCAAGGCGATGCCGATGAACGACGTCACCACCGTGCCGTAGATCATCGGCAACGCACCGAACTTGCTCGCAACCGGATCCCAGGCGCTCTTCCAAATGAACGAAGGACCGAACGCGTGGATTGAGGGCCACGAGCCGAGCACGAGCTCGACGAAGAGCCCGACGATCAGCAACGCAAACAGAATGCTGCCGCCGTAGACGAGCGCAGCAAAGCCGCGATCGGTAAAGCTAACGAAACGCGCTACGCGCCGAAAGCGCGGCTCAGCTGTCACGAACTAGTGTTGCATCTGTTTCAACGTCGCCGAGGCCGCGCTCTGTACGTTCGCTGGAAGCGGCACGTAGTCGACGGACTTCGCGTTCGCCTGACCTTGCGGTCCGACCAGCCACGAAAGAACGTTGTAGAGTTCCTTTGCGCGATCTCCCGGCTTCTTGTAAACGACGACCCACGAGTATCCCGCAATTGGATACGAGTTGGCGCCGGCCGCGTCGACGATCGAGAAGTTCGTTGGGCTCACCTCCGGCTTCGATGCCGCGGCGGCCGCCACGGTTGCCTCAGAGGTCGGCACCCACTTACCCGCCCGGTTCTGTATGAGCGCGGCCGACATGTGATTCTCAACGACGTAGGCCAGCTCGACGTAGCCGATAGCACCCGGCGTGCTGCGAATCTGACCGGCGACTCCTTCGTTACCCTTGGCGCCTACGGCGCTGGGCGCCGGCCACGAGACGCTCTTTCCGGTTCCAACCTTGCTCTTCCACTCCGGCGAGACGTGGCTCAAGAAATCGGTGAAGATGTAGCTCGTGCCGGAGCCGTCCGAGCGGTGCACGACGATGATCGGCATGTCGGGAAGAGTGACGCCTTTGTTCAGTTTGGCGATTTGCGGATCGTTCCACTTGAGGATCTTTCCGAGATAAATGTCGGCGATGACTTGCCGCGTGAGCCGGATTGGCGCGTTCACGCCCGGCAAGTTGTACGCAATCGCCGCGCCGCCCAGGGTTACGGGTATCTGAAGCACCGGTTGGGCCGCCCGCGACAGCTCTTCGGAGTTCATCGGCACGTCGGTCGCCCCGAAATCGACGTTCTTGGCCGTGAACTGCTGGATTCCACCGCCGCTGCCGATCGATTGATAGTTCACGGTGACGTCGGGGTTCTTCTGACTATAGATGTAGAAGGCTTTCGAAAAGAATGGGTAGTCAAAGCTCGATCCGGCTCCCGTAAGCTGCGTCGCCGCGGCCGCGGGGAGCGCCATCGCGACCGTAACCGCGGCCGCCGTGAACAAGCGAACGAACGATCCTCTCACAAAAAAATACTCCTCATCAGCATGGGTACGCTCTAGTTTTAAGCTAGCCCGATTAACCCCACGTTAAGGAAATCGTATCACCCCGAGGGCCTCCCAACCCTCATCTGGAGCGGAGTCGCAGGGGAACTGGACGAAGGCGCGGCCCGATGATCGACGATCGCCGGCCTTCGCTTTCCGAGCTGCGCCATACCGCCGCTCACGTGCTTGCTTACGCCGTCCAGGACCTCTTCCCCGACGCAAAACCGACCATCGGCCCGGCGATCGAGAATGGTTTCTACTACGACTTCGACCGCGCGGAGCCGTTCACGCCCGACGACCTCGAGCGCCTCGAGAAGCGGATGAGCGAGATTGTGACTGCCGATTACCCCATGACCGGGCGAGAGGTGACCCGCGCCGAAGCGGTCGACGCCTTCACGGGAAATCCATACAAGATCGAGATCGCTCGCGAGATTCCCGACGGAGAGCCGATCACGCTCTACACCATCGGCGATTTTACCGATCTCTGCCGCGGCGGTCACGCCGGCTCGACCGGAGCGATCGGTGCCTTTAAGCTGACGAGCGTGGCCGGGGCCTACTGGCGCGGCGACGAGCATAATCGCATGCTGCAACGGATCTATGGCACGGCATGGTACGATCGCGCGCAGCTCGACGAGTATCTCAAAGGCGTCGAAGAGGCGCTGCGCCGCGACCATCGCAAGCTGGGGGCGGAACTCGATCTATTTTCGATCGAACCCGACGCCGGCGGGGGCCTGCCTTTTTGGCATCCGAAGGGCGCGGTCGTCCGCAGCATCATCCAAGATTTCATCGAGAGCGGCCTACGTCAGCGTGGCTACCAGCCGGTCGTCACGCCGCACGTGGTCAGCGAGCGTCTATACGAAATCTCAGGTCATCTTGAGAATTATGGACAGAACATGTTCGGTCCTATCGACGTCGAGGGTCAGCGCTTCCGCCTCAAGCCGATGAACTGCCCGGGGCACATCCTCATTTACCGGAGCCGTATGCGCAGCTACCGCGAGTTGCCGTTGCGTCTTTCGGAGTTCGGGACGGTCTATCGCTTCGAACGCTCGGGCGTGCTGCTCGGGCTCGAGCGCGTTCGCGGCTTTACCGTTGACGACGCGCACCTGTTCTGCACTCCCGAACAGCTACGCAATGAGTTCGAGCAAACGCTGGAGGAAGCGCGCCACTTAATGCAGGCCTTCGGCTTCAGTGAGATTACCTACGTGCTCTCCAGCCGAGCTGCGGAAGACCGCGGGAATACAGATGTCGTGGCCGAGGACGCAATCCGTCAAGCGTTGGAACGCTACCAGCTTCCGTTCGAAATCGACGAGGGCGGAGGCGCTTTTTACGGTCCAAAACTCGACATCAACGTTCGTGATGCGATTGGCCGGCAGTTGCAGCTCGGCACGGTGCAGGTCGACTTTATTTTGCCTGCTCGCTTCGGCTTGAAATACAGAGGCGCTGACGGGCAGGACCACTGCCCGGTAATGATCCATCGGGCACTTGCCGGCTCGCTCGAACGTTTCTTCGGCGTGTTGATCGAGCATTACGGCGGCGCATTCCCCGCTTGGCTGGCGCCGGTTCAGGTCGTGCTGGCCCCCATTTCTGAGGATCAGCTGAGCTACGCCCTGTCTGTCGCAGACCGGCTCGAAGGAGCGGGCTTTCGGGTAGAGCTTGACGAAAGCAATGAGAAGCTCGGATACAAGATCCGTCACTGGAAGACCCAAAAAGTACCGTACATCTTAGTAACGGGCAAACAAGAGGTTCTAGACGGCACGGTGAACGTTAATCAACGCGGCGTCGACGAGAAGCGCACTATTGCGATCGAGTCATTTGTCGAGGAACTACGGACAACCGTTGAGGCGAAGCAGTGAAAACGATGAAGTTTGATGCTCGTGTAGTTTTCGCAGCCATTGCATTAATATTGGGTGCCTGCCAAGGTGGCGGGCTCGATAGCGGCATGGGCGGCATGGGCGGAGAGATGGCACCGCCGGTTTCCAACCCCGGCTCGATGTCCGCCGGCGGAATGCCGGGCCAAGGCGGCCTCAACGGCCAAAATGGGAATCAAAACGCCGGTCCAAACGTCGGCATGAACGGCCAAGAAGAACTGGCGAATCCCGGCGCAACGCTGTCACCGAATGAAGCGCAGTACCCGATCGGCCAAGGTCCAACCGGGATGAAGTGTCCGCTGGTGCAGCAGTTCAATCAGGAGTACAACTGCAACGTCGCGTTCAACATTCCAGCCCCGTCGCCGGGACCCAGCGGTTCGCCCGGCGCGAAGAGCACCGCACCCCCTACGGCCAGCCCCACGCCTTCGCCGCAGTCGTCTTCTTCAGACAGCGACGATAGCGATGACAGCTCAGACGGGGCAACGCCGACGCCGACGCCCGCCGGAATGATCACGCTGCAGGTCGAGCCGTTGCCGCGCGACGTGCCGAACATGACCAACCCCAACCCGCTCTTCATGCACGTCACTCCGCTTGTAGCGATCCGCCTGCAGAGCAACATGGACTTCGTGCTCAACGGCGGTACGACCGTGCAGTACACGCTACCGGCGATGCAGTACAGCGGTCGCGTCTTTGCGCTCCAACTCTACAACGAGTCCTCCCTGCGCGGGAAGCGCCTCGATCAGATTCTCGGAACGTATCAAAAGTTTACGACGCCGACCAGTAACACGGTTCAGTTCCAGTTCAACGTGCCGAAGGTATCGGTGCGGCACACGCAGATCTGGCTGCTCGCAATGTACGGCGCACAGGTTCCGCCGGGCTCGACCCCGACGCCCTCACCGACGCCGTCGCCGACGACCTCACCCAGCAGCTCGCCCTAACCGGCGCCGGGTCCCTTCCTGTCATCCTGAGCGGAGTCGAAGGATGACTCGCCAACAATCCCCGCGTGACGGCGGCAGCCCGTAGAACGTTCATCGCGAGCTTCCTCGGATGGATGCTCGACGCGTTCGATTTTCTTCTGCTGACGTTCGTCATTACGCGTATCGCAACGACGTTCGATCGCACCGTGGCCGAGGTCGCGGCTGCGATTACGTTGACGCTCGCCTGCCGCCCGATCGGCGCCCTGCTTTTCGGTTGGCTTGGCGACCGCTACGGGCGCCGGACGCCCCTTATGATCGACATCGCCTGCTATTCGGTCATTCAGTTGCTGACCGCGTTCTCACCGAACTTCACCGTCTTTTTAGTGCTACGCGCTCTTTACGGCGTCGCAATGGGAGGTGAATGGGGCTTGGGTGCGGCGCTCACGATGGAGTCGGTCCCGCCCGAACGCCGCGGATTCATCGGCGGAGCCCTACAAAGCGGCTACATGTGGGGCTTTCTGCTCGCGGCTGCCGTCTACTACTTCGTCTTCACCTTCACGCACTGGGATTGGCGGAGCCTTTTCGTGATCGGCGCGCTGCCCGCGCTGTTGATCTTTTACATCCGCTCCGGCGTTCCCGAATCGCCAGCCTGGCTCGCCGGCTGCGCGCAACGCGTTGCGATCGCTCCCAACTTTTTGCTCAAATCGCTCGCCGCGCATTGGCCGCTCTTCATCTATGCGATCGCGTTCATGGCCGCGCTCAACGGCATGTCGCACGGTACCCAGGACCTCTACGCGACGTTCTTGCAGAAGCAACATGGTTTCTCGCCCGGAACGACATCGCTGCTTGCAATCGTCGGTGCGATCGGCGCGATTCTCGGCTCGATGCTTTTCGGCGCGTTTTCACAGCGCATCGGTCGCCGTGTCGTTGTAATGCTCTGCTCCGCTATCGGCGTGCTCGCCATTCCGCTCTGGATATTCAGCGCCGGCATCGCGCCGCTCGCACTCGGCGTTTTCGTGATCCAATTCGCGGTTCAAGGATGTTGGGGCGTCATTCCCTCCCATCTCAACGAGCTCTCGCCCGCCGACCTCCGCGGCACGTTTCCAGGCTTCACCTACCAACTCGGCAACCTGATTGCCGCGAGCATCGCGCAGATGGAAGCCGTGCTCGCAACGAAGATCCCCCTCCCCGGCGGCGCACCGAACTATGCCGGCGCGATGGCGGTCGTCGCCGCGAGCGTGCTCGGCCTAGCCTTCGTACTCGCCGCGATCGGCTACTTCATCCGCAAGGAAAACCGCGCCGCCAGCTTCATCCCGGAGGCATCCTCGTGAACCAACGCTTGATACGAGCTCTCGGCTTAGCCTTTTGCTGCATCGCCGCGGCCGCGTGCGGCAGATACAATCAGAACTTTGCGCCCGCAGCGCCGGCGTCAGCCGCTCAAATGCCGGCAGTTACTTCCCTTGATGAAGCGAGCGCACGATCCGCCCGCGTCCTCTCGTACCACATCATGCCGCTGCGCTCGCAGCAAGCCGGCGGTCGGGTCGGTGGCGATACGCGCCTGAAATATCCCGCCGATTTGGTTCGCAAGAAAGGGCCGGTGATGAAGAGCGCGGCCGCCTTCAACATCTACGTCAACTGCAAGAGCGGTGGCGAAAGCTGCTGGGGCGATCCGGAGGGCTTCCAAAAGAACCTCAGCGGCAGCACCTTCGCGGCGCTTCTAACGCAGTACACGCATACGCCGCCCTCGAGCTACACGTTCGGCCGGTCGTTCTCAGTAACGTACCACACGTATACGAAACTCTTCTACTCCAACGACCTTTTGACGGTACTCCACGCCGCGCTCGATAAAAACGGCATGAGCGCGGGCTACTCAACTCTCTATCACATCTTCTTACCGAAGGGCACCGACACGTGCTTCGATCGGACCCGGTTTTGCTACTCACCAGGTCACCCTAAGACGAACAACTTCTGTGCCTACCACGAGAGCGTCGCGTTCAAGAATGTACCCGAACCGGTTATCGTTTCGGTCGAGCCGTATCAGGATGTGGGCTTTTGCGCGTCGCGCCGCTCCTCCGGCGCAAGCGCGCTCACCAACTCCACCGCGTCAACGCTCGCCCACGAAACCTTCGAATCGATCACCGATCCGGGCCCCGCTTTCGCGTGGTTTAACTTTACGTTCGATTCGGAGCTCGCCGATTTATGCGAGCCGTTTCAATGGAAGATCGCCGTCAACGGAACGGTCTTCAGCCTGCAGCCAATGTATTCGAACCGGTACCACGCCTGCGCCGACGGTCCATGACGTAAACTGCCTCGAAAAAGCGACCCTGGTCCAGCATTCGGCTGGTTAGGTTGCCGTCTTTGTCCGGAAAGTGACGCCGGTTTCCTATTCGTGCAGGGCAAGCATGATGGCACTTTTGAAGAGCAGCCTCCGTTAAGACACAAAGCTACTTACGAGGTTACGATGGCATTCTCAAATAAACAAACGGCGCTTCTCCTGATGGGTGCGCTTCTTACCATGCCGGCATGCGGCGGGAACGGAGCGGTTCCAGGGGGCGCCTACAACGCGCCCGGCTCCGCGTTGCGGCTATTGGCCACTGCGCCTGGCGCAGTGCTGCCCGAAGATACCACATCGATCCTAAAGAAACTCAAGAAAGACGTTGTCATCGGTTCCACGGTCGATCCGAAGAATGGCGACAAAGGTCCGCGCGGCATCTCCGTTGTTAGAAGTAGTTACAGCAAGCTCAAGAAGGGGCAGATCCTCGTTTGTAACTTTGAGGATAAGGCGGGCGACGCCGGCAAAGGAACGACGGTCGAGGTACTCAATCCGACGCCGGGCTCAAAACCGGTGACCTTCGTCGAGAATACGAAGTCCGAGGGCTGCAGCGGCGATTCTGTCAGCCCGTCCAACAACGAAGTCTACACCAGCGGTGCGACGAGCAAGCTCGTCGCACAGTATTCGCCGGGTGGCAAACTCACGAAGACGTGGGGCAAACCGATGCAAATGCCCATCTCGCTCGTCGATGGAGCGTGCGTCGGCGGAGCGTCGCAATGTGGTTACTCGGCCGAGTACATTTACGCGAGCGATGCGCAGACCGGCGGCATCGTGAGTTTCAGCGTCAACTTCTACGGCCAAAAGAAGCCCACTGAAGTGGTCTCCGGGTTCGCCGTTAATAAGAAGTCCGGCTGGAGCACGCTTGGGCCGTCAGGCCTCGCGTTCATGTCGCCGAAGGAAGGCACGCTGTTTATTGCCGACGGCCCGGACAACACGGTCGTATCGATCAACGCCGTCACCTCACTGCTCATTGCTAGCGAGATCGTCGTAAAAAAAGGCGGTAAAACGTTCACGTGCAAGTATCCGTCGACGAGCTGCGCTAAGCTGATCAAGGCCGGTGCACCGCTCGACGCGCCGGTTGCTATGACGCTGCTGCCCAACGGAAATCTCGTTGTCGCAAACGCGCACGGGAACTCCTTAGTAGAGATGACGACCTCCGGAAAGGTGCTCGCCACCAAGGTCCTCGACAAGAGCAAGAACGCCGCGGTCTTCGGCGTCTACGCGATCGGCAGCAACGACAGTAACACCGCGATCTACTACACCGACATCAACGATGACAGCCTCCACAAGCTCGAACAGTAGGTCGATCCCCTAGCGCGAAACCTGCTCGCCCTCTCACGTGAGGCGAGGAGCGAAGCAAATGAACACTGCAGGTTTGGGCCGGTATGCGCTCACCACTTACGCCGCTGCAGCCATGCTAACGGGTTGCGGCGGCGTTCAGTTTGCGGCCGGCGCGGCGCCGCGATCTTCGTGGGCGGCTTAAGGAGACGGCTCGATCGTAATTTCTTGGCATTGAGCTAAGCGAAGGATCGCGCTCCGAACCGCAAAGCCTGCGCGTAGAGATAAAGACGGTCGCGGACCGTTCGTTCGCAGTCTTCTTTCAGCAGCACCTCGGCCAGTCGCGGAGTCGAAGCGAGCTGTTGAAAAAGTATGCCGAATCGGCGTGGACGCGCTTCAAGGTAATGCATGATCTTCACGCGGTGCCGAAGGCGTCGCCGAAAACGTCCCTCGACGAGCGACGCATAATGATCGCTTGCGCGGCGCGCGTCGGCTCGATGACGTGCCACCGCGTCTGCCGCGAAGCGGCCGCTTAACGCCGCTTCGAAGATGCCTTCGCCGTTGGTCGCATCGACGAAACCCGCCGCCGTGCCGCCGACCATTGCACCGCTTTCGGCTACGGTTGGCCTCGGTGCGCCCCCGTAAAGCAGATGTCCCTCGGTCTTGAGTGCGCGCACGCTCACGCCGGGATAGAGCCGCGCGCGGATGCGTTCCGTAAACGCCTCGAGTTCGGCGCGCAGCGGCTCGCCGGCGATCTTTCCCATGACGCCGAGCCCGATGGCTAAATGATCGCGCTTGGGAAACATCCAGGCCACGATCTGTCTCCCGTCGCGTGCGGCGTAATAGTGGAGCTCGAGCGTGCGATATGCGATCTCCGCAGCCGGACGGTCCAAGTAGACGCGATATTGCAAGGTCGTCAGCAATCCGCTGCGCCAGCGCTCCATCGCAAGCTTACCGAAAGGTTCGGTCTCGAGCTGCGCCGTCGCGCCGACTGCGAAGAAGACGCACCGCGCCTCGATCGTACGGCGTTGGCCGGCTGCGAGATCGGCGTACTCGACGACAAAGCGCTTAGGCTCGCGGCGGAGCGTGCGAAAGAGCGCCTGCGCGACGATCCGAGCGCCCTCGCGTACCGCAAGATCGGCCATCGTGCCGTCGAGCTCCTCGCGCGTGGTCGTATGGCCGGGACCGAAGGCGACCGCGTATTCGTCCCCTTCCGGACCAAAGAGCGCGAGGCGCGGGGTATCGCAATGCACGATCTCGCGCGGTAGGTCAAACGTCTCGCAGAAACCCGGCCGCAGCCCGGCGGCGCAGACTCGTTTGCGGCCAACCACCGCGTCCCGCTCGAGAACCAGCGTCTCGACGCCGGCTCGCGCCGCTTCCCGGGCCGCCGTCGCCCCCGCCGGGCCGCACCCCACCACCAAGAAATCGACCGCGTCCATTGCCGAAGGGCCTTCTTCTTTCCGGCAGGCACTCCCGGGCGCGGATAGGACTTGCGGGACTGGTCGGAGTAAGCAGGCCGGTCGGCCTGCCGGGCCGGTTTTTTGCTTCACCGATTAAGGATTCTAATGACCGCACAAACAGCGATTGAGGCCGGGCTCCTTGGTGGCGTCCTCGCGGTGCTCTACGGCATCGCCCTGACATTTTGGGTGCTCGCCCAGCCGGCAGGCAACCAGCGCATGCGCGAGATCGCCGCAGCGATCCAGGAAGGCGCCATGGCCTTCCTTCAACGCCAGTACCGGACCGTGGCCATCGTGGCGATCGTTCTGGCCATCATCATCTTCTTCGCGCCGACCTTGGGCAAAGAGGCTGCGGTCGGTTTCTTGATCGGGGCGATTCTTTCAGGCGCCGCCGGGTTCATCGGTATGATCGTCTCGGTGCGGGCGAACGTTCGCACGGCCGAAGCGGCACGCGGAGGGCTCACACCCGCGCTAAACGTTGCGTTCCGGGGCGGCTCGGTTACGGGCATGCTCGTCGTAGGTTTGGGGCTTCTCGCCGTCTCCGGCTATTACGCGATTCTCCTAAGAGTCAATAACGGCGACGCCGCGACCTCGCTCAACGCGATGGTCGGGCTCGCCTTCGGCTGTTCGCTGATTTCGGTTTTCGCACGTCTCGGAGGCGGCATTTACACGAAGGCCGCCGATGTTGGAGCGGACCTTGTCGGCAAAGTCGAGGCCGGCATTCCCGAAGACGACCCGCGCAATCCCGCGGTTATCGCCGACAACGTCGGCGACAACGTCGGCGACTGCGCCGGTATGGCTGCAGATCTCTTTGAAACCTACTGCGTGACGACCGTCGCAGCGATGCTGTTGGGGAATCTGCTTTTCGGCGACAAGCTTCCGGAAGCCACGACGTTCCCGCTGCTGCTGGGCGCGGTCTCAATCGTGGCCTCGATTATCGGCGTGATCGCCGTCGGACTCGGACAAGTGCGCCGCACGAAGATCATGGGTGCGCTCTATCGTGGCATGATCGTCGCGGGCGTGCTCTCGCTGATCGGCTTCTATTTCGTCTCGGGCAAGGTTTTCGGCGGTCAGACGATCGTCAGCGAGACCGGCATCTTCATCTGCGCCGTGATCGGCGTGGTGATCACCGGTTTGATCACGTTCATTACCGAGTACTATACCGGTTCGCAGTTCCCGCCCGTCCAGCGCATCGCCAAGGCATCAATTACCGGACACGCGACCAATATTATCGCCGGTCTCGCCGTCTCGATGCAGGCGACGGCGCTGCCCGCAATCGTGATCGTCCTCGGCATCCTCGTCAGCTATTCGCTGGCCGGCGTGTACGGTGTGGGCATTGCAGTGATGGCGATGCTCTCGATGGCCGGCATCGTGGTGGCGATCGACTCGTTTGGCCCCATCACCGACAACGCAGGCGGCATCGCCGAGATGGCCGACATGCCCGAAGAGGTGCGCAACGTCACCGATCCGCTCGACGCCGTCGGCAACACGACCAAAGCCGTCACCAAGGGCTACGCAATCGGTTCGGCCGCACTCGCTGCGCTGGTGCTTTTCGCCTCATTCCTTCAGCAGCTGACAAACCACAAGTGCGGCCTCGGCGAAACGCAGCAGTGCATCGAGAGCGTGCGCAACCTGTTCGCTGTCGGCAATCCGTTCGTGCTCGCCGGCCTTTTCATCGGCGGGCTCTTGCCCTATCTCTTTGCGTCGCTTTCGATGGAAGCGGTCGGCCGTGCCGGCGGTGCGGTCGTCGAAGAAGTGCGCCGCCAGTTCCGAGAGATCCCCGGTATCATGGAAGGCACCGCGCGCCCCGACTACGGCACGATCGTCGACATCGTCACGCGCTCCGCGCTGCACGAGATGATCGTCCCGGCGCTCATTCCGGTCGGCGTGCCCGTAATCGTCGTGCTGCTGTCGTACTTCAACGTGCTTCCCGGCGATACCGGCGCGCAGATGATGGGCGGCATTCTCGTCGGCTCGATCGTCACCGGGTTTTTCGTGGCGATCTCGATGACGTCCGGCGGCGGCGCCTGGGATAACGCCAAGAAATACATCGAAGACGGACACTACGGCGGCAAGGGTTCGATCGCGCACCAGGCCGCAGTCACGGGCGACACGGTCGGCGATCCCTACAAAGACACCGCCGGTCCGGCAATCAACCCGATGATCAAAGTCCTCAACATCGTCGCGCTGCTACTGGTGGCTTTCCTGCGCTAATGTCAGTCTTGGCAAAAAACGCCAAGACTGCTAGACTGCCCTCATGGGCACGAAGAATATCTCGCTTCCGACGGAGCTCGAAGCGTACGTCGATGCCAAGGTGGCCTCAGGAGAGTACGCGCATGCAAGCGAGGTCGTTCGTGACGGTCTCCGGCTACTGATGCAAGAGGAGGCGAGAAAACTTGAGTGGCTGCGTAACGCCGTAGCCGAGGGTGAGGAATCAATTGCGGCCGGTCGAACCTTCACCCCAGCGGAGCTTCGCAAGGAGCTCGCGAGACGAAGAGAAGCGCGGCGCATTGCAAGTCGCGACTCTAAATCGTGACGGTTCGCTATGGACCCGAAGCGACCGAAGATCTCGATCGTATCGAGCAGCACTACGCCGACCGCGCTGGCGAGAAGATCGCCGAGCGTCTCCTCACGCGGATCGCTGAAACCATAGAGCGCCTGATTTCGCGTAATCCGCGTGTCGGAAGGCTCAGGCCCGAGTTCGGCCCGGAGATACGGTCATTCCCCGTCCTACCGTACGTCGTGTTTTATCGGGTCAAGGGCAGGCACGTCTTCGTGATCAGGATACTGCATGGCCATCGCGACATTCAGCCGCCGCTGGTCTCGCTTCTCGTCGCATCCTCACTAGCGCAAGCGCGAGCGGGGCGTCGGGGTGAGCTTCAGTACCTCCGAAGAACCGTTTAGCAACCGCAAGTTGTTCGCATACTCGTCGGCCTGCGCCACATTTGGAAAGGACGCGAAGGAGACGATGACGTTTGCATCTTCGCGCACGGGAAGGGCAGGATAGTTGTTGGGCGATCGTTCGCTCACGAACCACGCTACGGCGGAGGCGCCGGCATTCGCGGCAGCGATGGCGCCCCTTCGTTCCACATGGGCGAAGTCGTCGCGATTTGCCGACTCCTCGAGATGACGAATGCCGGCGACGTAGGTGGAACCCGCTGAAGCCGCTGCGCCGGCTGGAAACGGTTCGAAACGCGTTATTCCAAACCCCGAGCCCGCAACCGCCGGACGAAGCAGCAGCACGTTATCCGAATCGATCATCGTCGCGTTGGCGGCGGCTCGATGGGCCGCCCAGACGGGCCCATTGTAGAACGACGCCAGCGCCGCCGCGCGACTCTGCATGTCGGCAAAGCCACGCAACCACACAAAGCGATCCGCGTCACCGGCTACGCGGAACTGGCCGAGCAGCGTCATACCGGCCAGTTCCTGCGATTCCAGAAACTCTCGCTCGAAGAGCTCTATCAGCACGTCGCGCTGCCCCGGATGCAGCGTATACTGTCGAAGTTCGACGATAGAGCACTCCCCCACAATCTCAGCTATTCGGCGTTGCCAGGAAGGTTACCAGCGTCGCGCCGGACGACGGGCAGACGCCGCTGACGAGTTCGCAGGCTTGCCCGGCGATTTCGCCGCGGTCGTTGATGCCACCGACGCTCACGAGCTTCAGCTGCGGGTACCTTTGCAGCACGAGCATGGTGAGATCGGTCATCGTGCCATTTTGCCAAACGTAAACATCAGAGCTTGGGATCGAGACACCCAGCACCACGCCGCTATCGTTGACCGAGGTCGGCTCGCTGAGCGAGTCGCCGGGCAGCGCGCCGATGACGACCGGGGCAGACCTCGGATTATCCCAAATCACGGAGATAAAATCGGGATCGCCATGCCGGTCGGCTTTACCGCGTTGGTTGAGAAAGCCCACGATCTGTCCGTTGTCGTTGATCGCGGTCGGGGTGTTCCACGAACGTCCACCGATTGTCTTCAGATTGATCGGCTTCCAATTCTTCCACAGCACGGCGTGTTGCGCAGTAAAGCTTCCAACGGCTTCGTAGCAGATCCCCGAGATGCCGGCCACCTCGCCTTGACGGTTGACCGCGGTAGCCGCGCCGTCAGGATCGGTCGTTCCTCGTACCGTGACCGTAGGGAGCGCTCTGACCTTTCGCGAGTTTGCGTCCCACACCGCCGGCAGAAACTGCAGCACCTGCGGCGCGACGCAGGTCGAGTCGTGCTTACTCGTCTCTGCCCAACCGGCAATCGTGCCGTTTTCATTCATCCCCGCACCGTACCCATTGTTTCCACCCAGCGTCGGTAACTTATGCATGTGCCCGTTATGCCACACAAACGCGAGGCAGGTATCGCCCGAGCTGCCGTTGTCGGGCAGAAACGCATGGCAACTCCAGCTCGTGCTTTCGCCCAGTGGATCCTTCTTCGACGTCTCCGAGATGCCCGATATATACCCGCGATCGTTCTCAACCGGCCACTCCACCGCGCTGTTGGGGCCACCCAAGGTTCCTAGGTCGATCGCGCTGCCGTTTTGCCAGAGTGCCGCGTGCATGATCGTGTTGCCCGACAAGAACGAAGTTCCCATCGGCCGGCCGCGTCCATTGATCGAGTTGGCGGCGCTATTAGTGCCTCCCAACGACGGCAAAATCGTTACGGCGTAACTTCCCCCGGAGCTTCCCGTGCGCGCACCCTGCGACGGAACGAGCGCCGTGTTTGCGCCGCTGCCGCCCGGCGAGCAGCCGCTTACGATAGAAAAGGCAAAGAGCAAGGCTATGGCTCGGCTTTGCATGTGAACCTCCAGTGAAGCGTGTTGAAGTTAGCGTAGCCCTCGACGGCACCGCCGTCGCGCACGTTCGGACGGTTTAGAACACAAACGGACGGCAAGTCACCGAAAAAAGCGCGTCGCCTCGCGTGATGTGCTAGAGTCAGACTCGCTCGTGCACCGATCGTTCAGCGTAATCGCCACACTGCTCGCCGTGCTGCCGGCGCGTTCGTTCGCTGCCTGCGGCGCGCCCGTGTATCATCAATTCGATTTCTGGGTCGGTACCTGGCGCGTGACCGACGCACGCGGCAAGCTCTTGGGCCGCGACATCGTTAGCAAGCGTCTCGGCGGCTGCATCGTCTATGAAGAATACCACGATGCCGACGTCCCGAGCGTCGGCATCGGAATGACGGGGTACGAGCGCGGACGGGCTCGATGGCATCAAGATTTCATGGACGACAACGGGTTTGTGCTCGCGCTCGATGGGCGGCTGCAAGGCGGAGCCATGGTCCTTGAAGGCACCGATTTTGCCGGCGGCAAGGTGCGGCTCAATCGCGGCATCTGGAGCCGTCACGGCGGGCTCGTCGAAGAGCTCTGGCAGATCTCGACCGATGGAGGTAAAACGTGGCGGACGAGATTTGACGGATGGTTCCACCCCGTAACCTGAGCCGTCGGCGACAGGTTCGGCCGCCCGTTCGCGTTAACGTAATTCAACATGTGGCAAGAGCGCGCGTGGAGCCGGCACGAGGACCGAGAGATGGTCTTCACTGCGCGCGCGAGCAGTAAAGACCGTCACTGGAACGGCTTCGAGGCGATTCTCTACAACGCGACGGCCGGCTTTTCGGAGCAGCAGTTCGTTCGCCATAACATCAGCATGCAGATCGGGAGGCCGCTGCTCGTCACCAGCCGCTGCAACGGCGAAACGTTGCGGCGCTTGCAAGTTCCCGGTGACGTAAAGATCGTTCCACCCGGCGTGCCCCGCGTCTGGGAAACCGAATCGGCGACCGTCAAGCTTTCGATGTATTTGAGCCCTGCTTTACTCCACAGCGCCGCCGATGCGATGGGGGTCGACCCCGATCGCGTCGCGATCGCGCCCCGGCTTCACGTTCGCGACCCTCGCATCGAGCATATCGGTTGGGCCGTCAAGGCCGAGCTGGAATCCGCCGAGCCGCTTGGGCGCCTCTACGGCGACAGTCTCGGTCTCGCTCTCGCATCGCATCTTTTGCGCGCCTACGTGCCGGCGGCGATGGCGCGGATCGACTCGAAGCTCTCGCAGCGCCGTCTACGGCGCGTCTTCGAATACATTTACGACAACCTCGCTCAAGATTTGTCGCTCGCGCAGCTCGCGCAAGTCATCGGAATGAGCCCGTCGCATTTTAAAGTAATCTTCAAAGAGTCGGTCGGCCTGCCCGTTCACCAATACGTTATTCAAAGACGGGTCGAGCATGCGAGCGACCTGATCGTGCGCGGCGAACTCCCGCTGAGCGACGTCGCCCTAGAGGCCGGATTCGCAAATCAAAGCCATATGTCGCGCTGCATAAAGCGCCTAACCGGCTTCACCCCCGCGGCGCTTCGCTCATAGGCGATGCCTGGGACCGGCGCTGCATCTGTCGCAGATAACCGCCGGCCGCGCCAAGCAAGGGGCTCACGGGCAGGAGAGCAACGGCAAGCCACGTGGGGCCGCCAAACTCTCCGCGGCTGACTGCGTACAAGTCGAAACCGATGCACAGAAACGACGAAAGCGCGCCATTGAGGACCTCGTCATGCTTTGCAAGCAAGCCCGCTAAGTAACCAGCAAGAACCGAGCAAAAAGCCCCCACAAGAAACGATGTCCCGTAGAGAGCGACGTTTGAATGCAGCAAGGCAAGGAGTGCGGACTGCTGCTGGGCGGTCGGTAAATTCAAAATGCCGCCGCTCGAAAAAGCGTAGATCAAGATCGGCAACGACAGTAGCGTCGTTAGCAGAATATCGATGATTCCACCCACAACCACCGCGAGTAACTCGATCCGCTTCACGCCCGGCTTCTACGTTAGTTCTCTTGCTGAGGTGACGCCGCCATGAGCTGCTCGTACTTTCTAAAGATCACCACGTAGCTCGCCCCGATGAACGCGATTGCGAAGGCCAGCAGCCCGTCCCCGATTGTAGCCGAGAGGCTGCCGTGCTGCGGCATGAACGCTCGAATGGCGTAGCGCAGGCCGAACGCAGCGGCAAAGATGATGAGGGTGACCCATGACGAGCCGAGATACATGACCCCTCGGCGCTGGGTCGGGCGTACCTCGGTGTGCATGCCGCGCAGAATCCCGAACGGGATGCCGGCCACTACCGCGACAATCAGGCCGAGTGCGATCTCGAGCGGCGGAGCCGGATTTAGCATCTGGTTGGCGTAGATCACCCACGCCGTCAAGCCGCAGAGAATGATCGGCGTGACCCACATGCGGGTCACGCTGATTTTCTGCGGGCGTAACAAGCGATAGGCGAGGATCGCCACCACGATGACGAGCGGCAGCAGTTGCGCCCACGCCGGGACGCCCTGGTACGCCTGCGGCGTTACTTGATCTCCACCTTGGCGCCGGCTTCCTCGAGCTTCTTCTTGACCAGCTCTGCTTCGTCTTTAGTGACGCCCTCTTTGACGGCCTTGGGCGCGCTTTCGACAAATGCCTTGGCTTCGGTGAGGCCGAGGCTGGTGAGCTCGCGGACTGCCTTGATGACCTTGATTTTCTCAGCACCAATCTCGGAGAGAATCACGTCGAACTCGGTCTTCTCGGGCTCCGGTGCGGCTGCTCCGCCACCCGGCACGGCCGCCATCATTGCGACCGGCGCGGCCGCCGAGACGCCATACTTCTCCTCGAGCTGCTTGACGAGATCTGCTAGTTCGAGAACGGTGAGCTTATCGATCTGTTCGATGAGTTCAGCAACTGCCATGGTAGGTCGTTTCCTTATCTAAGCGTTTGAAGTTGCGCCGGCTTTTTGCTCGCGAATGCGATCGAGCACCCGCACGAGGCCGCTCTGATTCCCCGAGAGCACGGTAACGAGCCCACGAAGCGGATTGGCGAGCGTGCCGACGAGATTTGCAATCAGGTCGATTTTGGGGGGAAGCTTCGCAAGTTGCTCGACTTGCTTCGCGTCCACGATCTGGCCGTCGATATACGCGGCCTTGACGGCAATGCGCTTGACCGTATCGCTGAACGTCTTGAGCACCTTAGCGGGCGCGACGGGATCGGCTCCGGCAAAGACGATTCCGGTCGGGCCGGCAAGAAAAGTTTCCAGTCGGCTAGCCAGATCGCCCGCGGCGATCTTGAAAAGCGTGTTCTTGACGACCGAGTAGGTGGTTCCGTCTTTGCGCAGTTCGCCGCGCAGCTTGGTGATCTCCGAGACCGTCAAGCCCGAGTAATCGGTCAAGAAGAGGCTCTTCGCCCCGGCAAGCTTCTCGGCGAGTTCTCCTACGGATGCTTCTTTTCGAGCGGTCGGCATAGTTCTGTTCTTCCGGTTTATAGCGATCTGCGATGAAACGAAAAGCGCCCCATTGGAGGCGCCTCATTCAAAGTTCGCGTCGCCGGTGGCGATGCCAAAACCCATCATAATGCTTCCTCAGTATCCTTCGACTTCGCTCGGGACTCCGGTGCTTCGCACCTACAGCCTAAGGAAGGTTCAATTAAGGCCTCGCGGCCGGCTACGGTCTCTGGAGCCGAGGGTTACACTACCACAAGATTGGCGGCCGAGGCAAGGCTTTTTGCCGCGCGAATGCCCTCTCTGCAGTCGAGCGCGAGCAAGCAACGCCGGTCGGAGCGCGAATCTGGCCCGCGTGGCCACCGGTCTAACCTCCGCCGAGGCGCTCGAGCTGCTCAAAGCCGGCAACGCCCGATTTCTTGCCGGGACGCCGCAATCGGAACCGTATGGCCCGCGTATAGGCGACTTCGCGCAAGACCAGGATCCGTTTGCCGTCGTCTTGGGGTGCTCCGATTCGCGCGTGCCGGTCGAAACCGTCTTCGATCAAGTCCCCGGCAAGGTTTTCGTCATTCGGGTCGCCGGCAATTTCCTCAACGACGATAACCTCGGTTCGATTGAATTTGCGGTCGAGGCCTTGAGGGTCAAGCTGATCGTCGTTCTCGGTCATGACGGTTGCGGAGCGATTGGCGCCGCCCTCGCCTACGTGCGGGACGGCGTTGGACAGCCCGGCCATATTCAAGGAATTGTCGAAGCCGTCGCGCCGGCGGTTCAGGCCGCCCGCGGCTTTCCCGGCGATTGGCTCAAAAACGCGATCGCGCAGAACGTCGCGATCAACGTGAACGCGGTGACGTCGACCTCGAACATCATCTCGAAGAAGGTAGAGGCCGGCGACGTACAGGTGATAGGTGGAATCTATAACGTCAGCACCGGCTGGGTCGCATTCTCGTAGCGGCCTCCTAACGGCCACGATAAACTTTCTCTGCGATCGGCTGTCGCTCGCCGTCGTTGCGGTCGGCACCGTGTTGATGGTTGTGGTCTTCGTATTGGTGATGGGGCACTCGAGCCAACTCGGCAGTTTTCCGGTGCTTTTCGAACAGAACGGCGATAGCATCGCGATAGCCGCCGGTTCGAACGCCGGCGCGCTCAAACCGGGCGATCGGATCGATCTGCAGGCATTGACCGGACCGCAACGCTTTGCTCTGATCGGGGGCGCCCACACCAACAAGGCGATCCCGGTCCAGATCACGCGCGACGGCCAAACGCTCCACACAAAGGTAGTGGCAAGCTCGCCCGACTTTTCTCCGCGAGCGACGCTTACACGGTACGTTGGTACGCCATTGTGTTTCTTTCTCTCGCTGGCGCTGGCCAGCGCGCTCTTCCTGGCGCGCCCGCGCCCCATTACGCTCGCCTTTTACGTTTACACGATGCTGATGCTGATCAAAGTAAACAAGCTTCCGCTGGATCTTGCGGTGTGGCCGATCAGCTTCACGAGCTATCTGGCGGCGCAAGTCGTTTATCCGGCCAGTCAACTCATGATCTTAATCTTCGCCCAGCGACTCTATGGCCGCCCGAGCCGCGCCTGGCGGTGGCTGATGGGCAGCGCGATCGTCCTTTCGTCGATCGTCTTCTTCGTTTGGGTCGACCCGATCGTCTGGATGGTCTATCAGCGCTACGGCGTTCCCGGGCCCACGCTTTTGTTCCAGAGCCTCTCGGACGCGCTTTTGCTAACCGTCGTGGTCGCCGGCCTGGCGTACATCGCCTCCGGTGCGACCGGCATCCCACGAGGTCGCGTCTACTGGGTTATCGCCGGCATTGCGTTAGCCCCGATTCTCGATCTCACTTGGGCTGTCACCAACGTAACAAACACGATGGTAGGCAACGTCTCAATCCCGCTGCTGGACTTACAAGACTGGACCGTGGCGTTGCTTCCGTGGTTTGGCCTTGCGGGGTCGATCTTCGTCGTCTACGGATTCCTTTCGGAACGCGTCCTCGATTTTCGGTTTGCGATCGGTCGCGCCGCGATTTACGGCGGCATTACCGTAATCCTTCTGCTAATCTTTGCCGTTGTTGAGTGGTGGGCCGAACAGATCTTCGAAAGCACTCGTCCGGCGATTTACGTCAGCCTCGCGGCGGCGCTCTTGATCGGCTTTACGCTCAACGCGCTTCACGGTCGCGTCGAAGCTTTTCTGAACGCCTTCTTCTTCCGCGATCAGCGGCGCGGCGAGGAGGCGCTGCGTCACGCCGCACGCTCTCTGGCAAATACGTCGTCAGAGGGAACGTTGGTCGAGTTCCTTGTCGACGAGCCGGTTCGGGTGCTCGGCCTCACCTCGGCCGCGCTCTTCCTCGCGACGAGCGACGATGGCGCCTTCGTACGCACCGCCGACTGCGGATGGACGCGTAAGGAGGCCGAAAGCATCGACGCCGAGGATCCGCTGATCGTCGAGCTGCGGGCCGAGCTGATGCCGATTGCACTCGACGGACGGCCGCGCGCCGATACGATTTTGCCGGGCGGCTCGAAAGCGCCCTCGTTCGTCGTTCCGCTGCTGATGCGAGGCGCCGTCTTCGGCTTTGTCTTCTATGGACCACGCAGTAACGGCACGCCGCTAACCGCCGATGAGCGCAACTTACTGCACGCTATCACACGGGGCGCGGGGGCCGCATACGATCATATCGATGCCGACAGGTCCCGCGCCCGTATCGGCAGGCTCGAGGCGCAGCTGCGCGCCATCGGCGCTGCCATTCCCGACTAGGTTCTGTTACGGATAAAGGCTCGGCCGTATTGCACTTTGTGCCCGTTGTTGGAATACGCGAAGTTTGCTAGACACTTGCCGTGGTTCGGACCGGCCGTTACGGTCCAGGTATCTCCTGAGCCGGTGATCGTCGCAATGCCTTGCGCCTCGCAAACGTCGTGCTCTCTGACCGTTCCCTTCGAGCCATGTGGGGTTTTCAACGACAGCGTCACGGGCCCCGGTTTGGAAGCCGTTAGGTGCACCCTGCACGGCGTAACGCGCACCGCGCCCTTCTGGGGCGGACAAGGCCGGCTATCCGGGTCCATTGACGAGTGTCCGGCTGCGACGCTGTTTGTTTGCGTGAATCCCAGCGGCGTCATTTGAGGCTGCGAGCCACCGCAGCCGGCGAGCAAAGCAAGCGCTCCCGTAAGGACGGTTGCCCCGCAAATGAAGCGCAACACGCATCTCCGTAAAAGCATTTTATCTCCCCTCCGGTTTCCGAGTTGAAGGCACATATCGTAGCATTCGGCGGCCACACCCACAATCAGAAATTCGCAAAGTGTGAGAAACTGTGTGGAGAGACTGTGTGGCGAAAGAGATTCGCTCCGGAGGTCGGATATGTTAAAACGGACGCTCGCTATGCTGCTTCCTCTCGTAGGCGTGCTCGGCTTTTTGGCGGTGAGATCGCCGGCTCAAGTCGCGTCACCGCAGCCTGCCGAAACCGCAACGACCATCACTATTGGGCGCGGTGTCATCGTGCCCGTGCTGGTGACGAGGGAAGTCCGAGTTGGAGCGTTCGGCGCATCGCAAGAGGAACAGAAAGTCAAGTTATCCGTTGACCAAGACGTCATCTATCAGGGCTACGTCATCGCGAAGCCAGGCGATCTGGCCGAGGGGCACTACGATACGCAAACGAACCAGACGAAACGCCAATTCGAGACGACGACTTCTCAAGAGGTCGACTTTTATCTCGACGATGTCGTAAACTTTTGCGGCGATACGCTCCACGTCGGCTTCGAAAAAAAGTTCGTCGGGGGCGTCCGGTCCGGATTTCTCAGCTTCGGAGTTCATGCTCATGACGCCGTTGTCGCCAAAGGCGCCGTGCTCGAAGCATCCACCGATCGCGCCGAAAAAAATATCTGTGCCGAACCAACTACCGAAACGGCCAAGCAGCTTCCGAAAAACATCATCGCTCCCGACCCCCAGTTGACGCCTGCGCCCTAATCGGGGCCTTCCCGAGCCTTTAGATCTTCAGTTGAGCGTTGAAGTACAAATTGATCGGCGCAACCGATTTTCCGATCGTGCCGTTGTTGAACTTACTCGACAGATAGCTCTGCGTCCACGGAGACCGCCCCCCGCAACTGCCGGGGCGTAACGCATCTATGCCGTTGCCTTCACGCGGTTTGGATCGACCTTCACGCCCGGGCCCATCGTGGTTGCGAGCGTAACGCTGCGAAGGTAAGTGCCTTTCGCGGCGGCCGGCTTCGCGCGAACGATCGCATCGAGCAGCGTCGTGATATTCTCGATGAGCTGAGCCTCCTCGAAGCTCGCCTTGCCGACGATCGTGTGGATGATGCCGCTCTTGTCGAGACGGAACTCCACCTTGCCGGCTTTGATGTCGCGAATCGCGCCGCCGATGTTCGGCGTTACGGTACCGGCTTTGGGGTTCGGCATCTTCTGCGCGAGGATGCGCCCGAGCTCCTTGCCGACTTGTGCCATCATATCGGGCGTTGCAACGGCAACGTCGAACTCGCTGAATCCGCCTTTGACCTTATCGATGAGGTCCTGATCACCGACAATGTCGGCGCCCGCCTCTTGCGCGGCCTTCGCATTATCGCCCTTGGCGAAGGCGATGACGCGAACGGTGCGTCCCGTTCCGTGCGGCAGCAACACCGTGCCTCGCACGCTCTGATCGCTTTTCTTCGGGTCGACGCCCAACCTAACGTGCGCCTCTACAGTCTCGTTGAACTTCGCGTTCGCGTTCTTCTTTACGACTGCGACCGCTTCAGGCGTCGGGAAAAGCCGGCGCCGGTCGTAACCAGCAGCGAGCGTCTTGAAACGCTTTCCATGATGCTGCGGCATGTTACGCCTCCACCTCGACGCCCATCGAGCGCGCCGTCCCGCCCACGATCTTTTTCGCCGCTTCCATGTCGTTGGCGTTGATGTCGGGCATCTTTACCTTCGCGATCTCCTCGAGCTGCTTTTGCGTCAGCTTGCCGACCTTGTTGCGGTTCGGCTCTTTGCTGCCCGACTCGATCTTGAGCGCCTGTTTGATCAGAAACGAGGCAGGCGGCGTCTTCGTGATAAACGTGAACGTCCGGTCTTCGAAGACCGTAATCTCGACCGGAATGATCATGCCCGACTGCGACGCCGTACGTTCGTTGTACTGCTTGCAGAAGTCCATGATATTGAGCGAGTAGGGTCCGAGTGCCGGACCGATCGGGGGCGCCGGCGTCGCTTTGCCGGCGGGAATCTGTAGGCCGATCTTGCCTACGACTTTCTTAGCCATTTGGTATCCTTCTGTTCGACGGCGGCTCTGCTTTGCCACATTCGAACTCGGACACATTCGTCGCGCGACCTCGTGTCGCGGTCCTCGTTCGAAGCCGCAAAGCTGCGCCGCTTCTCCCCCATTTTTTCTAAAGTTCGAACCGAACGCTGGGGTTTACGATCGGTTGACAGCCTCTCGCCGGCAAACCAGCCGACGCTGTATATAAAAGCTTAGACCTTTTCTACTTGGAAAAACTCGAGTTCGACCGGCGTTTCGCGGCCGAAGATCGAGATCAGCGCGCGCAAGCGCTCCTTCTCCGGTGCGATCTCGTCGACGACGCCGGTAAAGTCGAAGAACGGACCGGACGTGACCTTTACGCGGTCGCCCTTCTTGAAGTCGATCTTCAGCTTGGGAGCCTCGATGCCCATCTGCTTGAGGATCGTCTTCACTTCTTTATCCTGCAGTGGAACCGGCTTTTCGCCCGGGCCCGGACTTCCGACGAAGCCCGTGACGCCCTGCGTGTTGCGCACGACGTACCACGACTGGTCGTCCATGATCATCTCGACGAGCACGTAACCGGGGAAAACTTTCTTGGGCGTGATTTTCCGCTTGCCGTCTTTGAATTCCACCTCGTCCTCCATCGGGACGAGCACGCGGAAGATCTTGTCCTGCATCCCCATCGAGTGGATGCGCCGCTCGAGGTTGGCCTTGACCTTGTTCTCGTAGCCGGAGTAAGTGTGCACGACGAACCAGTTGCGATTGTCCTTGGGTTTGACCGCGGCTTCGGCAACGGCTTCGTCGGCCGGCACCTCGTCCTCGGCGTCGTCGACGGCCAGCTCGGCTACGGCTTCGCCGGCAGTCAACTCAGCGACGGCTTCGTCGGGCAGCGTCTCCGCGAGCGGTTCCTCGGTCGCTCCCGAGAGGTCACCCATCTTGCTGTCGTCGATGACCGCTTCTTCTACCGACGGCTCGTCGGTGCCAAGCTCTTGACGTTCGATGTCGTACATGACGTTCTGCGCTACTGTAGGCCCTGCGTTGCGGGGTGGATCACGCTAAAGAGCCAGCCGAAGAGCTGGTCGAGAACGAAGGTGAAGAGGCCGATACCAACCACAAGCGCGACGGTGAGGATCGTTGCCGAGATCCATTCCTCGCGAGTCGGCCACGTGACGCGCCGCAACTCTGCTATGACGCCGCGGACGAAATCGCCGCCTGCGATCGATTGGGCCGTTCTCTTTTGCTGTTCGTTCACCAAAGATTCACTTCCGAAGAGTGGCAGGGCGGACAGGACTCGAACCTGCAACAACTGGTTTTGGAGACCAGGACTCTACCAATTGAGCTACCGCCCTATCTCGTCTCCCGATGCGGTTTGTGGCATCGGCAGAAGCGGCAATATTTGCTGAGCTCCAGCCGGTCCGTAGTCTTCGCCTTATTTTTTTGCGTGTTGTAGTTGCGGCGCTTGCACTGCGTACAGGCAAGGACCACCATCACGCGAGTTTCTTTCTTTGCCATCAGTAGTCTACCACAACATGAATAAAACGGACCGCCGGTCCGTTCCGAGAACCCATGCTAGCACACCACGCTCAGCCCCGCAATAACTTTCCGCAAGGTCCAAGCAAGCAAGCTGGCCGGCGAACGAACGGGACAACCGCCAGGCTCGGCTGCTGAACTTCGACTAGCCGGCCAGTGAGAGCCCAGCTGGCCAGCGCAGCCACGGCGTCTATCGGCCCTTCGCAGCCACTACCTGCCTAAGGAAGACCTGAGCGCCTAGGCAAGGACGCTTCCCTGCCGCCGCGGAATCCGGCAGCTTCGTACAATATCGTCACGGAGGCTTCCATGAACGCTTATATTTGGCGTGGTTTCTTTTTGTCGCTGGTCGTCGCGCTGGCCGCTTGCTCCGGCGCAGCCAACGGTGGTTCCGTGCCTTCCGCACTGAACTCCGCGCCCCAAGTCACCGGCGGTCACGAGATTTTTCGAAAACTTTCCATTCAGCCGGACGCCGGAGCGCCCGCGACGCTGATGAACTTCGTCTCGAACGGCCCGGCACAGGGCGGTGTTCCGTGCATCGCCTGCGTGAGCGGCGCGTCGAGCAACGATACCGTCGGTCTGACCGGACCGTCGAGCTACGTGCCGAGTGGGGCGACGTGGCAGTACGCGCTCTCGTTCACCGATCTCAGTTACAAGGGAAAGTGCACGCTCGCCTGGGCGATCACCGCCGGGAAAAAGACGATTGATAGTTTTTCGGCTTCGTTCAAGCTCACCAGCGCGGGGGGATTTGTTCTCTACGGTGTCGACCGCGGACGACCGAAGTACTCCGGCGCCGCGACGCTAACAGGCAAGTATACCTGCGGGAAGAATTCGCAATCGGCGCGAGCACCGCTTTACTTTCAGTAAGTTTTCGTGCGCCCGGCCAGAATCGAACTGGCAACCTTGGGCTTAGGAGTCCCCTGCTCTATCCAGTTTGAGCTACGGGCGCGCACGATAATTTGCTTTATTTTACAGGAGTTTTGAGGCCTAGTCTCGCTTGCGAACCCTTCTGCTCCGGGGCTCGCGGTTGCCATTCGGTTGCCGTCCACCGAAAGTGCCCAGCGCGGCCGCGTCATTTCTCAGCCGCTCCTTTGCGTGCCTGTGCGACGGCGATCGCGTGGTCGATCTGGGCGACGGCCCGCTCCTGAGCGCCCGGGATGACGTGCCCGTAGACGTTCAGCGTGGTTGAGGCCGAGGCGTGCCCGAGAAGAGCTGCCACGGTCCGGACGTCGCTGCCGGCCGCGAGCGCCTGGGTGGCGCCAAAATGCCGACAGGAGTGCAGCGAGATGCCCTTCCGTTTGATGCCGAGCCCACGCGCGAGCGCGGCGAACGATTTCGAAATTGCATCCAGGTCGAGTAAGCGACCCAGCTCGTCTGCAAAGACCAACCCCTGGTCTTCATACTCTTTGCGCTTGAGTAACTTTTCCGCTGCTTGCGACGCGCGCTGCGTCTTCAGGGCGCTTATTGCCAGGCCGTTAAGGGGCACAACGCGCTCCCGGCCCGTTTTAGTGCTCTTGACGAAGGAATAACCGCTTCGATCCTGACCGACGGCCTGCCGCACCATGACTGTTTCATTGTCGAGATCAACGTCGTCCCAGGTAAGCGCACCTATCTCCCCTCTCCGCATCCCCGTAGCGATCGCGAGCGCGAAAAACGGATAGAAGCGCGCACCATCAGCGGCGGAAAGCAACAGTGCTACTTGTTCAACGGTGAGCGCTCGGGCGGGCGACGGCGATGCCTTGGGCGCATCGACGCTCCGCGCAACGTTGCGCACCACGAGATTCATTCGCTCCGCCCATCCGAGAAGCCGATGTAAAAAGCGGTGAACGCGCAAAACAGTGTTTGGCCCCAGTGGAGGGCCCATTCGAAAGTTTTCCTCTGCCGCATCAACCGATTTTGTCTTGCGGTGGTAACGGACACGCTCTGTCCGCAATCCAGTATAGAGCTCTACGAGATGCGCCGGCTTCAGACTCGCGACCGGAAGCCCACCAAGGGTGGGGGCGACGTGCATTCGCCAATGCTCTTCGTACCGCGCAACGGTGATCGGGGAGAGATCGCGCACGACGCTTTTCAGGAAGCGCTCCGCTACATCCCCGAGCGAAACCTTCTTCGGATCCAGGTCAATACCCCGATCCCGCGTATCAAGTGCCCGCCGTTCAGCTCGCTCCGCCTCTTTGCGCGTCGCGTACGTCCCTTGAGTGCGCCGCTTTCGCTTCTGATCGACGCCGCGGCCAACGTCGACAAGGACAGCCCAGCGGCCGGATTTACGCCTGTACACACTCATAGATGGCCTCCTTCTCGCGCATACGCTCATGAGCGCGTTACGCGATTCAGCCTATTCGACGTTACCGCCGAGGAACTCTCGCAGCGCCGCCTTCGTAATCAGCAGTTTCTGGCCAACCCGAACACTCTTAATAGCGCGCGTTCTCAGCGCATCGTAGACGGCATTGCGTCCCATTGGAAGAAATGCAATGAGATCGCGGGGCGTTAATACATCCGGCAATTCTGCAAAGCGGGCGCAAGATATGCTCGCCGATGACTCGATGGACTGCGCTCGCATTGCACTACCTCGCCTCTGACGCCGATAACAAAAAGGCCCCCGTAGGCGGCCTTCGTTTTGAGCTATGCACTTTTGCCAGCATTATAATGCGGGCGAAACTCGCTCACAGTCTCGCAAGACAATTCTCTCTCTTCGCCGCAGCAATGTCAAGCCATCAAGTACCCGATGTAGGAGCACGTTTGTAAGTAGCGATCAACCCAGCGAGCGTTCTCGTCCTTCATAAAGAGCTCCACGTTAAATGGCCATCGCCGTGGAAACGCCGATGTCAAGAACATTTCCGACGGAAGAAAAGGACGTCTGAACCGCCTGCTTCGAATAGCAGCTAGTTAGGCTGCCAAACCGGTCTGCGGGAACCGCTCCGCACGCGCCGGTGAGAGTCGAAGTCCGACCACCTGCTTTGCTTGTAAGGGGTCTGGGGTTCGAGTCCCCACATCTCCACCGTTGAAATCGTGCGGAAAGCCTGATGCCGTCGGTTTTTCGAGCGAAGGCACCGGAGTAGGACGAGGCCGTCTAACCTCGTCTTTCTTCGTCTATCTTCGGCAAAAATGGGGAGAACTATGGGGAGAAATTACGCTCGCGCCGTGGCGTAGCAACGGCCCCGCAGAAGGCCATCACCTCGCGGCGTTCTCGCGGGCGATTATGAGCGCTTGGAGAAGAACGTCGAGAGCTTCCGGGTCGTTTGCGGCACAAAGTTGCTCGCTCCGCCGCACTAGGAGTGCGATGACGTGAATCCCGCCGAGCGCAGCCTGCTGCTTAGCGACGAGGGCCGCAAAGCGACGTGGAGTTGTGGGCGAGGCGGCTTCTGTGGGGTGCTTGTGCAGGTTGCTGTGCGATTCGTCCGTGGTCGCCGATTCTGAGGCGCGGTGCTGTTAACTTGGGTTAGCGACGGCGGGTCTTGTTCGCGGGCTCGTCCTCTCAACCCGTAGGAGCAGACGAGGCTTCAGACTTGAGGCGCTATGCATTTGAGATGGAGCTAAGCAGTATCGGCGACACGCCTATATGCTCGCCGCGCCAGGTTGTGCGGGTGGTTGTGCCTGGTAGCGGTCTCTGTGCGCTGTCATGATGGGGTTGCGACAGGGCAGCCGCCTTGCCGCGTTTGCGAAGGAGCTTTTATGCTGCGAAGCTTGAAATTGTTCGCGCCATTTGCTGCCGCGCTCGCGATCGTGGGCTGCAATGCCGGCGCCGCCGGCGTGCCGGCAACATTGGACCAATCTGCCGCGGAAGCGCCCTCGATCCCGCAGTGGCAGGCGCAGCACCTCGCGCGGCGCGCCTGTCCTGAAGCTCGTCCCGGCGAGGTGCAGTGCCAGGCTCTGATCTTGAACAAGAGCGCGCAACCCAACGTGCCGGGATGGGGAGCCGGCGACATCGAGGCGGCCTATAACCTCCCGTCGTCGAAAAAGGGAGCTGGCCAAATCGTCGCGGTTGTGGATGCCTACGACAACCCCAACGTCGCCAAGGACCTTTCAAAGTATCGCTCGCATTTCGGGCTGCCGAAGGCAAAGTTCTACAAGTACAACCAGGATGGGCAACAGAGCAACTACCCCAAGGGCGACGCTGGCCGGGGCGTAGAGATCGACCTCGACGTTGATATGGTTTCGGCCAGCTGCCCGAACTGCACGATCTATCTCGTCGAGTCGAACAGCAATGACGCTAGCGATACCGAAACGGCTGAAACCGAAGCCGTCAAACTCGGGGCCCACATCATCAGCGATAGCTTTCAATGCTACGGCTCGCTCGACTGTGGCGACCCAAACTATGCAAACTACTTCGATACGCCAGGCGTAACCTACGTTGCCGCCGCGGGTGACGATGGCTATGGATTCGGGGCACCCATGGCCTTCGCAAACGTCGTCTCGGTCGGCGGGACAGTCCTATCAAAAAACGGTTCGACCTATAGTGAAGTTGTCTGGCCCGACACCGGCGGCGGCTGCGTCGCTGCAATAGCCAAGCCCTCGTGGCAGCACGATCCCGGCTGCTCGGGACGGACAGCCAATGATGTGTCGGCTGTCGCTTTGGACGTCGCGGCGTACGATAGCTACGGCGGCTACAGTGGCTGGGGCATCTTCGGCGGGACGAGCGCCGCCACACCGATTGTCGCGGGCGCGTTCGCGTTGGCCGGCAACGGCACAAAACAAGACGGCGGCAAAACGTTCTGGACGTTAAAGGCCAAGAAACTCCAGAAGGATCTGCACGTCATCAGTGGCGGCAACGACGGCTGCCCCCCCAGTCTTGGCGGCAGCTACCTCTGCACGGCGGGAACAGCGCAGTTCGGAACTTACTCGGGCCCAACCGGCTGGGGCACGCCCAACGGCGTCGGCGCTTTCTAAGACACTGTGAAGGAGCACTCTTATGAAGTTGGTGTCCATTTCAATTCGGCTTGTCGCGCCACTCTTTGCGACCCTTGCGATCGCAGCGTGCGATTCGGGCGGCCGGTCCAACCTGCCGGAAACGGTTAGCCAATCGTCGTTAGAACGTGCGCCCGGCCCTGCCGTGGCTCAGTTTGCCTATGTGGCCAACTACGGGTCCAACGATGTTTCCGCCTATACCATCAACGCAACCAGCGGTGCGTTGACGCCGGTGACGGGATCGCCATTTGGGGCTGGCACCCAAGCCTATGACGTGGCAATCGATCCCGATGGAAAGTTCGCCTATGTGACCAACTACGGTTCCAACAACGTTTCCGCCTATACCATCAACGCGACCAGCGGTGCGTTGACGCCGGTAACGGGGTCACCGTTTGGGGCGGGAATCCAATCGCTTGGCATCGCCGTTGACCCCACCGGCAAGTTCGTCTACGTGACCAACTACGGCTCCAAAGACGTTTCTGCTTATACCATCGACGCAACCAGCGGCGCGTTAACGCCGGTTGTCGGGTCGCCGTTTAAAGCCGGCGTCAAGCCGTACGCCGTTGCGGTCGACCCTAACGGAAAGTTCGTCTATGTGGCTAACTTAAACTCCAGCAACATTTCCGCTTATAGAATCGCTTCTAGCGGCGCGCTGAAGAAGGTTAAGGGATCGCCGTTCAAGACAGGCATTCTTCCGGTTAGCATGACGGTCGATCCCTCGGGCAAGTTCGCCTATGTAGCCGCCAACGGGTCCAACAATGTGTACGCCTACGCCATCAGCGCGGCAAACGGGGCGCTAACGCCGATGGCCGGCTCGCCGTTCGCGGATCCGGGAATCGGCGCCGAAGACGTGATCATCTCTTCTACGGACGGGTTCGCTTATGTGCCTAACAGTTCGTCTAACAATGTTGCCGCGTACACCATTGCGGCGAGCAGCGGGGCGCTGACGCCCGTGGCAGGGTCACCGTTTGCCGATCCGGGCTCTGCTCCCCAAACTGGCGCAGTCGACATTCGGAGCAAGTTCGCATACGTTACAAATGTCAGCTCCAACAACGTTGCCGCTTATACGATCGACCCGGCCAGCGGCGCGTTGACGCCGGTGGCGGGTTCGCCGTTTGGAACCGCCAGTGAACCTGTTGGCATGTCCACGTGCCGCGTCAAAGCCGACAGATGCATCCCAGCCGCATTGTAGTTGATGCGGGTCAAAGCCAAGCCACTCTGCGCGCTTGCGAAGGATGTTACGCGCTCGTAAAGGAGCACATCGAATGAACACAATCTCACCTTCGCATTACGCTTTAAGCGTTTGCACTGCGACCGCTATTCTTGCAGGCTGCGGCGGATCGCAGCCGCCGATCGGGGCGCCCAACGTCCCCCAACGTGCGGGCAGTGCAGCACAGTTCGGAGGCCCAAGCCCGAACGTCGCGCGATCGCACGCCTGGCGTGCCGCAATCGCACAAGCTCCTACGCCCGGCGAAGGATGCTACACCGCCGCGTACCCGCTGACTATTTGGAAAAAAGTCACGTGCGTAACAGCGCCCAATCGTGCCTACATTCCACGAAGCGGCGCGGGCGGCTCGCTGACCGTTGGCGACGAGAATGACTATGCCGCTGTGACCTCAACGCTCACCTCGAACGCCGTCGGCTCGTTTCCGAGAGTCAGGCATCTCACCTTCGAAAAAGATCGCGGCAAGGCGAACGTCTATTCTCTTCAGCTCAACTCGAACTTCATGTCCGGCGACCAGGTCTGCGCGGGTGCGTTCATCCCGGGCCAGTGCCGTGGCTGGCTGCAGTTCGTCTATTCCGCGAAAGCCGCGTTCATGCAATATTGGCTGATCAACTATGCGGGCAGTACCGTCCGCTGTCCGGCCGGCTGGAGACACGCATACGGCGTCGATTGCTGGAGAAACAGTTCGGCCGTTTCCACGCCGAAGGCGCCGGTCACGGAGCTCCCGCAGATGAATCTCTCCGGAAACGCCGTCAACGGTGGCCTCGACACGCTCGTTTATACGGATGGCACGTACGCCTACAGTACGACTGGGCAAGACACCGTCGTGTACCTTTCTCAGGGCTGGACCGCTTCGGAGTTCAATATTTTCGGCGATGGAGGCGGAACGAAAGCGCGGTTCAATTCCGGAGCCGCACTAACTGTTGAGATCGATGTTACAGACGGAACGACCAACGCACCGACCTGCCAGGCCAATGATGGCACGACGGGCGAGACCAACAACCTGAATCTAAAGAAGTGTACGGCGAGGGGCGGAGCCGTTCCCCGAGTCAAGTTCCACGAGTCGCGGAGAAAATAGCGGCGAGACGCTTCTAATGGCGTGGCCCGCGCTGCGAGCGGATGACAAATCGCATCGTCGTCAGCCAAAACCGTCCGGTTTCCGCCGTGAGGTGATGCGTCATCCACTCGAAGCGGTAACCATAACGATGGGATAAGAGCTAAGCCCTTTCAAAACGAGCAACTGTATCGGGAAATTTAGCTGCAGCTGCGCCAGGCTTCCCCAGAGCGGGCCATGCTATTGAGGATGGTTAAGAGCTTGCGCATGCAGGCCACGATCGCCACTTTAGGTTTTTTCCCGGCAGCCTTCAGGCGTTTATAGAATGCCGCGATGATAAGATTGCACTTGATGGATGCGACGACCGCCATATAGAGTGCTTTCCGAACGGCAGCGCGACCACCCCAGATGACGCGTCGTCCACGCATTCTACCACTATCCCAGTTCAGTGGCGCGACACCAACAAGAGCCGCGATTTTTCTGCGGTCGAGGGTCCCCAGTTCGGGGAGATGGGCCAAGAGCGTGTGTGAAACAACGGTGCCGACACCGGGCACGCTTTGAAAAAGCTCATCGCGCTCACGCCAGAGCGCCGTTTGCTTCACTCGTTTTCCAAGATCCTCGTCAATTTTG
>JBAUMX010000163.1:0-6307 GCA_049578945.1 Candidatus Cybelea sp. | reverse complement strand
GGGCGGGGCGGTGCAAGCGCCGGCAAGCGCGCCGGCCCAAGCGCCGCTCCATCGCGCCCTTCCTTCGTCGTCTTCATATCACTTGCTATACCGCTTCCCTGGCTACGCGAATGGCGGTTTCGGTCCGCTAGCAAGCTTGATCGATGTGAACGGCACGCTCTACGGTACAACGAAGTACGGGGGCGGTTCAACGAACTGCGTTGGCGGCTGCGGCACCGTGTTCAGCCTAGACACCAGCGGCAACGAGAAGGTGCTGCATAGTTTCACTGGCGGCTCCGATGGCGCGTATCCTGCGGTGGCCTTGCTTAATGTGAGCGGCATGCTGTACGGCACGACGGAGAAGGGCGGAACGAACTGCACTGACGGCTGCGGAACCGTTTACAGTATATCCGCAAGCGGTTCGGAGAACGTCCTTCACAGCTTTGGCGCCGGCTCTGATGGCCAAAACCCGTTGGCCAGCTTGACCGATGTAAATGGTACTTTGTACGGCACAACACTCTACGGCGGTGAATATTCTAACGGAACCGTCTACAGCATAACCACAAGTGGCGCCGAGCAAGTCTTGCACAGCTTCTGCGCTAATAGCGACGGATGTCTCCCTAGTGGAGGTTTGATTGGTGTTAACGGCACCTTGTACGGTACGACTCCTCAGGGCGGCGGCAACGGCTGCAGCGGTACCGGCTGCGGAACTGTTTACAGTGTATCCGCTAGTGGTTCAGAGAAGGTGCTCTACCGCTTTGCCGGCGGCTCCGACGGCCAGTCGCCGGGCGGCAGTTTGGTGAATGTCAACGGCACCTTGTACGGCACCACAACCAGGGGTGGTGGGACCGGCTGCGACGACTACGGCTGCGGAACCGCTTACAGTCTTACGACGACGGGCACAGAACAGGTGATGCACAGTTTCGCCGGCGGCCGCGATGGCGCGCTACCTCAGGCCGGTCTGATCGATGTGAACGGCACGCTGTACGGGACGACTGTTTCCGGTGGCGGGACTCCCTGCATCGTCGACCCGTGGCTTCCCGTTCATGGCTGCGGAACTATTTACAGCGTAACGACGAGCGGCGGAGAGAAAGTGCGCTTCCGTTTCAAGAGTGAGTACGTTGGCGAGCCTGCGGAAAGTTTGGTTAACGTCGGCAGTGCGCTGTACGGCACGACACCGCGCACTTCAAACCGAAAGTGCGGCGCCCACGGTATGACATGCGGAACCGTGTTCGCGTTTACCCTTTAACGCCTGGCCCCGAAGCGCCGCGCTCGCGAGGCCGCATCGCGTTAGGGGCTAAGCGTAGCCTAGCAGCTGCGCAGCACGGCGCCGATCGCATCGCACCCAGGCCTTCGATCGCAGCGCCCGGCGCGGGGGGCGTCGTTTCAAAGCGCTCTCATCGCATTGACTTAGCGCTTTTGACTTTGCGGCGTCGATCGCAGCGCTCGGCGCGGGGGGGGCTCGTTTTGCGGGGCTGTATCTCCTATCCCAGCGTGACGGTTACCGCTTCGAGCGGATGACGCATCACCTCGAACGCATGCTCTGACCGGAAGTTCCAAAGCCCTTATGTAATATCCCCCGGGGAAAGTCACCGTCTCCATGAGACACTGAATCCAACTCAAGCGCGAGGCGCACGTCGACTAATTTCGGGAGGTCAAGGCGCTCACCACACCTTCGCGAAAATTGCTTCACGCCCGGCGAGAATGCGCGCTTGTGTCGCGAGATCGACGCCCGTCGACCAGTTGCCGCGTTCGAAGGTTCCTCCGAGCACGATGCCATCCGATCGCGGAAACATGTAGAGGTCGTCGGTCAGATAGGTGTAGTCAACGTTGGGCTGGGGCTCGAGAATCGTAAGCTGGCCGCGAACCGGCTCAAGCACCGGGTCGTTAAAGAGCGTGCGCGCTCCCAGACCGGTGCAGTTGAAGACGACCGGCTCGCGCAGGGCCGCAACCTCTGCGACGCTGCGAAAATCGCGCACCGCGATACGTCCGCCCTGCAACAGAAAATCGCGTTGCACCGCAGGCAGAAACGTGTTCGGCTCCATCAGCATCGTGTCGAACCGATGCACGCTCGCGAACCCGCGGAACGGCACAGACGCCGGATCGATCATTTGGATGTCGGCATAGAGATCGGCGATGCCGGTCCAGGTCGCGTAATCGAGCTCAGGAATGGTTGACATTCCGGCACGTTTGAGCGCGTAGTTGTCGATCCAGCGGACGCCGTACGCCGGCCCAACCATCAGCTGAAACTGCCTGTTCGCAATGTGCGCCGCTTTGCGAAACGTATCCATGAACGCAGGCGTCACGGCATCGCGTGCGAAGACCGTCGTTGGCGTCCATTGAGCGCCTGCAACGTTTGATGTCGTCGCCGGTGGAAGATCGGCAGCATAAATCGTCACCTGCCAGCCGCGGTTTTGCAGAATCCGCGCGGTCGTCAATCCGAATCACGCCGCAGCCCAAAACCGCGGCCTGCGCCGGCGATCGATCGGCAATCAGATCGGCAGCCAGCGTCGCACAGCCCCACGACAGGCTAAAGCCGCCGCCGCCGTGTCCGTAGTTGTGCACCAGCACTTTCGAACCAAAACGCTGCGCGCGCAAAACGAAACCGCTCGACCGATAGGGGCGCAGACCAACAACCGTGCGGATGACGCGCCCCGCATTCACACGCACGGGCACGATTGCTGTTGTGGGCGCCGCCGCGCGTGCAACCGTAGGCCAACGCACAGCCGTAAGCGCCGAGACACCGAGCGCCGAGCCGATGAACGCGCCTCGCGAGATTCGCATGCAGCGGTCGAGTGCTACAGACGCCCGGCAGCGTGCAACGTTTCGTAGACCGCGAGCGCGAGCTTATTCGTCGAATTCTCCTTCGAATCGGGCTGGCTGTTCATGCCAAACACGATTACGGCATCTTGGCGCGGAAAGTACATGTGCACCACGCGGTAGCCGAGCGTCATGCCCTCGTAAAACCAAATCGTTCCCGTCTGGGGCGTCGTCAGTTGCGCGACGCCCAGACCGAAGCCGCGCGGGTCGCTCTGGCTAACGGCTGCGATCGGCTTACCAGTCTTGAGGGAAACGAGGCCGAGCAGCTCCGCGCGCTGCTTCCGCGCAAGTATTGGACCGGTGTAGAGCGCGCGCGCCCAACGCGTGAGGTCTTCCGGCGTCGAAACGATCGCGCCGGCGGATTTCATCCACGAGACGCTGTACCTGCTAACGTCGTTGCCGAGCAGCGGCGCAAGCCCGGCGTTGTCGGGGTCGTGGCTGAAGAAATAGCCCGACACCATGCGGTCGAGCACGCTCGTCGGATACTGTGTGCCTGAATAATACGACGACGTCAATCCGAGACCGGAATGTAGAAACCGCCGATCGAGCTCGCTCGTGTACGTATTATGCGTGGCGCGCTCGATAATCAGCTCGGCCAGCACGTAGTTGGTGTTTGAGTAGTCGTAGTCGGTCGTCGGGGGTGGCGCGTGCGGATTTCCCGGGTACACGTAAGCGATCAGCTCCGGAATCGTTAAATTGTGCATCGGATTCTTCGCGTAATCTGCCAGCATCGCGGGAACGTTGTCGTAGCCGGGAATGCCGCTGGTCATGTCGAGCAACCGGCGAATCGTCACGTTTTTCCAGGCCGGATACTGCGGCAGCCAATGGCCGACGGTCTGATCGATCGTCAGCTTCCCTTCGGCTTCGAGCTGCAAAACGATAGCTGCGGTGAAGGCTTTAGTATTGCTCCCGATCTGCCAGAGTTGCTCGGGCATCACCGGAATTCCGCCACCAAATTTCGTCGTGCCGGCTGTGACGTTGATGTTTTGCGGTTGGCCGTGCAGGCTGATACTCAGCGTGATCGCCGAGATGTGCTCGATCTTCGAGCGCGCGGCGAGATGCGCGTTGAGATCGTGCTGCAGCGCGGCTCGCAGCGCGGCGTCGGAGTCGTTCGCGGCGACGGGCGGTAAAGGCCCAAGCGCGGCGAGCCAGAGCGTACCCAAGAGTATCGCGAAGCATCGTTTCATGTCCGCGCTTGCTTCGCGAGTCACTCGCCGAGTCCGCTGCCAACGCGGCCAAGACGCGTGACAGGCTCGCGCCGGCTGAGGGCCAATACGCGCAACGAGATGAAGATGCGCATGCTCCCCGCGATCGGGGTAACGGCACTGATGTTTCTATCGAATGCCGCGATTGCGCCGCGTGCCGAACGGGTCGGAGCAACCGCGCAGCATGCGATGGTCGCAACGGCGCAGCACGATGCCACGCAGGTCGGCGTCAATATTCTCCGCGCGGGAGGGAACGCCGTCGATGCGGCGGTTGCCGTGGGTTATGCGCTGGCCGTTACCGACCCGTGCTGCGGCAACGTCGGCGGGGGCGGTTTCATGCTGATTCGCTTGCACGACGGGCGCGAGCGTTTCATCGATTTTCGCGAGCGGGCGCCCCTGCGCGCCACGCCGACGATGTATCTCGACGCGCGCGGCAACGTCGTGCCGAACGCCTCGCTGCGCGGCTGGCTCGCCGTCGCCGTGCCCGGAACCGTCGCCGGATTGGAGACGGCACGTCGCCACTTCGGTACGATGTCGCGCGACCGATTGATGGCGCCGGCAATCGCGCTGGCGCGCGATGGTTTTGTCTTGACCAACGGCGACGAACTGCTGCCCGATGGAAAGACTCCACCGCCGAGAACGCGTTTTAGCCAGCCGCAACTTGCGAGAACGCTGGGGCTGATCGCGAAAAACGGTCCCGGCGCGTTCTATCGCGGGCCGATCGCGCGCGCGATCGTGGCCGCGAGCCGCGCAAATGGCGGCGTGCTCTCGATGGACGACTTCTCGCGCTATCGAGTCGAAGAGACGTCGCCGCTGCACTGCAGCTTCGACGGTTATCAGATCATCGCGGCACCGCCCCCAAGCTCGGGCGGCGTCACGCTCTGCGAAATTCTCAACATCATCGCCCCGTATCCGCTCGCGCGCTGGGCCTGGCACGACGCGCCTTCGATTCACTACGTCACCGAAGCTGAGCGGCTCGCGTACGCAGACCGGAACGCGTACCTCGGCGATCCTGATTTCGTGCACGATCCGGTCGCGCAGCTCATAGCGCCGGAGTATGCGGCAACGCTGCGCGCCAAAATCCAGTCTCAGCGCGCGACGCCCTCAGCGCAAGTCCATCCCGGGCTGAGCGCGGCCGCGAGTGAAGGCGGCGATACGACACATTACTCGATCGTCGATCGCTGGGGGAACGCCGTTGCCGTCACCTACACGCTCAACGACTCGTTTGGTGCGGACGTCGAGGCGGGCGACACGGGTTTCTTTCTCAACGACGAGATGGACGACTTCACGTCGAAACCCGGCGTGCCGAATCTCTACGGGCTGGTGCAAGGCGTGCAGAACGCGATCGCGCCCGGGAAGCGGCCCCTTTCGTCAATGGCTCCGACCATCGTCACGCGCGACGGTAAACTGCGGATGGTGACGGGGAGCCCGGGCGGCTCGCGCATCATTACGATCGTGCTGGAAACGCTCCTCAACGCGCTGATTTATGGTATGGATGCGCAAGGGGCGGTCGACGCACCGCGCACGCACATGCAGTGGCTTCCGGACCTGCTTCAGTACGAGCCAGGCGCGCTCTCCGGCGCGACGTCGCAGCAGCTGGCGCAGATGGGATATGCGTTGCGCCAGATTCAATCGTGGGGTTCGGCGCAAGCCATCGTCGTTGATCCCAAGACCGGTGCGCTCGAGGGCGGCAGCGACCGTCGCACGCCCGCGGGTTCGGCGCAAGGCTACTGAGCGGCGTTATGCTGCCGAATCGGTAGTCAACACGACACGGAAACGAGCCGCACCGCTCATCATCCGCCCGAAGCCGTCCGCGGCGCGTTCGAGCGGCATCACCTCAGTCATCGCGCGCACGCCCGACTGCACGGCGAAACGCATCGTGTCCTCCGAATCGCTGCTCGTGCCCGACGGCCAAACTTTGATCGAGCCGCGGCGCCCCATCAGCGCAAGCGTATCCACCGGCAGCGGTTCGCTTGACGCGCCGACGATCAGCAGTTGCCCGTCAACGCCGAGTCCGCCCAGCGCGGGCTCCATCGCCGCACCCGAAGTGATCGTGGAGAGCACGACCTTCGCGCCCCCGAGCCGTTGCAGCTCGGTCGCCACGTCGACGGCGCTGCTATCAATATAGTGCTGCGCGCCGAGCTGTCGCGCCAGCTGCTCTTTGTCACGGCCGCGCGCGATCGCGACGGTGTTGAAGCCCATCTTCGCCGCGAACTGCACTCCCAGGTGTCCTAAGCCGCCGATGCCGAGCACCGCGACTAGGTCGCCGGCGCGCGCCGCGCTGCGGCGCAACGGGTTGAAGG
>JBAUMX010000162.1:0-3843 GCA_049578945.1 Candidatus Cybelea sp. | reverse complement strand
GCGTTGACGTTGTAGGCGTGCGCGCCGCCGCGCGCGACGGCGAGCGGCGCGACGACCGGCAGAAAACCGGCGTCGAGGAGCGCCCGGAGCGGACCCACATCGGTCGCAACGATTCGTCCCACGTATCCGAGGTCTTCACCGCTTAATCCCACGTGGTGCTCGGCAATCAGCATGCCGCCGTCCTGACCGCTCAGACCGACGGCCGGCATCCCCAGCGCAAGCGCGTCGCGCACGATCCGCTTGTTGATGCTCGCGCAGAGCACGGCTTCGGTGACTCGCAGCGTGGCCGCGTCGGTCACGCGCAAGCCGTCGATTCGCGACGTCGAGATGCCCAGCTCGGCGAGGGCCGCGTCGATCTCGGGGCCGCCGCCGTGAACGAGCACGACCGCGCTGCCGGCTGCGCGCAACATCGCGAGCTCGGCCAGGACTGGATCGGCCTCGTGGCTACCGCTGCCGGGCATCGCACCGCCGCCATATTTCACCACGAGGGTTCTTGCATATTTATGCGTCATATGCATAAATATACAAAACATGTATGCCCTCGCGCCAGCCCCAGCTCGGCTTTCCGGCCTCGCCGGCCGCAGCTTCCTTAAGATAAGCGACCTCGCCGCCGAGGAACTGCTGGGGCTGCTGCGGCTTGCGGCCTTCCTCAAAGGCAGCCCGTCGCGCGAGCAGCGATCGCTGCTGCGGGAACGGACCGTCGCGCTGCTTTTCGAGAAGCCGAGCCTGCGCACGCGCGTCTCCTTTGAAGTTGCGGTCGCCAAGCTGGGAGGCGAGACCCTGTTCGCGCAGGGCTCGGAGTTCGCGGTTGGTTCGCGCGAGACGCCCGAGGACGCCGCTCGCGTGCTCTCGCGCTACGTCGATGCGATCGTCGTACGCACGCACGAGCACGCGCCGCTCGAGCGCTTCGCGAAAGCCGCCGGCGTGCCGATCATCAACGGGCTCTCCGCCGAGGCGCATCCGTGTCAGGCGCTCGCCGACGTCCTGACGCTCGGCGAACACTTTGGCGACGTACGGGGCCTTCGGATCGCGTACTTGGGCGATGCGCGCAACAACGTGGCGGCATCGTTAGCCGAAGCGGCCGTCATGCTCGGCGCGACCGTCAACTTTGGTTGTCCGGCGACGCATCGGCCGGCGGAAGCTTTCCTGGCGCACCTAACACGGCTTGCCGGGTCATCCGGCGGGGGCGCGCGAGCGTTTGCAAACCCGGTGCGCGCGATGCGTGGCGTCGACGCCGTTTATACCGACGTTTGGACGTCGATGGGCGAAGAGCAGTACCGCGAGCGGAACGACGCGATGCTGCGGCCCTACGCCATAACCGCCGAGCTGATGACCTACGCCGCGCCGCACGCAATCTTTCTCCACTGCCTGCCGGCGCATCGCTCAGAAGAGGTCGACGCCGGCGTCATCGATGGCCCGCAAAGCGCGATCCTCACCCAAGCCGAAAATCGCATGCACGCGCAAAAGGCGCTGCTCGTCGCGCTGCTCACCGAATGCAGAGGATATCCGATATGAAAGAACGACGCCAACGCGCGATCTTGACGCTGGTCGCGACCCGGCCGATACACTCCCAAGAGGAGCTGGTCGCGCACCTCCAGCGACAAGGCTTTGCGGTAACGCAGGCCACCGTCTCTCGCGACGTCAAAGAGCTGCGGCTCGCCAAGATTCCAATCGCGTCGCAGCACGGTGAAATCTTCAAGTACGTCGTACCCAGCGCAGCGCCGAACTACGCAAATCGTCTTCACCGCGCGATGACCGAACTCGCCACGACGATCGCCGGCAGCGGCAATTTGATCGTCATCCACACTCCACCCGGGGGCGCGATGATCGTGGCATCGGCGATCGACGAAGCCGCTTGGCCCGAGGTGCTGGGCACGATCGGCGGCGACGACACGATCTTGGTCATCGTGCGGGCGGCGACGGAGATGGCGTTCGTCAAGCAGCGCTTTGCCGATCTGAAAGCTCAAGCGGCCGCGTGAGCCGAGTCGTTCTCGCCTATTCCGGCGGCCTCGATACGTCGGTGCTCTTGAAGAAGCTGATTCTCGAGGGCCACGAGGTCGTCGCGATGACGGTCGATCTTGGTGAGAGCGACGGCGTAACGGGCGCCGGCGCGGCGGCGGCGCTCGAAGCGGTGCGCGCCAAGGCGATCGCGTTGGGGAGCTACGACGCCGTCGTGATCGACGCACGCGAACGCTTTGCCGGCGAGTATGCGTTTGCGGCGCTGCGTGCCAATGCGCTTTATCAGGGCGCGTATCCGCTGTCGGCGGCGCTCTCCCGCCCGCTCATCGGCGAGCTTCTCGTCGAGCTCGCCCATCGATACGGCGCAAGCGTCGTCGCGCACGGCTGCACCGGCAAGGGCAACGACCAGGTGCGCATCGAGCTCGCGGTGCGCGCGCTCGACCTCGGTTTGACCTGCCGCGCGCCGCTGCGTGAGTCGCCCGTCACGCGTCCGGATGCAATCGCGTTCGCTCGCGAACATGGCGTGCCCGTGCCGCATACCGTCGAAAAGCCGTACTCGATCGACGCGAACCTCTGGGGCCGCTCGATTGAAGCCGGAGTGCTCGAGGATCCGTGGAACGCGCCGCCGGAAGACGCGTTCGCGTGGACGGCCGGCGCGGCGGAGCAGCCGGCGACGCCGCAGGAGATCGTCGTCGAGTTTCGTTCCGGTAACCCCGCGCTGCGCACGAGCACGGGCGCCGCATTGGTGAGCGAGCTCAACGCGATCGGTGGAACGCACGGCGTCGGGCGTATCGATCTTGTCGAAGACCGCGTCGTCGGTTTCAAGTCGCGCGAGCTCTACGAGTCGCCCGCGGCCACCATTCTCATAACGGCGCATCGCGCGCTCGAGCGGCTCGTGCTGACGCGCGACGAGCTGCGATTCAAAGCGTTGACCGATGGCCGTTTCGCAGAGCTCGTCTATGACGGCTTGTGGATGCAGCCGTTGCGTGCGGCACTCGATGCATTCAACGAAAGCTTCTCGCCGCGAATGACCGGCGAGGTGCGCTTGCGCTTGCATCGCGCGACCTGCACCGTTACCGGCACCCGTTCGCCGTTCGCGCTCTACCGCGAGCAGGTCGCGACTTACGGTACGCACGACGTCTTCGATCATCAAGCCGCAAGCGGGCTGATCGCCCTGCACGCGCTTCCGCTCGAAACCTACGCGCGGGTCACCGGCACCGCAAGCACGGCACTCGCGACGTGAGCGCGCTGCAGTGGGGCGGCCGTTTCACGGGTACAGCCGATGGGAATCTGCTTGCCTTCGGCTCCTCGCTTGAAGAGGATCTCGTCCTCGCGCCGTTCGACGTCAAGTGTTCGCTCGCGCACGTCGAAGCGCTCGAAGGCGGAGCGATTGTCACGCCGCCCGTCGCCGAGTCCCTTCGCGCCGCCTTGCGCCGTATCGAATCGGAGATCGCCGGCGGCGAGTTCGCGTCCTACGCGCGCGCTCTCGGTGTGGAAGACATTCACGGCGCGATCGACGCGCGCGTTCGCGAGCTGGCCGGTACGGCCGGCGAATGGCTGCATGCCGGACGCAGCCGCAACGACCAAGTTGCGACCACGCTAGTGCTTTACGTGCGCGACCGCGCGTCACGCGCGGCGGCGTTGACACGAGGGATCGCGTTCGCGCTGATCGCGCGCGCGAGCGTCGAACTCGATGCACGAACCGTTCTTGCAGCGTGCACGCATCGTCAGCCGGCACAACCGGTGCTGCTCGCATTTATGCTCGCAGCGTGGAGCGAGCCGTTCGTACTGGCGACGCGGCGTTTCGCTGCCGTAGACGCGGACGCGCGCCGGTTCTGCCCGCTCGGCAGTGCCGCACTCGCCGGTACGAGCCTGCCTCTCGAC
>JBAUMX010000161.1:0-4868 GCA_049578945.1 Candidatus Cybelea sp. | reverse complement strand
TGCTGCGTTACGCGGAGGATCTTTTCGGCCTCGGTCAACTCTCGGCAGCCGACGCGCGCGCGACTTCGCCGGCCACCGACTGCCTCGACTTCAAACAGAGACCGCGCGCGTTCGTTCCGATCAAGGCGCCCTGGAACGCGGCCTTCTTCCTCAATCAGCCCAACGATCCGCGAATTCCGGATACGCAATGAACTGCTTGATTTTGGTGGCTCTCGTTGCGCTTACCGCCTGTTCGCCGGTCGCCCTTCGACAAGCTCAGGGTGACACGTTGGGAACTATGCCGGTCGCGGGAAACGCGCTGCTCTTAACCCCGTCCTTGGCTACGGGGCGCGGCAAAATCGAACACGTCGTATACGTGATTCAAGAGAATCGCAGCTTCGACGATCTTTTCGCGGGTTATCCCGGCGCCGATACCGTCTCGAGCGGAAAGAACTCCAAAGGACAGACGATCGCGTTGCAGCCGATCTCGCTTGAGACGCCGTACGAGATCGATCACTCGGCACGCGCCATGTTCGCCGCCTGCAACGGAACCGGCAAGCTGCCCGGCACGAAGTGCCGGATGGACGGCTTCAACAAAGAACGCGAATACCAGGGACCGCTCAACGGTCAGTACGCCTACGTACCGCACCACGAATCGAAGCCGTACTTCGAGATGGCGCACGAGTTCGTGCTGGCCGATCGGATGTTCCAATCGCAGCTCGACGAGAGCTTCGTCGCGCACCAGTACGTCATCGCAGCGCAAGCCAAATCGAGCGTCGACTCACCGGTTCACTCGTGGTGGGGCTGTACTGGAGGGCCCGACGAGCGGATTGCGACCATCACGCACCAGCGCACGTACGGAAAATCGCAACGCCCTTGCTTCGACTACGAAACGCTGGGCGATGAGCTCGACAATGCAGGGCTGAGCTGGCGTTTCTATACCAGCGCGTACTCGGAGCCGCTCAGCGGATTCTGGTCTGCGTATCAGGCCGTCAAACATATCTACGACGGGCCGGACTGGACGAAGAACGTCCGCTACCCGCAGAAAAAGTTTCTGCGCGACATCCGGCGCGGCAAACTCGCGAGCTTTACTTGGATAACGCCGCTGTGCCAGGACTCCGACCATCCCGATTGCAGCGGCGGCTTCGGGCCGTCCTGGGTCGCCTCAATCGTTAACGCCGTCGGGGAGAGCAAGTTCTGGGACACGACGGCGATCTTCGTGCAGTGGGACGACTGGGGCGGCTTCTACGATCACGTTCCGCCGCCGTACGAAGGATACGACGGCCTCGGGTTTCGCGTTCCGCTGATCGTGATCTCGCCATACGCCAAGAAGAACTACGTCTCGCACGCGCAGTACGAGACCGCGAGCGTGCTACGCTTTGCCGAGAACCTGTTCGCGCTCGGACAGCTCTCCGACGCCGACACGCGCGCGACCTCACCGGCTGCCGACTGCTTCGACTTCGAGCAGAAGCCGCGCGCGTTCGTTCCGATCAAAGCGCCGAAAGACGCGGCCTTCTTTCTCGAACAGCCGGACGACCCGCGAGCGCCGGACACGCAATGAAACGTACGGTATCATCGCTCGCTTTGCTGGCATTGGCGGGTTGCGCCGGCACTTCTGCGATGCTGCCGTATATGCGGAGCGGAGCGGCGCTGCAAACGCTCAACGAGACCGGAGCGGGAAAGATTTCGCACGTCGTATACGTCGTTCAAGAGAACCGCAGCTTCGATAGCATGTTCGAGGGCTATCCCGGCGCCGATACCGTCGCGAGCGGAAAAAACTCCAGAGGCGAGACGATCCCGCTCCAGCCGGTGCGCCTCAATGATGCCTACGTCATCGATCACTCGTCGGCGGCGATGTTCGCCGCCTGCAACGGCAAGGCGAAGCTGCCCGGAACGGACTGCCGCATGAACGGATTCGATAACGAGCAATCGCAGGGCGGTCCGCCAAATCCCGAGTACGTCTACGTTGCTCGCCGCGACTCGAAGCCGTACTGGGACATGGCCCAGGAGTGGGTATTGGCCGACCGCATGTTCCAATCACAGCTCGATGAGAGCTTCGTTGCCCATCAGTACGTGATCGCCGCGCAGGCGGCTTGGAGCGTCAACCTGCCGTTGGCGGCTTGGGGCTGCGTCAAAGGAAGTTATGACTTCGTCAGCACGCTTACGCCGGACCGCAAGATTGGGGCGAGGATTCCACCCTGCTACGATTACGACACGCTCGGCGACGAGTTGGATAAAGCGAGTCTTTCGTGGCGCTTCTATGCCTCCGGCGGCGGCAGTCCATCGAGCGGCCAGGGGTATCCGTGGTCGGCCTATCAGGCCATCAGGCACATCCGTTACGGCCCAGACTGGAAGAAAGACGTCATCTCACCGAATTGGAAGTTCATCACGGACGTCCGGCACGGGCATCTCGCGAACTTCACCTGGATCACGCCGGTGTGCGCCGACTCCGATCACGTCGCGTGCGGCGGTGGGTACGGACCGTCGTGGGTTGCGGCGCTCGTCAACACGGTTGGCAAGAGCAAGTTCTGGGGCTCGACCGCGATCTTCGTGCAGTGGGACGATTGGGGCGGACTCTACGATCACGTCGCGCCGCCGTATTACGATCGCGACAGCCTGGGCTTCCGCGTTCCGCTGCTGATCATCTCGCCGTACGCTAAGCAAAGGTTCGTTTCGCACAAACGCTACGAAACGGCGAGCGTGCTGCGATTCGCCGAAGACCTCTTCGGCCTCGGTCAGCTCGCGGCCGCCGACAAGCGCGCCAACTCGCCGGCCCAAGATTGCTTCGACTTCTCGCAGAAGCCGCGCCCGTTCGTGAAGATCGAGGCGCCGCGCGGACCGAGCTTCTTCATGCACCCGCTTCCAAACGATGACTTGCTCCCGGACTACGAGTAGCCGTCTCGCGGCCGCGCTCCTCTTGAGCGGCTGTGCGACCGCGCTGTCGCCCTTGCCGTACATGCGCGGTGATGCCGCGTTGCGGACGCTGGACGCAACCGGCGCTGGCAAGATCACGCACGTCGTCTATATCGTTCAAGAGAACCGTAGCTTCGACAATCTCTTCCAAGGCTATCCCGGCGCCGATACCGTCTCGAGCGGGCAGAACTCCAAAGGTGAGACGATCCCGCTTGTGCCGGTGAGCCTCAAGACGAGCTACGACATCGATCATTCCGGGGAGGCGATGTTCGCCGCGTGCGACGGAACCGGCAAGCTGCCCGGCACCGATTGCCGCATGGACGGCTTTAATAAAGAACAGTCGTTCTTCGGACCAAAAAATCCAGAGTACGTCTACGTGCCGCACCGAGAGTCGAAACCATACTTCGACATGGCCCACGAAGGCGTGCTCGCCGATCGTATGTTTCAATCGCAGCTCGACGAAAGCTTCGTCGCGCATCAATATATCATTGCCGCGCAAGCGGCCTGGAGCGTTAATCTGCCGAGCGGCAGATGGGGCTGCGGCGAAAAGGGCGACCGCGTCCAGACGCTCACTAAGGAGCGCAGCGTTTTCGGGCCGAGCATCGAGCCGTGCTACGATTATCAAACGCTCGGCGACGAGCTCGACAACGTTAAGCTCTCGTGGCGATTCTACGCCAGCACGTACGGCAGCGCGTCGAGCGGCAACGGCTCGGTCTGGTCGTCATACCAAGCCATAAGGCACATTCGCGACGGTCCGGACTGGAAGAATGTAATCTCGCCGAACTGGAAGTTCATCATCGACGTCCGCAAAGGTAAGCTCGCAAACTTCACGTGGATCACGCCGGTCTGTGCCGACTCCGATCACGTCAACTGCGGCGGCGGGTACGGCCCGTCGTGGGTTGCAGCGCTCGTCAACACGGTCGGCAAAAGCAAGTTCTGGGACTCGACCGCGATCTTCGTGCAGTGGGACGATTGGGGTGGCCTCTACGACCACGTCGCGCCGCGCTACTACAATCGCGACAGCCTCGGCTTCCGCGTGCCGCTGCTGGTGATCTCGCCGTATGCTAAGCAGAGCTACGTTTCGCACGTTCACTACGAAACGGCGAGCGTGCTGCGCTTCGCCGAGGATCTATGGGGTCTCGATCAACTCGCTGCGGCCGACAAGCGCGCGAACTCACCTGCCAAAGATTGCTTCGACTTCTCGCACAAGCCCCGCCCGTTCGTCAAGGTCGAAGCGCCGCGCGGGCCCGGTTTTTTCATGCGCCGGCTTCCGAACGATTATTTTGCGCCCGATTACGAGTAGCCCGTGTACAAGCATAACGCTTTAATCGCTGCAACGCTCCTAGCCGCGCTTTGCGCAGCCGGCTGCACCTTCACGCCGAGCCCGTCGAAGGGCCAAGGTAACGCCGCGGTGCTGCCATCCCTGCGCGGCGGAATGGCGCTGCGAGCGTTCGATGCAACGGGTGCGGGCAAAATCAAGCACGTCGTCTACGTCATCCAAGAGAACCGCAGCTTCGACGATATGTTTCAAGGCTATCCCGGCGCCGATACCGTTTCGAGCGGAAAGAACTCCGGAGGCGAGAGAATTCCGCTGCAGCCGATCTCGCTGAAAACGCAGTACGATATCGAGCACGATGCAACGGCGATGTTCGCCGCCTGCCACGGAACCGGGAAGCTCCCCGGAACGAAGTGCCGGATGGACGCCTTTAATAAAGAGGACGAGTACAGCGGCCCTATCAATGGCCAGTTCGCATACGTTCCGCACAGCGAATCGAAGCCCTATTTCGATATGGCCCACGAGTTCGTTCTGGCCGACCGGATGTTCCAGTCGCAACTCGACGAAAGTTTCGTCGCGCATCAATACATCATCGCCGCGCAGGCGAAATCGAGCGTCAACATACCGGACCTTCAATGGGGCTGCGAAGGCGGTGTGACCGATTCCGTTCCGACCATCACGCATCGGCGCCAGTACGGCG
>JBAUMX010000160.1:0-4517 GCA_049578945.1 Candidatus Cybelea sp. | reverse complement strand
GAAAGCTCTGATTTACGGGAAGGACTGATTTAGTCCAGAGCTAGGAAGCGAGGGCCGCGGTTTACTATGGTAAACGAGGCCCGAGGCGACAACGAGATGCGCTAAATCTGACCCTCCCTAAACGCGGCGGCGGACGAGGCGGACAACCTTGCCGTTGCGCGCGAACGAGACCTCGTCCATTAAACGGCGCATCAAAAATATGCCGAAGCCGCGCCCGCGGTCGTCGGGCTCTACGCTATCGCGGTCGTGCGGGGTGGGAAAGTCACTGCCGCTGTCGCGGATCTCGATCTTGAGTATGTCTTCGCCGAAAAAGCAGTGGACCACGATCCGGCGAGCAGGCTTTCCGCGGCCGTGTTCGACCGCATTGCTGAGCGCTTCGCCTGCCGCGAGCCGAATGTCGGAGATCGCTTCCTCCGAAAAGCCGCACTCGGCGGCAAAACCGGCAATGCCCCGCCGCGCCTGCGCGACATTTCGGATGTCACTTCCGTAGGCGGCGCGATGTTGTCGGGTCAAGGTTAGCGCTCTCAAGGTAGTCGGGTCCCACTCAGACTTTCCCGGCGCCCAAGCGTCGCTAAACATTATTCATAGCTGACGTTGCTGGAGCCGCCAAGAGAACGGGTCCCGGTAAAGCGAAATGAAGTAATCTTGGGCGATTAGCTCAGCTGGGAGAGCGCCTCCCTTACAAGGAGGATGTCGGCGGTTCGAGCCCGTCATCGCCCATGTCATCCCGAGCGGCTCCGCCTGCTCCCTTTGGGTAGCTTAGCTACAAGCTGGTGCTCGTGCTGGTGCTCGTGCTGGTGCTGTTGCTAGGGCTCCCGTTTGAGTCTGAAACAAAATGACACGAATCGCTCCAGGTCGTCAGCTGACAGGCCCGTTGCAGGAGCCCGTTGACCGAGTGACTTGAGAATCCAAAGAGGATCACGAGTATCAGGATCACGAGGAGCGCGAAGCTGGCTACACCTTTCATGGAAGGGCAATGGTTCGACGAGGACCTGCCTCTCCTGCCACGGGACCACTCAAGCAGGCCATAACCTTTCTTCATCGGACCGAGCAAGTAGGGGAGCCTTTGCAGGTCCGAAGCGACTTCGGTAGCATGGTAGTACTCCCGCCAAGCGACGCGGGACAAGGAGCTACTTCCAATGCGAATCGCATGGTCGGCGGCCCAGGCTCGATCGGCGGCTTATGCTCTCAGCGTAGCCGCGGCGGCGAGCATGCTCGCAGCCTGCAATGCCGGCGGTCAACCTGCCGGTCCTCTGACTCGACTGCAGAGCTCCACGAGCTGGGTTTCGCCCGAGGCCCGGCGAGCGCCACGACTTCTTTTCGTTTCCGACGAAGCGACCAACGACGTCGATATCTTTTCGATGCCGCAGCTCGATTTGAAAGGACAGATCACCGGCTTCAGCGAGCCGCGAGGCCTGTGCTCCGACACGAGCGGCAATATTTGGGTAGCGAACTTCGGAACGCGTCAGATTTTAAAATTGTCGCGCGCCGGCGCGATAACCGAGACGCTCAATGACCCCGATGGATTTCCCAACGGATGCGCCGTCGATCCCTCGACCGGCGATCTTGCCGTCGCGAACATCGTCAACCAGGCGTTAAGCGGCTCGGGCGAGGTCGAGATTTATCCACATGGCGCAGGCACGCCGACGTCGCTTGACAATCCGAATCAGACCTTTTACGACTTTGTCGGTTACGTACCCGGCAGCAGCAAACCCAACGCTCAGGGTGTCGCGCCAGGCGAGCTCTTCGTCGACGGTCAAACGAAAAACCGAAAGTTCATACTCTCCGTGCTCGTAAGCGGTACCACGGTGTTTCATACCGTTAAGCTCAAGGGCGGCACCATTTATTTCCCAGGCCTCGTGCAGTGGTACGAGCCCGGCAACTATCTCGCCGTCGGTGACGCTCGTTGCAATCACGTACGAAGCGCGTGCATTTATCAGATCAAAATCGGCAAAACCGGGACGATCGTCGGGCACACCTCGCTCTCCAATCATCTAGGCGGCCCCGTCTGCGATCTGCATCAAGGCGTGATCGGAGCCAACGGGTTGAGGTATGTCGCGGGAGGCGATGACGAGAACCCGTGCGGTTCCGTCAGCACCGAGAATCGTTGGGCGTATCCGGCAGGGGGTACCCCGACGGACTTCAACGACATGGTGGTCAGCCAGCCGTTCGGAGCGGCGATCAGCACGAAGTAGGCTCGAGACTCGCGAAGCCTACGACCACCGTGGATGACGAAGCACGGGCGCCGGCGTCGTCGGAGTTCGGGGCGCTTCTGCGGCGCTACCGGCTTGCAGCCGGGTTCTCGCAAGAAGCCCTCGCCGAACGGGCGCGGATGAGCACCAACGGCATCGGCGCGCTGGAGCGCGGCTATCGCCGCTCGCCGCAACGCGAGACGATCGCGCTGCTGATCGAAGCGCTGGCGCTGAGCAACGATCAACGCGTGGAGTTCGAAGCGGCTGCGGCGCGCTCGATCTCGCCGCGTGGCCTGCGTTCTTCTGGCACGAGCAGCCCGCGACCGGATGCCGCGGCCGGCAACATGCCGCTCGCACTGACCGGTTTGGTTGGGCGTGAGACCGAGCTCGACGAGGTCGCGCGATTCGTCCGCGAGTCTCGGCTCGTTACCATCACGGGAGCAGGCGGCGTCGGCAAGACGCAGACGGCATTGCACGTTCCGAGCGCCCTCGGCAATGGGAGCGGCGATCACGCCGCCGTCTGCTTCGTAGCGCTCGCGCCGCTCGGCGACGCTTCGTTGGTGGCTCCGGCGATCACATCGGCGCTTGGTCTGCAAGAAATGAGGAATCGGCCGCTGCTCGGGACGTTGATCGCGTACCTGCGGAACAAGAAGCTGCTACTGGTTCTCGACAACTGCGAGCACGTCGTCACCGAGGTCGCGACCGTCGCAGGCGCGCTCGTCTCGGCTTGCCCGGACGTTCGGATTTTGGCGACGAGCCGGGAACCGCTGCGGGTTGCGGGCGAGCGCATCTATCGGCTGCCGTCGCTAAGCATTCCGTCGGGGATGGCACTCTTCGTTGAGCGCGCCCGTTCCGTCGATCGCCAGTTCGCGCTCAGTGACGAAAACGAACCGCTCGTCGCAAAAATCTGCCGGCATTTAGACGGCATCCCGCTTGCGATCGAGCTCGCCGCCGCGCGCGTGAACGTGCTCTCAATTAGCTCGCTTGCGGAGGGACTCGAAGATCGGTTTCGGATTCTGCGCGGCGGTGTTCGCACCGCGCTTCCGCGCCAACAGACGATGCGCGCGGCAATCGATTGGAGCTACGACTTGCTCTCGCCGCAGGAGCGTCGGTTATTCGAGCGCCTCGCGGTCTTCGCGGGCGGTTGCACCCTAGCGACGGCGTCGGAAGTCTGCGCGCACGGTGAGATCGTCGAGGCCGACGTTCTAGATTTGCTGGGCTCGCTGGTCGACAAATCGCTAGTGATCGTCGATTTCGAAGGGATCGAACCGCGCTATCGGCTCTTGGAATCGTTCCGGCAGTACGCGCGCGAGCTATTGGAGACGCGCGGCGAGGCGGAAACGATGCTGCATCGCTATGCGCGCGCCGCGCTAGAGCTGGCTGAGCAACTCGAGGTTGCCTGTGACACAGAGCCAGACGAAGTCTGGCGCGCGCTGGCGCAAGAGGAGCTCGATAACTGGCACGCGGCGCTGCAGTGGTCGCTGACCGAACGCCATGACGTCCTTCTCGGGCAACGGCTGGTCGGCGAGCTGCACGTGGTCTGGGCATGGTTCGCGCCGGTTGAGGGGCGGCGTTACACGGTCGCTGCGCGCGCGCTGGTTGACGAGCACACGCCCGCGAGGGTCCATGCACGGCTCGGTTATGCCGAAGCAATCGTTGCTTTGCAGCTTCGCGAGTACAAAGAGCAGCTTTCGAGCAGCGAGAGCTCGATCGAACACAGCCGCGCCGTCGGAGACGCTCTTGGGATCGCTCGCGCGCAGGGTCTTGCGGGTCAGGCGCTCGCGTCGCTCGGACGCATCGCCGAGGCACGCGCGTTGCTTCCGGAAGCGCTGGCAACCGCTCGTCGATTAGGAAATCGCCGGCTGGTCGCGTCAATACTGCGCAATCTCGGATATGCCAGCGCGATCGACGGCGACCTGGTCGCAGCCCGCAGATACGTTTCCGAAGCCGTGCCGCTCTACGAAGCGCTCGGCGCCGAACTCGGCGCGGCGCTCGCGATGGACGATCTCGGCGAATGCGAGTTTCAAGCCGGCAACGCGGAGCATGCGCTGACGCTGGCAACCGACGCGCTTGCGACGATGCGCCGCATCAATCATCGGCGCTTCGTGGCGTTCATTCTCAGCAGCATCGCGATGTATCTCATCGCCTTGTCGCGCTTTGATGAGGCCGAGCAACGCGCACGCGAGTCGCTGAATCTCGCGCGTGAGTTAGAGCAGGACGCGCTCGTCGCCTGGACGTTACAGCACCTCGGCGCGATCTCGGCACTCCGGCCGCCGGCGTCCGCCGAGCAGACGCCGGCGGAGTACGCAAGGGCGGCGCGGACCC
>JBAUMX010000159.1:0-9834 GCA_049578945.1 Candidatus Cybelea sp. | reverse complement strand
GCTCTTCGGCACGCGCGGTGTCGCGGCCGGCGCCAAGCCCGGCCTGCTGGTCATCGATATGTCGACCATCTCTCCGGTCGCGTCCCGTCGCTTCGCCGAGCGGCTTGCCGAGCAGGGCGTCGATTTCGTCGACGCGCCGGTGAGCGGCGGTCCGGCTCGCGCCCGCGACGCCTCGCTTACAATCATGGTGGGTGCCTCGCCGAAGGCGTACGCACGGGCGGAGCCGCTGTTGCGCGCGATGGGCAGTCCGAACCATCTCGGTCCGGTCGGCATGGGGGAGACCGTCAAGCTCGTCAACCAGATCATCATTGCGAATATCATGATCGCAAACGTAGAAGGTCTTGTCTTTGCGAAACGAGCCGGCGCCGATCTCGGCGCGGTGTGCGCGGTGCTGGGCTCGGCGACGGCTTCGAACTACCTGCTTGCGCAGTGGTTACCGAAGACGTGGCTGGCAGGAACCTTCCAGGGAGGATTCGCACTCGATCTTCTTCGCAAAGATCTCGCGGCGGCGCTCGAAGCGGCCCGCGTACTCGACTATCCCATGCCGGCCACGGGGCTAGCATATCAACTCTACACTACTCGCTCCGCTCAAGGGGACGGCGCGCTGGATTACAGCGCGATAGTGAAAGCGTATGAACGTAACGCAGGAGGCGAAGCCGCCACGGATAGCCTCGCTCAAAAGCCCGGACTTCAATAAGAAGATCCTCGTCGTGGACGACGAGTCCGCGATTCTCCAAACGCTGCGATTCAATTTGGAGCGGAGCGGTTATGCGGTCGTCACGGCGGGCGACGGCCGCAGCGCGATCGCAATGGCGCAGCGCGAGCAGCCGGACCTGATCGTGCTCGACATCATGCTGCCGGTGCTCGACGGGGTCGAAGCATGCAAAGAGATCCGAAAGTTCAGCCCGGTTCCGATCATCATGCTAACGGCGAAGGATCAGGAGATCGATAAGGTTCTAGCGCTCGAGCTCGGGGCCGACGACTACGTTACCAAGCCTTTTGCGCTGCACGAATTTCTGGCACGCGTGAAGGCTCGTCTGCGCCGGCAGGCCTCGATCAGCGTCGGACACGACGAGGCGATTTCGCTCGGCGCGATCGTGCTCGACCCTTCGCGTCAACAACTCACCGTGCGCGGTAAGGAGGTTGCGCTCGCTCCCAAGGAGTTCGGTCTCCTTCGCGTCCTCATGGAGAACCACGGCCGCGTCGTTACGCGCCAAACGCTGCTCGACAAGGTGTGGGGCTACGATTTTGAAGGCGAGCAGCAGACCGTCAGCGTTCACATTCGGTGGCTGCGCGAAAAGATCGAAGAGGACTCGCGCGCGCCCCGGCACATTCTGACGGTGCGCAGCCGGGGATATATGTTCAAGGCTTAGTGACGGCGCACTAGGGGTCCGTTTGAGTCCGCTCGAGTGGTCGTTGCTCGCATTGATTGCCGGCTTAGCCGGTGGTTTCGCGTTTGCCGGGGTGCTGCGTGGCCCGCAACCTTCCGCCGCGCTAGCTGAGCCGCCGCCTCCCGGCCGGCCGGACGCCGCCGGCATTTCGATCGACAGCGCCTTCGCGCGGCTCGTGCGTGCGCTGCCGATCGGCGTCGTGCTCGTCGACCGCTCTTGTCACGTCGAATTCGCCAACGCCGCGGCGGGAACGACCTTTGGCTTCGATCCGGACCGCGCCCTCAATCTCCACGTCATCGAGGCGATTCCGAACATCGAGCTCGAGCGACGAATAGGCGACGCTTTGCGCGGGGAGGCATCGGTCGCACCGCTGATGCTGACGGGAGCCTCGGGCCAGCGCACGTATCGCGTGTCGGTCTATCCGCTGACGGAGCAGAACGACGGCTCGCGGCGCGTCGTCGTCTTCTCCGACGACCAAACCGCGCTCGTTCGCCTCGACCGCGCGCGCAAAGAGTTTCTATCAAACGTCTCGCACGAGCTGCGGACGCCGCTCTCTTCGATCAAGCTGATGCTCGAAACGGTTATCGAGGCTCCCGAGCAAGAAGCGCGCGATCTCTTCGTCCCGCAAGCGCTCGCGCAAGTCGACCGGTTGACGGCGTTGGTCGGACAGCTGCTTGAACAAGCGCGTGCGGAATCGGGCCAACTCAAACTCAACATTCGCGACGTCGACCTCGAAGAGGTCGCGCGGCCGATCGTTGCGTCGTTCGAGCAGCAAGCATCGAATAAAGGCGTCTCGCTCGAACTCGCAGCGCTGCGTCCGGTGCGCGTTGAAGCCGATCCCGACCGCTTGGCGCAAGTCTTCGTCAACCTGATCGACAACGCGCTTCGCCATACTGCGGGCGGCGGCCGGATTCGAGTCGAGCTCGACGCGCGCGATAGCGATGCGGTGTTGCGCGTGCGCGACACCGGCGAAGGGATCCCGTATCGTGACCTGCCGCACATCTTCGAGCGCTTTTACGTTGTCGATCGGTCGCGCACGCGCGGCTCCGGCGGGGCCGGCCTGGGATTGGCAATCGTCAAAGGGATCGTCGACGCGCACGGGGGAGCAATCTCGGCAGAATCGATGCTCGGTCGTGGAACCGCGGTTACGATTCGTCTTCCAATCATGCGCATCAAGCGGGACTCTTAAGATTCTTAAGAGCGGAACGGGCATCGGCCTTGGGGCGACGAACACGGCGCCTCAGATGTTTGCGAACACCGCTGAGCCGGCTTCCCTTTCAACGGATACAAAACTAAACGTTGAGAAGCTCAACGTCTATTACGGCGCGTTTCATGCGATCAAGAGCGCCTCGCTCGAGGTGCCTGCTAATCGCGTGATGGCGCTGATCGGACCCTCGGGTTGCGGCAAGTCGACGTTCATTCGCGCGCTCAATCGTATGCACGATTTGACGCCCGGGGCGCGGGTCGAGGGACACGTCGTTCTCGACGACCAAGACATCTATGCACCCGATATCGATCCGGTGGCGATCCGGTACAGGATTGGAATGGTCTTCCAGCGTCCCAATCCTTTTCCAAAGTCGATTTTTGAGAACGTCGTTTACGGCCCACGCATTCACGGCGAACGCGACGGCGTAAAGCTGAAAGAAATATGCGAACGAAGTCTGCGTCAGGCCGCGCTCTGGGACGAAGTCAAAGATCGTCTCGACCGCTCGGCACTCGCGCTCTCGGGCGGACAACAGCAGCGGCTCTGCATCGCGCGCTGTCTGGCCGTCGATCCCGAGGTCATTCTGATGGACGAGCCCGCCTCGGCGCTCGACCCGATCGCGACCAGCAAGATCGAAGATCTCATCGAGAAACTGAAGAGGCAATATACGGTCGTCATTGTCACGCATTCGATGCAGCAGGCGGCGCGCATCAGCGACAACACCGCCTTCTTTCTGCTCGGCGACCTCGTCGAAGCCGACACAACATCGACGATCTTTACCAAACCGAAGGACAAACGCACCGAAGACTATATCACCGGCAGGTTCGGGTAGGGCTTTGCGTTCCGGAACGACTCCCACTGGTTAAGATGGCCTTAATCGGCGAGCGCTAGACTTTTTTGTGGGGCGTGCTTAGTACCGCTCGACAAGCGAGGCCAACTCAAAGGAGATTCCTTCAATCGTGGCACTGACTCTCGTTCGAGCCGGGCTCCTAACGGCGGCGATGGTTCTGACCGCGGCGCCTTTTTAGAGCGCCCCTCATGTTGACCAGGGTTACTTTCGATTGTCGAGAAGTTGACTCAAATCGCTTTACTAAAAAGGAGATTCCTTCAATCGTGGCACTGACTCTCGTTCGGGCCGGTTTCGTAACGGCGGCGATGGTTCTGACCGCGACCTCTTTGGCACTGGCGGAAACGCAGGCAACACCAGTCGCCCAGACGAGCGGCCCACCCGCGGCGGACTTCGGAAGTCCACCGTCGGGCCAGATCCCGATCCTCTATAACGACCGGCACGTTTATGCCAGGCCGGATATTTTGAAACAGGGGCGCGTCCTGGCCGCGCTCGTCCGCGGTACAACGGTGTACATTCCGTTGCGCTCGATGTTCGAACAGATGGGCGCGACGGTCTCATACGACCCCTCGAGCAAGACCGCGACGATTTCGAAGGCCGGAGCCGAGGTCGTGGTTACCGTTGGCAAACCGGAGGTCGTGATCAACGGCGAATCGCGTCCGCTCGACGTGCCGCCGATCGTCTACCAAGGCGTCGTGCTGGTTCCGGTCCGCGTGATCTCGGAGAGCATGGGCGCCTACGTGCAGTGGGTTCCCGATCGTCACCTGGTCGTGGTCCGCTACGTTCCGGCGACACCGCCGCCGACCGAAGCTCCGCCGCCACCGGCCCCCGTCGAGACGGAGGCGCCTGCGCCACCACCGTCGGCGACGCCGAATCCACTGAAGTTCGGCGGCTACTTCCGTTCGTTTTATTTCACGCGTCAGAACGCGTCGAACAATCCCGGCGCACAGTTCAACTTCACACCCGGTGCCAAGTACAGCACGGCGGGCGTCAATCAAGCATCCTGGAACAGCGCGATTTCACTTCACGGTGAGTACGACTTCCAAAGCGGCTGGAACGTCGGCGCCACGTATCTTTATGCCAATCCGATCAACGGTCCGTGCGTCGTCGCAGCAAATCACGCGAAGGGCGCGGTCTGCGTAACGCAGGTCCCGCCCAATACGAATCCCGACGACACGCTGCCCGCCTTCACGATGAGCACGATCTACGAGGCGTACGCGGGCTATAACGCGCACGGGTTCCAAGGCGAACTTGGCAACATACTCTTCACCTCGCCCTGGGCGAACCCGGCGGACTCGCGACTCAAGCCGGCGGCCTTCCAAGGAGCCTATTTGAACTATACGTCGCCGTCCTTGTGGACGGTCGAAGCCGCTGACATGATAACCTTCGAAAACCGCACCAGCTCGGCGTTTAGTCAACAAAATCTGCTTACGAGCTTCCCGGCCGGGAACAACGGGATGGGTTCCAACATCTTCGTCAACAACGGCGGGCTCGGTATAACTACCGACGGGTTTACGATGGGCAAGGTGGGCTATGGAAATCCCACTGGCCCGGGATTCTCGGCCGATGGATACTTCTACGGCGTGTACGACATCAACAACATGTGGTGGTTCGATGGCAAATATCAGTTTGACACTCATGGACCGGTGGCGCCGTGGCTCGCGCTGCAAGGCGGCTGGAACCAAAATGCCGGAGCGTCGTACGTCGGCAAGATCAACAGCCAGGCCTTCGGTGCACAACTCGGCGCGAACATCGCCAAGAACTTTCAGGTAACCTTAGGCTACAACGAGATCCCCTGGAAGTCCGACACGGTCTTCCTGCCGAAGAACGTGACTTGCAGCAACTCGAACTATCAAATTACGACGAAGGGAGCGACGCTCGCGTACCTCCTCCCGCTGAATGCCGCGCAGTGCTTCAGCAATCCGAACGGCACGACGAGCATTTACTACGGTGGCTGGGCGAGCCCGTACACCGACAACTATGACAGCGATCCGCTCTTTACCACGAGCGTCACGCAGGGTATGGCCGACCGGCGCGCGGCAGGCAACGCGTTCAAAGTCGCGTTCCAATACACGTCGACCAACACGAAATGGATCTTCATCGCGACCGATGCGTGGTACAACTACGGCAACGCACTGGCTCCCGAAAATACCAACATCTGGGTTCTCGATGGTCGGTATCGCTTTAGCCACATGCCCGCAAGCGGACCCTATCGCGGCTTGGTTCTGCGCGACCGCTTCATTCAGCGGACACTGTCAAACACGTTCTGCGGCGATCCGAACAGCCCGAGCTGTCCGCCCACCGCATCGTCCGGCGCGTCGGAGTTCGGCGGTCTCCCACTCTTCAAGTACAACCGCGCTCAGCTCGAGTACGACTTTTGAGGATCGCCGGTTCGACATAGCTTCCTAGCTCGTGGCAAGAACGAGGGGATCGTGCCCGATGGGCACGGCCCCTTTTCTTATTAATAAATAACCAGGGTCATAAAGATTGATGACGAATAGGTGACCTAAAGCATCTTTTCGGGACGCGTTAGGAGGACTTTCCTGCGACTCATCAGCCACTCCGCACGAGCGGCCGGTCTATTTATTGTCGCGGCCTTGGCCGGCGCAGCCGGTACCATCGCCCAAGCCCAGACAACTGCCCCAGCGACAATTCTCAACGTCTCATTCGATCCCACGCGGGAGCTCTACGACGACTACAACGCCGCTTTTTCGGCGTACTGGAAGAAGAAGACGGGGCAGAACGTCACCGTCCAACAGTCTAACGGCGGTTCCGGAAAGCAGGCGCGTGCGGTGATTGACGGTCTGCAGGCCGACGTCGTTACGCTCGCTTTGGCTTACGATGTCGATGCGATCGCCGACAAGGCAAAGCTGCTGCCGGCGAACTGGCAGTCGCGACTGCCGTATAACAGCACGCCCTACACGTCCACCATCGTATTCTTGGTGCGTCAGGGCAACCCGAAGCACATACGCGACTGGGGAGACCTCGTACGTCCCGGCATCGCGGTGATCACGCCGAATCCTAAAACGTCCGGCGGCGCACGCTGGAACTTCCTGGCCGCCTGGGCGTACGCACTTTCACGGCCTGGCGGTAATCCCGCCGCTGCAAAAGCTTTCATCACGAAGCTTTATAAGAACGTTCCAGTCCTCGATTCCGGCGCGCGCGGCTCGACGACGACCTTCGTCGAGCGGGGCATCGGAGATGTCGAAATCGCGTGGGAAAGCGATGCACTGCTCGCGGTCAACAACCTCGGACGCGGTCACGTTGAAATCGTAAGGCCGCCGACGAGCATTCTTGCCGAGCCGCCGGTGTCGCTCGTTGACGGCGTCGTCGATAAGCGCGGATCGCGCCGCGTCGCTCAGGCGTATCTCGAGTACCTCTACTCCCCGCAAGGGCAAGAGATCGTCGCACGCCACTACTTCCGTCCGCGCCTGCCGGCGCTTGCCAAGCGATACGCCTCGCAGTTTCCTGCAATGAAGTTCGTGACCATCGAAAAGCTTGGCGGTTGGAAGAATGCCCAACAGGAGTACTTCGCCGACGGCGGAGTCTTCGATCAGATCTACCAGCCGAGTCAGTAACGAGATGCCGCGACTGCCAATCGCCGCGCGCCGGCGGAGCATCATTCCGGGTTTCGGACTGACGCTGGGGTTTACGGTGCTCTATCTGTCGCTCTTCGTCTTGCTGCCGCTCTCCGCTACGTTCGCAGCGACCGCAAAGATTGGCTGGCATCAGTTCTGGCACATCGTGACGGCGCCGCGGGCAATTGCTGCCTACCAGTTGAGTTTCGGCGCAGCGCTGCTCGCGGCCGCGATAAACTTCGTTCTCGGTACCCTCGTTGCGTGGGTCTTGGTGCGTTACACGTTTCCCGGAAAACGGATTCTCGATTCGCTGGTCGACCTGCCGTTCGCCCTTCCGACGGCGGTTGCCGGCATTGCGTTGACGACGATCTATGCGCCGAACGGATGGTTCGGGCGACCGCTGGCCGCGCTTGGAATGCACGTAGCGTTCACGCGCTTGGGAATCGTCGTCGCGCTGACCTTCGTGGGCTTACCCTTCATCGTGCGAACGGTACAGCCGGTGCTCGAGGATCTCGATAAAGAACTCGAAGAAGCGGCAGCGAGCCTTGGCGCCGCGCGCTGGCAAACGTTCCGGCGCGTCATCTATCCGTCAATCCTGCCGGCCGCGATCACCGGATTTACCTTAGCCTTCGCGCGCGGTGTGGGTGAGTACGGTTCGGTCATCTTCATTGCGGGCAACATGCCGATGCGAACCGAGATCGCGCCCTTGCTGATCGCCACAAAACTCGAGGAGTACGATTACGCCGGAGCTACCGCGATCGCGGTCGTCATGCTGCTCGCCTCATTTGGCTTGCTCTTTACGATCAACGCGCTCCAGCGATGGAGCAGTCGCCAAGAAGGCGCCGACTTTCCTCAAGCCGCGACCCTGCGCCCGGCGCTGACCGCTGATGGTTAGTGCGATTCCGGCCGCCCGCGCGGCCTCCGTGACGGAGTCGGCGTGGGTGCGACGCCTGCTGATTGGCGCGGCCATATTCTTTCTAGCAACTTTCCTGCTCGCGCCGTTGGCGATCGTCTTTACCGTTGCGCTCGGGCAAGGGGTCGTCGCGTACCTTCAGAGCTTTAGGGACCCCGACACGATCTCGGCAATTCGCTTGACACTGCTGGCCGCGCTGATCGCGGTTCCGTGCAATCTCGTCTTCGGAGTCTGTGCGGCATGGGCGATCGGTAAGTTCGAGTTCGTCGGAAAGAGCATTCTGATCGCCCTTATCGATCTGCCGTTCTCCGTATCGCCGGTCGTCGCCGGGCTTACGTACGTACTGCTCTTCGGAGCTCAGAGCTGGCTTGGGCCCTGGCTGACGGCACACAACATCCACATTATCTTCGCCGTTCCCGGAATCGTACTGGTTACGATTTTCGTAACATTTCCTTTCGTTGCGCGCGAGCTCTTGCCGCTGATGACCGCGCAAGGCAACGACGAGGAGGAAGCGGCCCTGACCCTGGGAGCAAACGGTTGGCAAACGTTCTTTCGCGTGACCCTGCCGAACGTCAAATGGGCGCTGCTCTACGGCGTTATTTTGTGCAACGCGCGGGCAATGGGTGAGTTCGGCGCAGTCTCGGTCGTCTCGGGCCACATCCGTGGCCTAACCAACACGATGCCGCTGCAAATTGAAGTCCTTTACAACGATTACCGGTTCGTCCCGGCCTTTGCGGTCGCATCGCTCTTGGCACTTTTGGCGTTGGCGACGCTCGTGGTCAAAAGTTTGGTCGAATGGCGCACCGGAAAGCTCAAAGGAGAGGTCACATGAGTATCACCGTCGCGCGACTCACAAAGAATTTTGGAAGTTTTAAAGCGCTCGACGCCGTCGATCTTGAAATCCCGCGCGGCAGCCTCGTTGCACTGCTCGGGCCATCAGGCTCCGGCAAAACGACGCTGCTAAGGATCGTCGCGGGCCTCGAGTTCGCCGACTCGGGCACGGTTGCGTTCGACGGCCAGGACATCGCCGATCGGAGTGCCCGCGAGCGCCGGGTTGGTTTCGTCTTTCAACATTACGCGCTCTTTCGCCACATGACCGTTTTCGAGAACGTTGCCTTCGGTCTGCGGGTTCGCCCGCGTCGAACGCGACCGTCGGGCCGGCAGATCCAGACGCGCGTCGGCGAGCTGCTCGAGCTCATCCAGCTGCAGACTCAAGCGAACCGTTATCCATCGCAACTCTCCGGCGGTCAACGCCAGCGGGTCGCGCTCGCGCGAGCCCTCGCGGTCGAGCCCAGCGTGCTGCTTCTCGACGAACCTTTCGGCGCGCTCGATGCCAAGGTTCGCGTCGAGTTGCGGCGTTGGCTACGTCAGCTTCACGACGAGGTCGGCGTCACCAGCGTCTTCGTGACGCACGACCAGGACGAAGCGCTTGAAGTCGCCGATCAGGTGGCCGTCATGAACGGCGGACGAATCGAGCAGGTCGGCACACCTGACGAGGTCTACCATCGTCCCGCCACGTCATTCGTCTACAATTTCTTGGGGAACGTCAATCTCTTTCACGGACGCATCGACAACGGCATGGCGCACATCGCTCGGGAAACCACCGATAACCTCGTTTACGTGCGTCCACACGCGCTCGAGATTACTCGTCAGCCAAACGGGCCGAATTACTTTCGGGCGACGACCAAGCATATCAACGCGGCCGGTCCGGTCGTTAAGGTCGAGGCGATCACCGAGTGGGGCGCGGCGGTTTACGTTGAGATGCCGCAGGAGCGGCTGCATAGCCTCGGGTTGCGAAAGGGCGAAGAAATCTACATCACGCCCAAAGACGTGGCGATCTTCTCAAACGATCGGCGCTCGGCTAGCGCTTAGTTCCCTGGCGGCGGGAGGAGGTGCCGGCT
>JBAUMX010000158.1:0-2699 GCA_049578945.1 Candidatus Cybelea sp. | reverse complement strand
GTTCCAGTTCGCGCTCGTGCGACTCTAGCGGCGGCAACTTGGGGCAGCCCTTTATCGGCGTGGTCAGCGCCTTGCGCCCCCTTTGGTGATAGTGAAGCAAGGTGCTCGAAAGGCGTAGGTGTTGGTGTCATCAATTGTCCGCCGTTAATGAGTACGCTAATAGGGGCTTGGAGTCGGGGGCGGTTTAATCAGCTGCCCCGGCTTCGACGACTGAATCTCCCTCATCTCTGCGTGCGCGGTGGTTACGAGATTCATCGCCATCTTTTGCAAGTTGGGGTCTAGCCCTGATTTGTCTGAGAGTTCCTGTGCTTCGGTCGTCGCAGCCCCTAAAAATAGAAATCCCCGCGGTGTCGCCACTTGCGATGCGAGCCTGAGATTCCATAAACGCTGCAAGCGCATGAGCGTAGTGAAAGTTATCGGCGTTGTCGTTGGCATTGATACAAGTCGTCGCGGTCTTCCCTATCGCCTGTGATTGTCGTATGGCAATCGCATAATGACTATTTGCTAAGCTTTGTTTCGCGGCAGTCAAGGCACTCCCCAGCCGCTTCGCCGTTGCGTCGGTATCGGAACAGGCGGCATTGGCTTGCGCCGCGCCGCTCGGCCTGGAGGCATCGCGCGAGTAATTATTCCAAACCCGCACAGCAATGAGCAGTGCTATCACGAATAGCCACCACGGTATCTTCAGTTTCGGGGCTCTTGAGCCGATTGCCATTTCTTAAATAATCCCTCCCGTCGCGCGAAACACGCCTTTGCTAAGGTATTATCGGTCGTCACTGTGCGATGCAGTTTTGGAGCGCCCTCTTGCCACTTACGATTTCGCCCAAGTTCTTAAACATAATGTCGCCTCGGAAAGAGACCCTGACCTATCAGTTAATTGAGACTGCTCACTCGCTCACTACATATACGATGCCGCCGGTAATCCCTCGCCAGTCACCATCTTATGCGCAGCGTCGAGGATACCCTTAGTTTCAGCCTTGGGTGAGACCACTTCCCCTTCGTAGTTTAATGTGCAAAGGGCGGAGAAAGGTCTATCTCCGTGTCGACATCCACCAAGACTCAATTCTCCGCGCGGACGACGCGCCGGCGCTTTACGGTCGAAGAGAAGCTGCGAATCCTGGCCGAGTACGAGGCCGCGACGACGCCTGAAGCGCGCGGCGCTGTCATGAGGCGCGAGGGTATTTACAGCTCGCATATCGCACTGTGGCGCAAGAAACGCGACAGCGGCGGAAAAGCCGCGCTCGATCGCAAGCGCGGTCCCAAGCCCAATCCGCAGGCCCGAGAACTCGAGAAGCTGCGCCGTCAGAACGATCGGCTGGTTAAGCGTAACGAGCAGCTCGAGAAGATCGTCGAGATCCAGGGAAAAATGCAGGCGCTCTTGCAGCAGCTCGGGAGCAAGGAGACAGCGCCGCCGTCCGAGCCGTCACGCGGCAAACCATGAGCGCACTCATCGGCGTCGGCATCTCGCAGCGTGAAGCCTGCCGTAGTACCGGCACCTCGCGTGCCAACTGGAATCGGTGGCAAAAGATCGCGCGGTCTCCGGCAGCATCGCCGTTTCGTATCGTGCGCAGCGACGGTCAACCGCACGCGCTCGCAGCCCAGGAACGAACGGCGGTGCTGGCGGTCTGCACTTCCGAGCGTTTCTGCAACAGTGCCCCGCGCGAAATCGTGGCAACACTGCTCGACGAGGGGCAGTACCTCGCTTCCACATCGACGTTCTACCGGATTCTTAGTGCACAGAACCTCGTGCGCGAGCGCCGGGCGATCGCGACGCATCCCACGCGCGTCAAGCCTGAACTGGTAACCACGGCGCCCAATGAGCTGTGGAGTTGGGACGTGACCAAGCTGCCCGGTCCGGCAAAGTGGACGTGGCTAAGCCTCTATCTCGTGCTCGACGTCTTTAGTAGATATATCGTCGGTTGGGAAGTTGCCGCGGCGGAATCGACGGCCATTGCCAAAGCCTTGTTCCGTGACGCGATCCGCGAGCAAGGCATTGCGCCCGGACAGTTGCATATCCACGCTGACGGGGGAGCCATGATGAAGGCGAAGTCTCTTGCGCTACTCTTCGCCGATCTGGGCATCTCCAAGAGCCATTCGCGGCCGCACACCTCCAACGACAATCCCTATTCCGAAGCGCAGTTTAAGACCCTTAAGTATCGGCCTGAGTTCCCGGAGTTCTTTGCGTCGGTGCAAGCCGCACGCGTGTTCATGGTCGATTTCGTGCGATGGTACAACCACGAGCATCGCCACAGCGGGCTTGCGTTCCTGACGCCAGCCGACGTGCACTATGGGCGTGCGCACCGCGTGTTGGCTAAGCGAAACGCCGCGATGCAGCAGGCGAGGCTGCAGCATCCGCGCCGCTTTCATCCTAGCGGGCCGGCACCATACGCGCTAGCGGACACCGTTTACATCAACCGCCCGTCGTTCGATCAACCTGAAGCGATAACTCAACGCGCAACGGACTCGATAAATGAAACCGATCCATGCTTGACAATAGGATAACGTGTACGTAAAATCAGCGCAGTCGCTCACTAATCACGCGCGACGCGTGGTCTCAAACGAGCTGAAACCTTCCGACCGTTATCGAACCGAATCATCTGCGGTAGAGCCCGATCATCGGCAATCCGCTCGAAACATCGGATGACATCGTGACTGCCAAACGAGAAAGCGACGTCGATCGCCAGGCACTCACGCGTGAAGTC
>JBAUMX010000157.1:0-61854 GCA_049578945.1 Candidatus Cybelea sp. | reverse complement strand
GGCTATTACGGCGGTGGCGGCGGCGGCGGCGCCAGCCAAAAAAACTACCCAAGAAGCCAGGGCGGCGGCGGCGGCGGATCATCTTTCGTCGAGTACAACGCGATCAAATCCCAAATGTGGACGGGCTGGAAGAGAGGACAGCCCGACGGAGTGATTGTCTTCAGCTGGTAATGAATCGTTGCGTCATCTACAAATTCCGCAAACGGATCGTCTCAATTAGACAAATGATCTAGCGATCCTAACGGCAGAGCGCTTCACTGACCACTCCGCCTTAAAAGCCTCTTAATAACCGAACCGTACAATGGTAAAATGGAGCACTTGTTCGGGGGCGTATCGGCCGGCACGTTAGTACTGTTGGCCGGCGCGCTCCTGCTGGCGTTTTCCTTTGAAACGATCAATGGATTTCACGATACGGCCAACGCCGTGGCGACCGCCATCTACACGAACACGCTCAAACCGGGAATAGCCGTCATCTGGTCCGGAATTTGGAACTTTATCGGTGTGCTGTTGTCGAGTGGCGCGGTAGCGTTCACCATCGTTGCCCTGCTTCCGGTCGAGCTCGTCATTCACGTCGGGACAGCGGCCGGCTTCGCAATGGTCTTTGCCCTGCTGTTTGCAGCCCTGATTTGGAACTTCTCGACCTGGTACATGGGTATCCCCGCCTCGAGTTCGCACACACTGATCGGATCGATCGTGGGGGTCGGTCTGATGAACTCGTACCTGAACGGACGCCCCTTCGGTGACGGTGTCAATTGGGGTAAGGTGCACGATACGTTCGCCGCTTTACTTATCTCGCCGGTCATCGGCTTCGTTGCAGCCGGCCTGCTGTTGCTCGTCATGAAGCTTTTAATTCGTAGCCCGAAGCTGTACGAGTCCCCGGAAGGCGACACGCCTCCGGTCTGGTGGATTCGAGCGCTTCTCGTGCTCACATGCACGGGGGTCAGCTACTCTCATGGTTCCAACGACGGTCAGAAGGGCATGGGGCTCATCATGCTCATCATGATCGGCATTCTGCCAGGCATGTACGCTATTAATCCAGCAGCTAACGCCGAGCAGATCGCGAAAATGGTTGCGACCAGCCACTCCGTGCAGGCGGTCCTCGATGCGAAAGCCGGACCCGCTACCATTTCGGCCCCCGAAGCGGAGGCGGCCCTTTCGGACTTCCTCAAATCCGGCGCGAAGGCCGTAGAAGGAACGTTCGTAGCGTTGGCCTACCAAAACCGCCAAATCTCGACGATCGTTGGTTCCGCGCCGACGCCAAGCAAACTCACCGATAACGAGCGCCGCGACCTGCGAACCAAGGTTTATCTCGTCGGCGCCAGCATAACGAAGATGACCAAGAGCGGAACGATCTTTACGCAGCCGGAACAGGTCACGCTACTCAACAACTACGCGAAACAGCTGAATGGAATGACGTCATACATTCCGATTTGGGTGAAGCTCGCCGTCGCGCTCTGCCTGGGCATCGGTACCATGATCGGCTGGAAGCGTATCGTCGTAACCATCGGCGAAAAGATCGGCAAAGCGCACTTGACGTACGCGCAGGGCGCCTCGGCCGAGATCGTGACGTGGGCGACGATCCAGAGCGCCGACGCTGTCGGCCTGCCCGTAAGCACCACGCACATCCTCACCTCAGGCGTCGCCGGAACGATGGCGGCAAACCGCTCGGGTTTGCAAGTAAATACGCTGCGGAATATCGTGCTGGCCTGGGTGCTAACCGTTCCCGTAACTGTCTTCCTCGGTGGCGGTCTCTTTGCCGCCGGTCTTTTCGTGATCTTTCGCATGTTCGGCGCAAAATGACGACAGTAGCGATTACCGTTGGGGGGCGCCGCCTCGAATTTAGCCTCCATCACGACACGCGGAAATGGACGGCAGTAGAGCCTTCGACATACGGGTTACTCTCAGAGGGTGAGTTTCCGCTGATCGGCAATGCCGACGGTAAGCGGTATGAGCTCTACAGCGACAAGACCTTCGCTGAGGTAGAACTGTAGAGCTTAGCCGGAAATCAGGTGCGTACTCGCATACCAACCGTCATGCCGGGGGTTGACCCAGTCATTCGGCCACCCTCCAAGTTTAACGGCGGCGGCGTAGACGGCATCGGCGAACCGTAGCACCGTATCTTGCGTGCTTACCGGCGCGCGCGACATCCCAGGGGAGCGTGACGAGCCCCGCCGCGACGTCGTAGGCGGCTTCCTTGACGCCGAAATCGGCAGACTCAATTCCGGCTGGAGACGGCGAAATGTAAGCGTAGAAGTAGGCCGCACGCGACTGCGAATCGCCGAGGCTAAATCCGACGGCGACCACTTCGCCGCTCATGCCGTTTTGTTGAAATATCGGGCGGTCGTGGGGCGGCACTAGCAGTCGGCCGTTATATCGCGGAGCATAGAGATCGAACCCGCCCCACATAATCCCGACGGGGGGCCGAGGCCCGATGTAGGCGGACTGCCAAAGGCTCAACGCACTTGCGACGCTCGCGAAAGCCGTCCACATTCGGCGCGCCGCCGCCGCATCGTACGGACGGGCGACGGTGTCCAAGTCGAAGTGCTGCGCTCCAGCGATCTCCGTTTCCGACGTAGTGTGGGGAGCCGGAATACGCAGCGCGGCAACCGCCTCGACGAACCTCCCGTAGAATTCCGCTACTGTGCCGGCCGCGAGCGGGAGTGTAGTTTTGCCGGTCGATGCCGTAACGACGACCTGAGAATCAAGGATCGCGTATTCGATATCAAAGAGTATGTCGCCCGACCTCAGCGTCCGCGTCGCGATGCCCCGCGGCGTAATCAGCAGGGTGATGTCGCCCCAATACGCTTCAAAAGGTTGATCGAGCGTGTATTTTCCGGCGATCTGGATGAGTCGACGAAGATGATCAACCGTCGGCGCCATCTCATCGTACGGAAGGGACGGCCACGAATCGGTAGCACTAAAATCAATATTCACCATTGCTCCTGCGCGAAGGGGAGTGAGCCGGTGCCGTTCGCTCAAGCGAATGGCGACTCCGCCGAGTGGCGACTCCAGTCAGGAGGACGCGGGGCATTGGGCGGCCCGCGATAGCAGAAACGCGTGGTCGCGGCTGTTTCGCGCGAGAGCGGCGGCGCGTTCGAATTCCGCTCGGGCCTCCGTTGTGCGGCCGAGTTTGAAGAGCAGATCGGCGCGGACGCTCGGCAGTAGGTGGTAGATTCGGAGTGCGGGCTCGTCCAGGAGTTTGTCAGCGATGTCGAGTCCGGCTTGCGGACCGTACGCCATCGCGACCGCCACCGCTCTGTTCAACTCCACGACCGGTGACGGCTCGATGTGCGCGAGCGCATCATACAGCGCAGCGATGCGTTCCCAGTCGGTTTGTTCCGCACTTGCGGCGCGGGCATGGCAGGCGGCGATTGCAGCCTGTAATCCATACGGGCCGAGTGCGCCCCCGAGTTGTTCGGCCTTCGTCAGTGCTGCGAGGCCGCGGTGGATGAGGAGGCGGTTCCATTTGCCACGATCTTGGTCGAGCAGCAGGATCGGTTCGCCCGAGGGCCCGATGCGCGCTCGCATTCGAGATGCTTGAATTTCCATCAGCGCGACGAGTCCGTGAACCTCACTTTCGTTGGGCATAAGAGCCGCGAGCATGCGCCCGAGGCGCAGCGCGTCTTCGACGAGCTCGGGACGCAGAACGTCGTCGCCGGCCGTTGCCGCGTAGCCTTCGTTGAAGATCAGGTAGACGGTCTCGAGGATCGAGGCGAGACGTTGCCGGCGCTCGGAGCCGGATGGTACTTCGAACGGAACGCGCGCTTCCGAAAGCGTGCGCTTCGCGCGGACGATGCGTTGCGCGATCGTCGTTTCCGAGGTGAGAAAGGCGCTCGCGATTTCGGCGGTGGTGAGACCGCCGAGCAGCTTGAGCGTCAGCGCTACATGGGCTTCCTTCGAAACGGCCGGATGGCATGCCACGAACATCAGGCGGAGCAAGTCGTCGTCGATTTCTTCGTAGGTTGCGGCAACATCGGTTTCCGACTCCTTGACCGAGAGGCCGGCGATGAGTTCTTCCGATTTGCGCTGCAGCGTCCGATCGCGCCGGATTTGATCGATCGCGCGCCGTTTGGCAGTCGTCATGAGCCATGCGCCGGGGTTGCGCGGGATGCCCTCTTCCGGCCACTGCGAGAGGGCCGAAACGAAGGCATCTTGCGCAAGATCCTCGGCGCGTCCGACGTCGCGCAGCATCTGCGACAACCGTGCGATCAGCTTGGGCGATTCGATGCGCCAGATTGCCGCGATGCCAGCGTGAAGGTCGGGCGTCACTCCGGAGGCGGGTAGACTTCGTGCAGGTAGCAGGTAGCGTCGTTGTCGAGGGTCTCGAGGAAGCGCGTTGCTGCGGCGATTGCGGCTTTGCGATCCTTTAGCTCGAGCACGGCGTATCCGCCGACGACTTCCTTCGATTCGGAGAACGGGCCATCGGTGACGGTCGTGCGGCCGTTCTTGTGCGTGAGGCGCAGTTCCAGCAACTCGTTGCTACGGCCGCCCGTATCGACGAGCGCGCCTTCGGCGCGCATTTCCTCGACCAGCTTGCGCATCCGTTCCGTTATTTTGGGACTTTCATGCGGGTGCCCGTTGGCGCGTTTGAGCGTCATGATTGAAATGAATCTCATTTGAGTTGCTCCTGTAAACGCGCCCGAGAAGCTAGGACTTCGGGGGTGAGATTTTCGCCAAAGTCTTCGGCTTCGAAGATCTGTCGAATCTCGATGACCTGACCGCCGTCGAACGGCGCGTGCGTGAATCGCTCAACCACCTCTTCCTTCGATTTCCCTTGAACGATCCAGAAGCCGGCAATCAGCTCCTTCGTTTCAGAGAAAGGGCCGTCGGTGACCGTCGTGCGGCCGCCGTCGAAGCGCAATCGCGCTCCCTTCGACGATGCCCGCAGGCCTTCGCCCGCCAGCATCACGCCGTCTTTAGCAAGCTGCTCGTTGAACCTGCCCATCTTCTCCAGCATCTCGCTCGACGGTAGCACGCCTGCCTCGCTCTCTTTGCTGGCTTTAACCAGGACCGCAAATCTCATTGGTCTCTCCTTATAGTGGATTGGGTCTTCTGTTGATACGTCGGATGAGAACCTGCAAATTCGACACGGGAGGTCAGCAGAGAAGGCGGGGGCTCGGCGAGAAGGCGCCGATCACTTCCGGCCGGCTTTATTCGCGGCCGGGTGTGCAAGCGCCGGGCCTGGAGCCGCGGGGTACCCCTTGGTCGCATCGGCCGCCGACTGGCCGTTTTGCGGCACGAGCGCCGATACAAAGACTAGCCCGGCAACTTTTGGATCGTTCTCGGCTTCGCTGATGACCATGCCAGCCCAAGAATGTCCGACGAGAATGACCGGGCCATCTTGCTGCGCGATTGCTCGTTTTGTGGCCGCAAACATCGTCGGCCAGCGACGACAACGGATTTTGAACTGCAACGACGTTGAACCCCTTTGCTTGTAGCAGCGGGATAACTTTAGCCCAGCTCGATCCGTCAGCCCACGCGCCGTGGACCAAAACGATATTCTGTACCGGGGAGGCCGCGTCTGCAGTCGGAACACCGCACAAACACATCATTCCCACCCACGCTACGTATCCGTCGGGCCGAATCAGCACGCCGGTCGGAGCAGTGACCGCACCGATTGCGGGAAGCTCCCACGGACCATCGTATTTGGCCTCGAGCAACCGAACGCGTCGACGCTGCCCGACTCACCAAGCTCGAGATCGGGCATGCGGCGTCAGAGCAGCGAGTGTCCCTCGCCGAGGTCGTAATGAATGTCCAGGCCGAGGGCAACCGGCACCGATTGCGTATGCTGCAAAGATGGAGGAGACGCGACCCCAGAGCGCGTGGCGAGTACTGGCCCTGCGCCCACTTCGGGCCGTGTGGGTCGCGGACTTCGTGTCGAACCTCGGCTTTTTCGCGCAAGGAGTTGGCGCGGGCTGGCTGATGACATCGTTGACGACCAACCCGGCAACCGTATCGCTCGTGCAGACGGCGTCGGCGCTCCCGCTCTTTCTTTTCGGTATTCCGGCCGGAGTGCTCGCCGACGTCGTCGATAGGCGCAGGCTCATTCGAGTGACCAACGTGATGCTAGCAGCGCTGGTAGGCATCCTTGCGGTTCTAACGGCGGAGCATCTTGTCACGCCGGCCATGTTGCTGAGCGCGACCTTTGTCATCGCATTGGTAGACGCCGTTCAGGAGCCGGCGTGGGGCGCGCTGATTCCAGAGATCGTACCGGATCGCGACCTGCCCGCAGCAATCACCCTCAACGGCATCGACTTCAATCTTTCCCGCGTCTTCGGTCCGCCGGTGGCGGGCTTACTGGTCGGGATTGCCGGACCGGCCGCGGCGTTTGCTCTCAACTCCCTGTCCTTCATACCTACCGTTGTCGTCATGCGTCCGCAAGCGCGTCGGGTGTGGCCCAAGCTGGCTGCGCTGCGCGACGGCGCGATGGCATCATTTGCGGTCGTGCGTACGTCGGCCCCGGTACGTGACGTGCTGCTCCGCAACGCGGCGTTCGGCGTTTGTGCCAGTGTGATCTTCGCGCTGCTACCGCTCTATGCGCGTGTCGGGCTGCATGCCTCGCCCACGCAGTTTGGCATCTTGTACGCGATGCTCGGCCTCGGAAGCGTCACCGTAGCGCAAATTCTCGGGCCCTTGCGCGTGCGCTTTGGGGTCGCAAACACGGTTTTGCTGGGCACGATCGTGCTGGGGATTTGTCTGACGATCTTCGGGCTCGCGCATTCGCTGTGGATCGGCTACTTCGTGTTGTTTGCGGCGGGTTTTGGGTGGCTCACGGTTCTTTCGGTCTTAAATACCGCGATCCAGTTTGCGGTCTCGGCCGAACATCGGGCAGCCGGATTCGCGCTCTACCTGGTCACGTCGCAGGGCGTCATGGCATTTGGCTCGCTGCTATGGGGCGCTTTTGCGGCGCGCTTCGGCAGCGCCGAGGCCTTTACGTGCGCCGGTATTTTGTTCATCGCTGTGGGCATTGCCACGCGATGCGTGCCATTGCCTTGGAGGTCAGGCTGACTCAGAATCTCAAATCAGCGGTTGGACCGGCGCGCATGGCAATAACGCGTCGAGACGTCACCGAGCACGGGCTTCGTCGCACACTCGTCGTCGTTGGCGTGATGGCTGCGGCACTCATGCAAACGTTGGACATCACGATTACCAACGTCGCCTTGCCCACCATTCAGGGGAATCTCGGCGCCAGCGCTGATGAAGGTACCTGGGTCGTCACCGCTTACACAATTGCCGCAATCATCGTCATTCCGATCACGCCGTGGCTACAAGACCGGTTTGGCCGTAAGCGCTACTTCGCCGTATCCATTGTCGGGTTCACACTGGCGTCAATTGGTTGCGGCATTTCCGACACACTGCAAGCGCTTATTTTTATGCGCGTCGTCCAGGGCATCTTTGGTGGTGGCATTCTCGCGACGGCGCAAGGGATATTGCGCGACACCTTTCCCCCTCGGCAACTCGGCGCGAGTCAAGCGATTTTTGCGCTCGGTGCGATATTGGGTCCGGCACTCGGCCCTCCGATCGGCGGCTGGCTGGTCGACAACTTCAGTTGGAATTGGGTCTTCTTCATCAACATCGCCCCGGGGACGATCGCGACCATTCTGCTGCTGATGATCCTACGGGACCCAACGGATCCGCGCGCGACGCGCGTTGACCTCGTCGGGCTCGTCCTGCTCACCGTCACGCTCTCGACGATGCAGTACGTTCTTACCGAAGGCGAGCGGAACTACTGGTTCGCGAATGACGGCATCACGCTAGCCTCGGTTCTGTGCGTCACCGGCCTCGCGAGTTTCATCTTTTGGGAGCTGCACATGACGGATGTGCCGATCGTCGACTTGAGCATCTTCAAGAATCGTAGCGTTGCGTCGGGTTTCGTGCTAGCGCTTGCGCTCGGGGCGGTCGTGTTCGGCTCGACGTACGTCGTTCCACAGCTCACACAAGGACCGCTCGGCTTCACGCCGACGCTCAGCGGCGAACTCTTTATCCTGCGCGCGATTCCGATTGCGGTGCTAACCCCTGTCGCAGCTCGAATAGCGGGACGCATCGACGCGCGTTGGCTATTGGGTGGCGGATTCTTACTGATGGCGTGGGGCTTATGGCTCCAAGTGGGCGTGACGACGAGCACCGCCGGGTTCTGGTCGTTTGCCGTACCCCTAGCTACGGTTGGTGCAGCGTCGGCGCTGCTCTTCGTTCCGCTCTCGATCGCCGTCCTGGGAAACACCACGCCGAGCGAGGGTCCTAAGGCCGCGGCGATGGTCAACCTCGGGGTCCAGCTAGGCGGCTCGATCGCGGTCGCGCTACTCGACGTCGTTGTCGATCGTCGCGAGGCGATGCACTCGCAAATACTCGCCGGATACGAGAACATCCGCAGGCAGCCCGTCGAGCAGTTCCTCCAGCACGGCGGAACGCTCGCTCAGCTGGGCAATATCGTAGGCTCTCAATCGGCCGTGCTCGCCTTTGCCGACGCGACGTACGTGATGGGACTCGTCGCGCTTTTCTGCACACCGCTGGTGCTGCTGATGCGCAGGCCGCGACCGCAGCAGTGATGGCAGCATTGTGTTATACTACCGCGTGACATGAACGAGCTCCAAGGGCAAACCGTCGTTGTGATCGGTGGTAGTTCCGGCGTCGGTTTTGAAACGGCTCGTCAAGCGCGTGCGGCCGGTGCGGAATTAATCCTGGCCGCACGCACACGGGAGCGGCTTGAGATCGCCGCGCAACAGTTGCAGGCCCGTCAGACCGCGGCCTTTGATGCAGCCGACTTAGCGCAGCTCGAGCAGTTTTTCAAAGATTTGCCCGGTCCGGTCGATCACATCATGGTGACAGCCGGCGGCCCCGCGTATATGCCGTTATCCTCGATGAATCTCGACGACGCGCGCAGGCATCTGGATCAACGGTTGTCGGTAGTCCTTGGCACTGCCTTATTTTCGCGCGGAAGACTGCGGCCCGGAGGATCGCTGCTCTTCATCGGTGGCACCGGCGCCCGTCGGCCCGGCGTTGGGTTCGCGATTACCACGACGCTTACCGCGGCCATTCCCGCGCTCGCTGCAAATCTGGCCCTTGAGCTCGCCCCGACGCGCGTCAATGTTATTGCACCAGGTTTCGTCGACACGCCGCTCTCGGCCACGCTCTTGGGCGATCAAATAGATGCTCGGCGTCAACAGCTGCGTGAGACGCTACCGATCGGGCGCGTCGTTGGGCCCGCTGACGTGGCCGCGCTGGCCGCGCAGGTAATGAGTAACGACGCGATCACGGGTGCGACACTCGACATCGACGGCGGCCAACAGCTCCTCGCTAGATAGTGTCTTGCCTAGGAATGCTGATCGGGAGTGAGCACAAAACGAGCGCGCGCGCCGGAAGCTACGCGTTCGTAGGCTTCGACGCCGCGGTCGAGCGGTACGAGCTGGTCGATCGGCGGCGGTAAGATCGCTCCGGACTCGAAGGCGGTAAGCATCGCGGCGAGCCGCCGTGCGGAGGCGCTGGCGTCGAGTTTACGGCTATCGGCGCCGATGATCCGGCTTTCGTTGTGATAGAAATTCCGTAGATCGAACTCGACCCTCGCACGACCCGTGGCAGCGATCTCCACAAGTCGCCCTCGATGCGCGAGACTGTTAAGCGCGGGTTCGAACATGATCCCGCCGACCGCATCGAAAATCACGTTTGCGCCCGAACCTCTCGTCGCCTCACGAATACCTTCGGTAAGATGTTCGTCGGACGGTACGAAATGGTCGATGGCGCGTTCGGCCGGCGAACCCGATTCCGGCGGTTTCACATCAACGCCGACGATCGGCGAAGCTCCGCGCAAGCGCGCTATCTGAGCGACCGCCGTGCCGACACCCCCGCCGACCCCGATGATTGCGACGCTTTCGCCGCGCTCGAGCGTTGCGTACTCGACGAGTCCCATCCAGGCAACCACCGACGTTACGCCGACGCTCGCCGCTTGCGCGGCACTCATGCGGGCCGGCTTGGGCGTCAAAGCGGTGACTGGAAGGACGATCGCTTCGGCGTGACTACCATCGACCGTGAAGCCAATGTCCCCGCCGGTACCGAAAATCTCGCGGCCTAACCATTCGAGGGGACCCTGCTCGACGACGCCGGCGAAGTCGCGGCCAGGGGTTCGCGGCAGCGTCGTTCCCTCCATCACCCCGCCGACATTCTTCACGTCGCTTGGATTGATCGACGCGCCCGTCACGCGGACGACCGCAAATCCGTCGCCCGCTTTCGGATCGGGGAGATCAACCAAACGAAGGACCGATGGGGGACCAAAGGTGTCAAAACGCAGCGCGCGCATCGAGCGTGCTTGAACGAGACGGCCGGCAATTCATCTTGTTAACGAAACGGATGCCGGCGGCTCGGGCTTCGAATACGACCTGCCGTCGTCGCTCTTTGGTCACTTTGGAGACGACCGCGTCACTGATGTTGCGCGTGAACTCGATGTCGCGCTTGGCCGGGTATTGTCGGCGGCCGCCGGCTAAGCCAGAAACTCCATGGAAGCCATCGAAGGAAGCACGCCATGACGCAGCATCTTGAACTTGGCTTGGATACATTCGGCGACGTCACCGCTGATGCGACCGGCCGGTTGCTACCACACGCACAGGTAATACGAAACGTCGTTGAAGAGGCCGTGCTCGCCGATCGGCTCGGCGTGGACTTTATCGGCGTTGGCGAACATCATCGCGGCGACTTCGCGATATCGTCGCCGGAAGTCGTGCTCGCGGGGATCGCGGGTCGCACGCTTCGCATTCGGCTTGGCTCCGCCGTAACGGTGCTGAGTTCGGACGATCCGGTTCGCGTATTCCAACGGTTCGCCACGCTCGACGCGATCTCGCGTGGGCGAGCCGAAGTCATTCTCGGGCGCGGTTCGTTTACTGAGTCGTTCCCGTTGTTCGGATACGACCTCAGCCAGTACGAGGAGCTCTTCGCGGAGAAGCTCGATCTCTTCGCAGCCTTGATCACTCAAGAACCGGTGACGTGGCACGGCAGAACGCGCGCGAGCTTGACGACCCAGCGAGTCTTTCCGACGATTGAGTCCGGTTCGCTCAAGACTTGGATTGGTGTCGGCGGCAGTCCTGAGTCGGTCGTTCGCGCGGCGCGTTACGGCATGCCGATGATGCTCGCGATCATTGGCGGCGACCCGAAGCGATTTACGCCATACATCGAACTATATCACCGCACCCTAGAGCAGCTTGAGAAACCGCCGCTACCAATTGGCGTCCATTCGCCGGGTCACATCGCCGAAACCGACGCACAAGCGAAAGACGAGCTCTGGCCCGCGTTTAAGGTCATGCGCGATCGGATTGGAGCCGAGCGGGGTTGGGCCCCGATCAGCCGCGCAGACTTCGACAAGGAAGCCGATCGAGGCTCGCTCTATTGCGGTTCGCCAGAAACCGTGGCACGGAGGATCGCAGCAACCGCGAGGGCCCTCGGTATCGCCCGGTTCGATCTGAAGTACAGCGCAGGCCCATTGTCGCACGAGAAGCTCATGGGGAGCATCGAGCTGTACGGCAGTAGAGTTATTCCGCTGGTTCGCGAGATACTCGCTTGATACTGTATAGCCGGTGAACCGTTCTAAGCTCGAATCGGAGCGGCGCGGAAAAGTTGAAGCCTAGCCGAGCTTGTCTCGGACCAGACGCTTCGCTTGCTCGATTACCGCTCGTCGTTCGTCGCTTAGATTTCTGCCGGCGCGATTCTCATAGAACGTCAATTTTGCCATCGCACGGCGCTCGACCGAATCCTGGGATCTCTCGCCTTGTGCCGCCGCGATGACCGCCTCGGCGATTTCGGCGGCCGAACCGCTAGCAAACACTCCGCCGCCGACATCATGCCGGTCCTCTTCAGTAACGTCGTGAGACCAGTAGCGCTGTGAGTCGTCCATTGCGTCTCCTTTCCGTAGTCGATATAGTTCAACCAGTGCCGGGATAGAATCAGCGCGGGATTAATCCGAGTTGGCGGTCGACGGTCAGCTGATCCCAATAGATCGAGACGTGCCGAATCTTGCCGTTAGCGTCATAGAGCAAGACCATGGCGCCGGGATGATCGAAGTGCCGTCCGTTACCCGGCGTAGCTTTCCCGTTGGCCGGGTTGACGAAAGGGCCCGTCCACGTGCCGGTTACTCGCTCGACGGAGACGGCCGAACGTCCGTCGACAATCGCCTGAAGCACTGCGACGTGAAAATCCGGGTAGGCCCTGAAGATCATCGAGAAAAACTTCCGCGCCCCGTTATAGTCGAGGGGCTTGGCGTTCTCGGGCTGGTCGATCTGTATGTCCTTGGCAAACAACGCCAGTACCTTGGTGATGTCGTGGCTGTTCCACGCATCGGCCCAGGTGCGCGTTACGTCCTGATGCGTAACGGGCGGTTCGGCGCTTGTTGCTCCGAGGGGAATCGCGAACCCAAGGATCGTCGCGCTCAAAAGCCGCCTAATCATTTGCGCCATCCCGGACGCGAGGTAGGTCCCAAAGGACGACTTCGCCCGCGCCCCGGAGTTTCAAGCGCGTGACGCCGGCGATGCGAACGGCGTCGCCTTCGGCAAGTTCCGCCGATCCGATCTGGGTGTTGGGCTCATCGAATGCAGTAAGGCCGATGCCGCCATCTGCGGCGAAGATAAAGCCGAGCCGTCCGGGTTCGAAGGTGTGACGCAGCTCGACATCTTCCAAGCGTGAGACGAGCAGCATCGCGTCCTGCGTCAGGGCGACCGGTGCCGTTTGGCCGGCGTGACCCGACGCAATGACGAGCCATCTATTTCGCCGCTGGGCGACGTCGAATTCGACCTGCCCGTACATCGGCGCTCCGCCGGCCTTGCCGGGAAGGACCCACATTTGGAGAAAATGCAGCCCTTCAGTCGTCGAGTGATTGTACTCGGAGTGACGGACCCCGCGCCCCGCGCTCATGTACTGGACGCCGCCGGCTCCGACGATGCCGTGGCTGCCCATACTGTCGCGGTGCTCGAGTTCTCCCGCCAGGACGTATGTGACGATCTCCATGTCGCGATGCGGATGCGTCGGAAACCCTGCACCGGGAGCGACGCGATCGTCGTTGAAGACGCGCAGGGCGCCCCAGTTGACGTTGCGTGGGTCAAAATAGTCCGCGAAGCTGAAGGAGTGGCTGGTTAGGAGCCAGCCTTGATCGAACGTGGCGCGCTCGGCGGCGCGCTGCACGTCGAAAATCGGCTGCGCCGTGGCGATTGGATCTGATGGTGACTTCATGTCGAGTCCTTTGTCTGTAAGTCGAACCGGTAAGACAATGATCGTATAAACAGTCCGGGTTGGCAAACCCGCTTGCGACCCACGGCTTAGCCGATTGGCTTGAGTTAAGGGCGGCGAGCTCGGCTGACGGCCTGCACCACGATTGGTGAGCCGGCTCGCACTAGATGGTTTCGCCGAATAGCTGGAGCGTGCTGTTCACAATAGTTACGAACTCCGGATTCGACCACGGCACGCCGGTTAGCCGGGTTGTGGTCGAGGCGTCGTTCTTTGAAATTTCGGGCCAGAGGTCCTAGCCCGAAAATCTGTTTGGCCCATCGGCGCTCGTCAACGGCTTGCTAGAATAAGGGGATGAAAAGACTAAGCACGATTATACTCGTGGTGGGTTTCGCGTGCACGCAGCCGGCGTCGGCGATGCAAATGACGCGTTATCTCGGAGCGCCGGATCTTCCACTCACCGCTGCCGTGGTGGAGGCCGGGGGCGGAGCACAACACTTTGATTCGCTCAAACTGCTAGGTGTTCTCGCCGGGCCGAATACCAATGCTGAAGTGCAATCGCTCACGCAACGATACGGCCAGGAACGGGTCACAGCCTTCGTCGTCACGTTCAATCATGCAATCGCCGACGCGCTCGCCGCTGCGACCCAGGCCGGCGTCAAGCTCCCGGATCCACCGCCGGGTTTGGCACAAGACGGGAAGCAACTCTCCGGTAAGCTTGTCGAAGCGGGCACGATGACCAATGGAAAGTTCGACGTCGGCTATATGCTCGAGCACCTGATCTCACGACCGATCCACGTTACCATCATGCAGCAGCTCAATGCGGACCCCGACGTCGGCCCGCAGCGCAATGCGGATTTCCACGTCATTCTCACGAGCGTTATCCAAGATCTGCGAACACTGTACAGCGTCTAATTCGTGCTTCGATTTCACCCCGTTGCAATCGCGGCTGTTGGGCTCGCATTATGGTTGGGTGGCTGCTCGACGAAGGCTCCAACGTCCAGTACGACTCGCAGGGCGCCCCCCGAAGTGACTATCGTTGACGTTCGAAAGGTTGGCACGACTCTCGATCATTTTTGGTATTCAGGACGCTGGGAGCGAGTCACCGGTCGTCGAGACGGCCGCTATCACGGTGCGAGTCTTCGCAGCTACACGCCCGGTGACATGGCTTCGATAATGTTCTACGGACGGCGTTTCTATCTTCACGGCGTAGACGGGCCTCAAGGGGGCTCGGCGACGCTCGCACTGGATGGTCAGATCCATAATATTACGTTCTTAGCACGCAAGAAGAGGATGGCCGTTGCTTACGATAGTGGCCGTCTTCCAGAGGGCCTGCATTCGGTCGTCATCGTGGTCGGCACCAAACCCAAGGGTGTCGCTCCAACCGGCTACGTCAACATCGATTATGCAGGCGTCGAACGCTGAGCGGCAATCTGCGCGACTACTTCTCCAACGTCATTGAGGCGGGTCCGACGCCGTTAACTTGTACGACGGTCTCGCCTTTCGCCATGGCATAGTGGGGCGTCCCCGCAGGAATCGACGCGTACGAGCCGGGCGTGAGCGCCAGCATGGACGCGGGGTCGACTGCATTGCCTACCCCGACCATTAGAGTGCCGCTGAGAACCGTAACATTTTCGATGTCGCCGTGCGTATGTGGCGCAATCTGCGTACCATCGGCGAGTTTCAGGCGCACGGTGTACTGCGAGCTCGGCGTGGCCGGATCACCCGACAACACCGCCATCATCGCTCCGGGCGGGTAGGGCGCTGGTGCTGGAGCGTATTTCGCCTGATCGACCATAACGATTGTAGGCGCGTCCGCGGCGGTCGCAGCGAGGCCGGCGAATAAGCACAGGCATCCAAGCGCGACCAAAGTCTTGATCAATTTCTTCATTGAATCTCCATCGCGTAACTTGCGCGATCCATCCCGGCCTAGCAAGCAGACCAAGGGCGCCATTTCCTTATACTCGCGAACCGTCAAGAAGTAGTCAAGCCGGCGCATCGCCGCCTTCCGGCCGGAGGAGATCTGAAAGGTTCGGCGGCGTTAGCTCACAACTAGATGGCATCAGGTGCGGGCCGATGGTCCGCGTTCGCCCGGGTATTTCTGACATTTCTCGTCTGACACTTCTCGCTGGAGGTATATAAATGAATTACCGCGTTCGCATCGGGCTGCGCTTGTCTACACCGCTCGCGGTCACCGCTTTGACCGCACTCTCGGCTTGCTCCGGGTCTAACTCCGGACTTCCACTTGGCACCGCGCAGGGTCTGTCGGGATCGTACAGCCGGGGCCTTGCAAAGCCAGGCACGAGCAACACATGGATGACAGGAGCGCCGGCACCTACGCATCAGTTTACCGGTGCCGCAGCCGGCATCGGCACCAACATTTACCTTGTCGGTGGTGAGAACAGTACGGGCGTTCTGGGTGAGAACGACGTCTACAACACCTTGACCAACACGTGGTCTAAGGCCAAGCGGACGCCGACAAAGCGTGCGACGTTGGCGGCCGTTGCTCTCAACGGACGCGTCTACGCGATCGGCGGGTCTACCTTTACCGGGACTCCGCTGACGACGGTCGAGGCCTACGATCCCGTCAGCAACACCTGGTCTACGAAGGCCTCTATGCCAACGGCCGTCGACAGCATGTCGGCGACAGTTGATAACGGCCTCATTTACGTCGTTGGAGGGTTCGTTAACGGTAACGGCACCCCGTTCAACGGTGTGCAGACCTACAACCCGGCAACGAATAGCTGGACCTCGGTCGCACCGCTAAACGTAGCAAAATCATTTTCCTTTATCGGCACGGTCGGCTCTGAAATCGTTGCGGCAGCGGGCTCAATCGGCACGGGCCCAACTACGGACAACGAGGTCTACGATCCAGCATCGAACGCCTGGACGAACAAGCACGGCGCGCGATTAGCACGCTACGCGGGTTGTGTGGGATCGATCGGGGGATCGTTGTACGCTGCTGGTGGGCTGAAGTTCTCACCGTTCCGCTCCGCGACGAAGGACCTCGACGCCTACGATGTTGCCACGAACCGCTGGACAATGCTTGCGCGTATGCCGTCCGCAATGCTCGGCCCGGCTTCGGCGACGGTGAACGGCCAACTGTACTGCATCGGCGGCTCGCCCCGCTACGGTCAGCCTTCATTTTCCCAAAAGGTTCAGATTTATCAGCCGTAGTTAACGGCGGAGGATTTACCTGATGGCCGTCTCGACCGCTCGCGCGCGCTCGTCGTTCGCTTTCGACTGGGTCATGAGTGTCCTGGCCGTGCTCTTGATGTGTGGCTTGCTGCTCGACGGCTGGGCCCACTCCCACGGCGAAGTCGATCAGAGCTTTCTAACTCCTTGGCACGCCCTGCTCTATGCTTCGATGGGGGTGAATGGTCTAGTACTGCTCGGTGCCGGAATCGTCGGACTTCGTAACAAGTACTCAATGCGCAACGCACTCCCACCGGGATATTGGTGCGCCGCGATCGGAGTGATGATATTCGTCCTCGGCGGCGGCTTTGACGCGTGGTGGCACACGCGATTCGGCATCGAGTCAGGCGTCGTGCTGCTGGTCAGCCCGCCGCACCTCATCTTAGCGTTGGCAGCGGCCCTCATCTTCAGCGGGCCGCTTTTTTCGATCGGTAGCCAGTACGGTCGCGACGCTGCTGGGTGGAAGCGAATCGGTCCCGCTGTGCTCTCAACCTGGGCATTGGTTACGCTGGTCGGATTCTTTCTCGGCTACGCGCAGCCGATCGAAGATGGCTTCACGCCCTTGACAATCCGCCCCGGCACCGGCGAGGCAGTTTATCCGATGCTCTACGTCGCTGGCGCCAACGGTACGCTCACACGCATCGCGCTCCCGCCGAAGGTCGACTTGTTCGGCGTCGACGTCGCTCCCAACGGCAAACATCTCGTCTATCGCGTCAACCGCTATCAAGATCCAAACTCTCTGCCACCCAGTGACCTCTACGTCACGAACTTTGATGGAACCGGCGCGGTGCGCGTGACCAACTCCGGTAACCACGACACCCAGCCGAAGTGGTCTCCCGACGGAGAGTCAATCGCTTATGTTTCGATGCCGGCCGAGAGCTCGGGCAAGTTCGGGATCGATGTCGTCAATGCCGACGGTAAGAAATCGGACACGGTTCTCACTCAAAGCGTCACCATCAACGAACTAGCGTGGTCTCCCGACGGTCGATCGATTGCATACGGATCGCGCAACGGGACGACTGCCATGATCGGTGTCGTCGACGTCGCGAGCAAAGAGACGCGCTGGCTTTCCTTCACTGCCAACGCCGGAAGCCCGGTGTGGACGCCAAGCGGTCTGATCTTCGCCACCAACGCCGGCGCGATACGAAGCGTTGCGCTCGACGGCCGCGATGCGCGCACGATCGTACCCAAGAGCGACGGTACGCCTTCAGTCTCGCCCGACGGTCGCCGCATTGCGTACCTCAGCAACGATTTGGGCAGCGAACAGCTCTGGATAGCAAACGCCGATGGGTCGAAAGCGCGCGACCTGTCGCAACTGTCGGGACTCGACGTGCAGGATGTAGCGTGGACGCGTGACGGACGCGTCGTGTTTACCGCGCTTGGCCGCAGCAATCAAGTTCACTCCGGCCTCGGACCCGAGCTCGCGCTGACTGCCCTGATCCTCGAGGGTATCCTGGTCGCGGGCGCCGTACTCTTGCTCGTGCGCCGCTGGAACGTACCGTTTGGCGCACTAACGCTGCTGCTCACGTGCTTTGCACTAGCAATGGCAGTACAGACGGATTTCTACATTTATGCGATCGCGGGGTTCATAACCGGGCTTTTGGCCGACGTCAGCGTTGCGACGCTACGCGGACGGGCGCGCGGCGGAATTGGGTATTATGCACTTGGCTTTGGCGTCCCCACACTCTTTACGGCGTTGTTTCTGGTCATCACTGTGCAAAACGCGGGTTGGCACAGCGGATGGGTGTGGAACCTGCTCCTCGGGGCGCCGTTGCTCGCCGGTGCCGCGGGACTCTTCCTCGCGTACTGCTTCGACTCGCCTCTAAAAGTGACCGAAACATCGTCGGCTTGAAAGTCTAGGGGACGCCCACCTTAGGGCAGAAACCCCCTGCAGTAAGCGCTCCCGGAAACGGACGCGCCGCTCGCAATGTAAAGAGCACGACGCACGTTTCACCTCCCGCCGGGGGACAGCTAATCGATCGTAGCGCTCTATCCTGAAGAAACTCTAAAACCCACGACCGCTATTCCCGCGAAAACGTGGGGAAATTCTAACCGGTCAACACGCTTGGCTGACTTGTTGGCCAGAATAAATCTCGATCACCCCGAAGCCTATGCCCGTAATGATCGCGCTGCGAAAGAGGTTCCCAAGGTTTGGAAGAACGCCGCCATACGGCCCTTGCGTTGCAACGGTGTAGCAGGGAGGAAACATGAAATCGAGATGGCCGACCGCCACGATACCGTAGGCGGTATAAATGCTACCGGGAGAAATGCTCTGAGAGGTCAGGCCGCCGTTGGATTTTAGCCTTGAACCGAAGCGCGTTCCCGCATGAAAATGAAGGTTCAAGTATACAATCGAGGCTCCCGTGCCAAGCTGAGGTTCGTTGTAGATGTTTACCGTGCTCGTACGGATCGTTAGCTTCGTGGAGCGATCGGCGCGCGGATATTGCATCGTACCGCCGAATCCTCCGAACGCGGGGACACAGAACGAGCCGCCCTTACTTCTGAGTTTCACTACGATACTTCCGTATTGCTTCTTCTTGTTTTCGCGCTTGCAGGTGGGCGGCCCAGTCATAGCCCGAGTAAACGCCGCCGAAGCGGGTACGGCGCCGCTCATCGTGGGCGGTCCCCCGCCGCAGCCAGCTAACATAATGGCGACAACGCTAACGCTGACAGTATAACGGCCCACGCCGAATCCGATCATCACTCTTTTCCCCTTATGTCTTCGAAGGTGCAAAGTACTGAGGTTTCGTCATGGCGGGGTTAATTCCAGCGTGATCGTACGCGCTAGAATTCGCCGAGTTTCTCAAGTTTTTTCATCAACCGAACTTAAACTCTGCGCATTATTTCTCTTGAACCCGACAAGGAGAACCCTTTATGCGTTTTACGCAACAGACTCTAATCGCCGCCGCTGCAACCGCGGCAATCGTTGCCTCGGCCGGTGCCGTCATGGCGCACGGTTTTAACGGCAGCAGCATGAACATGATTACCCCGGCATCGCAAAGTTACAGCGGCAGCTGGCCGGTGACCGTGAAGGGCTCGCAATTCAGCAATGGCACGTTGTGTCTGACGCTGACCCAAAGTGGCAAGAACGGGGGCTCGGCGACGCTTGTCAAGGGTGACCAGAAATTTCCTTACGGTTCATTCCTAATTCTCAACGGCATCCTCATGGCGACCATCCAAGAACAACTATATGGTCAGAACGGCGCCTTGACGTTCACCGCCGACGCCCACCGAGGTAACATCGGCCAAAGCATGTTCGGAAACATCGAGGGCGGTCAAACTTCGACTTCGGTAAGCTTGAGTTCGGCATGAAGAACGGCTGCTAAAGCCTACCCTAGAACACTAGGACTTGGTCTCGAGATTGCTCGATCCCCAAAGGGCTGGCATCCTCGTCTCCCCGAAGGCGCCAGCGCGCACCTCCAAGCGCAGCCCTGCTGGTTTTGTTACCACCCCAGCAGGGCTTTTATTTTGCACATGACGCTCCGCTCTCGGTTTGTTTCTTCGACATTTAAGCTAGGTCACCAAGAAGCGAGCGACGAACGCCTGAGGACGTTCAGGGAGGCGCGGAAGATGAGCGCTCTAAGTCTTAGCCGCTTCGCTCTTAATACCGCCGTGGGCGCATCGCTGCTCGCAGGCTGCGGTGGGTCGCAGCCGCCGATGGTTCCCCCGGGCGCGTTGCCGCAAACATCGGCGATCGGCACAGGCACCGATCTCGGCAGATCCTGGATGCTGCCCGAGGCCAAGCGCGAAGATTTACTCTATGCCTCGAGCCTTCGCCAAATCGATGTTCTTTCGTACCCCGGCGGCCGGCGCGTCGGAAAACTCCGGATCGGATACGTCATCGGCGGTCTTTGTTCCGATCCAAAGGGCGACGTTTTCGTGGATACCGGCCGAAAGATTTTTGAGTACGCGCACGGCGGCACCGAGCCGATCGTAACCCTCAAATCGAAGTTTGGCTTCGCGCTACAATGCGCGTTCGACCCGACGACCGGCAACCTGGCCGTCATCGACACATTCGACACCGGGCCCGAAAACATCGCAATCTACAAACACGCGACCCGCAAAGCGCAAGAATATCAGGACTCCGTCCCGTTTTATAGCTTCTCTGATTGCGTTTATGACGGCGGCGGCAATCTCTTCGTCAGTGGTTACACGGGCGAGCTCGGAGAGCTCCCCAAAGGTGCCGGTGCCTTCATTAACTATAAGCCGTTGCTCAAGGCTGATAATTCGGAGTTGACTGGGATGCAGTGGGACGGCAAGTACGTGACGGTTCAGGAGTCGCCGCCCGACAAACATCGCGCGCTGCTCGATCGCATCACAATCGCGAACCACACGGCCAAGGTCGTCAGCAGAACCAAGCTCGCCGGAAATCGCATTGCATTTAGGTGGCTGTATTCCGGAGTCGCGATTGGATTCGAGGAGCAACATTACCGCACGATTGCTCTTTGGCCGTACCCCGCCGGCGGCGCTCCGATCAAAGCCCTGAGCGGTTACAGAATAAGGTTCAACGCGACGACCGTCAGCGTCGCCCCGTAAGCTAACGTACGGTAACTCCGGCTCGGGCGAAAACGCAATGCCCGCTCGGTCGGGCCGCTCGCCTGCCTCGGCCACGGACTTTCAATTCCCCTCGACGATGGAAGTGAGTGCTGCTGGTCGAAAATCAACTCTCCCTCGAACCGTTGCTGCTGTAGGTGGAAGGTTGCGCAGATGAGAATTTTAGGCTTTACACCCTTTATACTGGCGGCTTATGCGGGTGCGGCCATGCTTGCGGGCTGCTCGCTTGGCTCGCAAGGTTCCCTGCCCTACATGCAAAGCGGCAGCGCATTGCGCGCGCTCAACGCGACGGGCGCCGGCAAGATTACGCACATTGTCTACATCGTTCAAGAGAACCGCAGCTTCAACAATATGTTCTACGGCTATCCCGGTGCCTATACAGTCAAGGAAGGCAAGAACTCCAAAGGCCAGACGATCACACTGAAGCCGTCGAAGCTCGGCGCGTTCTACGATATCGATCACTCCGTGGCGGCGATGATCGCGGCGTGCAACGGTACCGGCAAGCTCCCCGGCACAGACTGCCGGATGAACGGATTCGACCAGGAGTGGAGCGACGGCGGGTTTCAGAACTCGCAGTACGTGTACGTGCCACACGATCAGTCGAAGCCGTACTTCGACATGGCGCACGAAGGCGCGCTCGCCGACAGAATGTTCCAATCGCAGCTCGACGAAAGCTTCGTCGCGCATCAGTATATCATCGCTGCACAGGCCGCCTGGAGCGCCGACTTGCCCGACGGCTACTGGGGCTGCCAGAACAACGAAGCCTCTCAGGTCCCAACGATCACCCCTCAGCGCATCGTTGCCGGGTATCAGAAGGCGTGCTTCGATTATCAAACCCTAGGCGACGAGCTCGACAAAGCGAAGCTTTCGTGGCGCTTCTACGCCAGCCAGTATGGTAGCGTTTCGAGCGGCACCGGTGGAACGTGGTCCAGTTATCAGGCCATTAAACACATCTACGAGGGGCCCGATTGGAAGAAAGACGTCATCTCGCCGAACTGGAGGTTCATCACCGACGTACGCAAGGGACACCTCGCGAACTTTACCTGGATCACGCCCGTCTGCGACGACTCCGACCATACCAACTGCCCGGATGATTACGGACCATCTTGGGTCGCCGCGCTCGTGAACACGGTTGGCGAGAGCAAGTTCTGGAAATCGACGGCGATCTTCATCCAGTGGGACGACTGGGGCGGCCTCTACGACCCCGTGGCGCCGGAGTACAAGGACCGCGACAGCTTAGGCTTCCGCGTACCGCTAATCATGCTATCTCCGTACGTGATACACGATCACGTCTCGCACGTTCATTACGAGACAGCCAGTGTGCTGCGCTTTGCCGAGGATCTGTACGGCCTGGATCAGCTCGCTAAGGCCGACAAGCGCGCGGCCTCGCCCGCTGCCGACTGCTTCGATTTTTCGCAAAGTCCGGCCAAGTTCGTACCCATCAAAGCGCCGCTGCCGCCGAAATTCTTCATGCACCAGTTTGCCGACGACTATCTCATTCCCGACAGTGAGTGATTGATCTTACCGATCCGTCGAAGACGACGAGTGACGCAGGCGAAACCTAATCAACACTAATTTTGCTGATGACGTTATCGTAGTCGAAGTTGTTGTCGCGCGAGCCCGCGAATGTCGGCAACGCGTCTTTCGCAAACTCAAGCTTCGTGGGGGTCACGGCTTCGTCGTGCTTCGTGTACCGAGCTAGCAAATAGGCCTCGAGCAAATCAAACTTGCCCTTGGGTATGTAGAACACGTCTTGGTTTTTTTCATCGTCGCCCGGCTCGAGCAGCAGGTCTGCGGTCGTCGTTGTATCCGCGAGATTCGTGAGATACCCGTAACCATAGACTGCCGTTCTGCGAGACTGGCTATAGAACGCTCCGTCAAGTGACAGTATGTTCTTCGTTGTCGTCGGGACCCGAATGTGGTTTGAGGGTCGAATTTTCCGACCGGAGACCCAGATCACATAGCCCAAGAAATGAGCTTTGACCGACCCGACGTTTCGCATCTCAGTATTGAGTTGTATTCCGATCATTCCATTGTGTTCCGAGACCTTCGACATCGTTGCAGAAAATGCGACCTCTGGATTCCCTAACGACGGCTTTATGCGGTTTTCGTAGGCGAAAACATAGAATGCCCAAATGCCGGCCGCGACGATCGCCAAAATCTCAACGGAGTCCCGGCCTATTCGAATCCAACTGACCCGGTCAGAATCGTCGTGCGAAAACATCATCCTAAAGCGACGCTCCGGCTTGTAAGCTACGCTGAGCGCGACATCTCCTTCCCCGACCGTCAAACGCGTTGGCAGACTGCAGCGTGTCAACGCCTATTCAAAGCTGAGAGACAGTTCGCCGATAAGCTTCTTGAGTCTCGGGCGGGTCGCCGTTTGCGGAGCCGCCGCAGCATTGATCGTGGGCGCGCTCGGAGCACCGAATGCGACGTCGAAGCGTTTGTCTAGCGATGACGCTGCCCCATGAAATCGTCGCAACGGATCAAGCCATTACCACCAACGACAGCTTGGTATTCTTTGGCCGGCGCTAATTTGATCGCGGCGCTCGATTTAAGAACGGGTAAGGTCTATCGAGTTCACCGCACGGCATGGTAGCCGTCGGCGATCGCCCTGCGAGGCGCGTCGATTTGCGTGGCGTCGCTCAAGGGACCGGCAGCAAGGGAGTTGCCTTTAGCCTTCCCATTGACTTTCGGCGCGACCGTGCCGGCGGCTACAACGTTTACGACTTCGCCGGCACCATTCAAAGACTCTCGCTGGAGTGATCTTCGGTTTGGAGCCGCTCACCTGGTTCGACTCAAACGCGCCGCCGACCGTCTTTCCGTTTCAGCAGCGCAGCGATATGCGACCGTACGCGACTCTCCCGAGCCGCATCCCGCTCGACCGTCTCAATTCGGTCACCAAAACCCAGCATAAGGTTTCCGTGATTCGCGTTCCGGTCATCCAGAAGGACGATTTGAGGCGGTTGCGGGCCGTTCCGGGGGCGCTCCCAGTCAGAATTAGCGACGCATGGGCGATGGCGCTAGAGGTCAGGGGGCTCGACACGGAATTTCCCAGGTTTATTTCAGGATTTCACCATCGTTCGCGGAGTACGCTGGAGACGGGGTTGGGGCGAAGGCTCAGGGAACGTCCTCAATCATCGACACCGTCCCGGCCCCGCCATAACTCGGAAAGCCCTCTACCACAGGCGCTCGCAAATCGCGGGCGCTTTTCGTGCCACTGAGCCTCCGACGCCGAGTCGCTCGATGCGCTTCGGCAGGAACAGAAGGGGCAGCGGCGCCAGACCTCCCAAATGAGCGATCAAGCCATTTCGTTGACCGCGGTGCTACTCGCATTCGGTACCGGCCTCGCGGTTGGCGTTGTCTTTAGCCTGGTGAAATTACCGTCGCCGGCCCCGCCGTTTCTCGGCCTTATAGGACTGGTGGGAATGTTTACGGGTCAACGGCTTTGGCCGTTTCTTGCATCACAGCTCTTCCACAAACCCTAGCAACTGCAGCTATTTGCGCACCGGAACGTCACGCTTTTCGTCGAGGTCGAGCAGGTCGGGCCAAGTCGTCACGTCTGTGCGATCAGGCGCTATTTGCTTGCGCAGATTCAAGAAGGCTTCACGAGATTGACCCTCGGGCTCGTGAGAAAGCCACTCTCGATTCCAGGCCTCGATTTCATCATGCGACTTTGCGGCAACGTGCGGAGACGTGAAGTTCGCAATCTCCGCGTCGTCCTTCGCACTTCGAATAGTTTCGAGCAGCTGCTCGTGGCCTATACCGAGAAACGAAAAAACCGCGTTGTCCATTGGACAATTGTAGTGGTACTCTCCAACGTCACCGTGCGCCGTTGCTTTGCCCTTGTCGATGGCTCGCCCTAGTTGAACGATTCCTTGCCACTTATCGCGTACGCTTCGCGGATATTCGGTCCTAAGATCCACCTTTAGCTCCTTGAGGCTGATAATCGACAGAACGCGTCTGTGCGGCGGTAGGTTGCGAGGCGGCGGTTGATTGACGCAGAACCTTCAGCACCGCTCGAATCTCATCGACTCTTAGCCATTTTACGACGAACCGCACGGGGCAGCGCCGACTAAGTGGCCGAAGAGCCAGAGTGACGATGAAGAGCTTGCTTCGAGCGCTCGCCGGCGTTTCTGCAGTCCTGACCCTCCTGCCGGGAGCAGTGTGGGCGGAAACGTCCTCCCAGGAGGAGCGCTGGGAAACCCAGGTCGGCCAGCAGCGCTACACGGAGTACGTGCAGCGTGGCGAAGTCGTCCCGCCGCAGTCACCGCTCTATCGGACGCTCGACCCGATCGCAGACGCCATCGCCGCGGTAGCTAATCGCCAGTACTTTGCGCCATTTCATTTTATATTGCTGAACGAGCAGACCCCTAACGCGTTTGCGATACCGGGAGGCAACATCTACGTGACAACCGCGTTGCTATCGTTTCTGAAGAATAGAGACGAGCTCGCGGGCGTGATCTGTCACGAGGTCAATCATGACATCCACCACGACGTGTATGCGGTCTTCCGAGCGACGCAGGGCGGTCGATCGCCGCAAGATCCCGAACTGATCGCCTACGAACGTGCTGCCGAAATGAACGCGGATCGCGGCGGTGCTTATACGTGCGCGAAGGCCGGATTCAATCCGTGGGGAATGGTGTGGAACTTCAACCGGTACCGGCAAGCGATGGGCGTCAGCAACGACGGCGGCCCCGATCATCCGAGCGACGAGCAGCGCGAAGCCGCGCTGGTCGCATTGTTCCACAGCCACAGGGCGACGTTCGGAAAATTTAGCGACGATGTCGCGAGCGCAACCCCGCTGGCGCTGCCGGCTCAGGTGGCACAACGTCAATATTCGCCGTACCAACAATACCCGTCACGACAGCAATACCCGCAATACGCTCCGCAGTATCCGCAATACTCCCAGCAGCAATATCAGCAATATCCTCAGCAGCAATCCCGCCAAGAGTATCCGCAATACCCTCAGCAATATCCGCAATACGCTCCGCAGTATCCCCAGCAGTATCCGCAGTATCCCCAGCAACCGTATCCGGCCTATCCGCCGCCACCGCCGCCTCCCTGTTATCCGGGCTGCTAGCCTCGCCGTCTAGAAACTCGGCTTTCATGCGATATTGTGAGCGACCAGCCTTAACCGAATGTTCCAAACCTGACCATTAGGATTGCCTTAAGGTAATCAATCGCTTAAGGTAAGGCTTGTGGAGCATTGCAGCTACAGCCTGAAGTACAGTCTCATTCGCATGCCGTTGCGAGGTCATCTTACGGTCATTGACAAGCTCCTGGATGCCGGCATATTGATGCCCGAGGATCGGCGCGAACTGCTCATGAACCACGCGCTGCTGGCGGCTACCGTCGAATTCTTTCTCATGCATCCGCTTATGGCCCAAGACGCACGCGGGTGCGCGTATCTACCATTAAGGCGTGGGAAGCGCGCTTACGACCTCGACCAGTTCTTAGAGTGCCTCGAACGGGACCCCGAGCACTTGGCGCGGCTAACGTCGCTTATCCGCGAGGCTCTCTTCGCCAGGTTCGTCCAGGACGCAGCCGCTGCTGCTTAGCTCAATGAATCCCATCGTGAGGAAGGTCATCTGGACCGCCGATCCTACGCGGCTGTTGGTGTCCTTCGGTTGGATGGTTCGGCGAAAGTTGCGATGCAATGTCTCGATAGAGATGCCGCATGGTGTCATTGAGCAAGGCGGAGATTCGGAATAGCCCGTCACCTGACAGACGCAGCGCCATCCATGGGGTCCCTTCATGCCGTTGAACCAACAGATACGTTTGGCTACCCACGGCATAGATTGCAAATTGATTGGACTCGGCAATTAGCTCCAAACCCTCGATGGTCGATTGATCAATGCGTTCGATAAAATCCATGGCTTCGTTCCGCTTTCTACGGCAAGTGTCGCTGGAGAGTCCGCACCTCGCCCTTTAGCTTGTATTGGCGCATAGTGTATATTTTTCCTCAGTTAAACGCCAAAGCCCCGATTCGACTCCCTGACCGGCACATTCGTTGCCAAAAAAGGCCGTCGCAATACTGAGGTCTTCAGCGAAGCAATGGCTCTTCGCGGTGCCGAGCCGAGAATCGTCACCTACTGATGTCGCGTCTTGGCCAGATCTGCTTGACCTAGGCGAGGGCATCGAAGTCCCGACGGCGAGCTCGGTTACGGGTAGCAAAGCAGAGGCTTGCGGCAAAGCAGAAGCGATGAGTTGACATCGAAACGCGCGTGGCGCTCTGTGGATCGGAAGGGAAGCCCAGCACGCGAACGCAAGGGTCCAACAGGAGGGTCAGGCCCGTGTTTTTAACGCTTCCTCGCGCGCTGGCCGCAGCCTTTAGCATCGCACTGGTCGTCACCAGTTTACCGCCCGCAGCGGTGGCGCAAACCGTGACCGTTCACTTGAACGGACAGCCGTTGTATCTCAATCCCTCGCCGATCGAGCGTGAGGGTCGCGTTTTTGTCCCGCTACGCGGCGTCTTCGAGCATATGGGCGCCTCCGTGGTCTATTCGGCGGGCACGATCAACGCGACCAAACAGAACACGACCGTTCAGTTGCGCGTCGGCTCGACTCAGGCGACGGTCAATGGCCAAACACAGACCCTCGACGTCGCGCCGTTTATCGTCGGCGCCTCGACCTACGTCCCATTACGCTTCATCGCACAAGCCTTCGGCGCACAGGTCGGCTGGGATTCGCCGACGCGCGTCGTGACGATCAACATGCCGGTTGCAGGGCCGGTCGTACCGCCTCCGCCGGCTAGACCTCCGTATCCGCCGCCGGCCAGCATGGTATATCTGCGCGCGCAGCAACCACCGCCGGGAGCACGCGTGCAAAGCGGGTTCGTTACGGTGTCAGCCCAGTTCTCGCATCGAGTCAACCCCGGCAGCGTCCGCGTTCGGCTCGATGGCAACGACGTGACGCCTCGCAGCGATATCTCGCCGACCGGCTTCTCATACACATCGCGAGCGCCGATGCTGCTGGGCTCGCACGATGTGCGGGTGGCCGGGCACGATGCCGGCGGTGTCGGCTTCGAGCGTTCGTGGTCGTTCTCGGTGATTGGCGTCCCGGTGCCGCCGGGACAATCGGTGCAGTTGCGTAACGAACAACCCTCGCCGGGCTCAAACGTACGCGACCGCTTCTCGCCGATCTCGGCTGAGTTCACGTACAATGTCAACGCAGGCAGCCTGAGAATTTATCTTGACGGCAACAATGTCGCGGGCCGCAGCGCGACCTCGTCGACCCGATTCTCGTACAAGCCCTCCGCGCCGCTCGATTACGGCTCGCACACGGTGCGCGTCACCGGGCAGAGTGCGGGGCGGGGCTCTTTCGACCGGTCCTGGTCGTTTAACGTAATTCGCGCCGGACCGGTGGAGATACACCTAACGATCAACCAGCCCGGACCAAATGCAGTCGTCGGGCGTTCGTTCACCATCCAAGGCAACACCGTCGGCCGCGGACATGTGAAGGTCACGATCGGAGCATCACCGTCCTACACGGGCCTCTACAACGGCAACACCGACGCCGGTCCACAAGGTAACTTTAGGATGGAGGTAACGCTTTTTGCACCGCCGGGGCTGCAGGCCATCGGCCTGAAGATCACGGCGAGCGATCCCACTAGCTCGCAAACCGTGGAAAAAACGCTTCAATTGCGGGTGAAATAAGCACCGGACGCGTTTAGCAAATCCCTGGTGGCATTGAGTAACGCGCTCGTCACTAGCAAGCGCTCACAATGTTACCCGGCCGGAACCCGTCGCGAGCTACCGCCGCCCTCCATTTAGACTTTCTTCATCTGGCATCGCTAGACTCCAGCAAGCACAAACTCTGTTGGAGGATTCATGTCTAAGAGACTCATCGCGGTCGCTGTAACGTTTGGGAGCCTCACGCTTGCCGCGTGCGGCGGTAACTTCGGCGGCGGCAACGCCGGCGGCCGCAACGCGGTGCCGATGAACGGCACCACGTACACGCTCCCCGCGATTGACTCCGATCTGCTGGCGACTGCAGTCGTTCCGAAGGACACGATTGGCGAGGAACTTCCCGAAGAAGGCCTCGGCTCGATCAAATCGGCGGTTTGGAAGGCGACCCTGGGCGGATTCACCCAAACGTCGCGCTCTCAGTCCCTCGCCTTCCCGCCGGGCACAAAAATCACGATTCGCAACCTCTCCAAGAGCGTCGAGCATACGCTCGACGTCGTAAAAGTGGTATCCGGGCCACCGGCAGTTTTCCCAAAGAACCCAAAGCTGTCGATACCGGCGAAAGGCGGCGGCAAACTTCAAGCCGGCTATGCGAGCGGCGCGCTCCAGCCCGGTAAATCCGTGACCGTTACGCTGGTGAAAGCCGGTACCTACCTAATAGGCTGCGCCTTCCACTACAGTGAGGGAATGCGCGACGTTTTGGTTGTAAAAAAAGGTGCGAAGCCCGGACCTCAAGCGACACCGCCCGCTAACTGAAGAAAAGAGGTTACTATGCGTCGCGTCATCACGATCACGGCTCTACCAATACTGGTAGCGGCGTGCCAGGGTGCGGGTTCGGTCCCGGCGTCTATGCAGTCGTTTAACGTCCAACGGATGCCGGCTGTTAGGTCGACCTTCTCGGCACCCAACGCCCCCGACGGGAAGGGGCCGCCGTCCGCAACCTGGATCTTTGCCTCTAACGGCGAGGTCGGCAATGTCGACGTTTATAGTGCGAAAACGCTCAAGATGATTTCGCAGTGTGCCTGCACCGGCGTCGGCCTCGCAGTCAACCCGCAGTCCGGCGACCTCGCCGTTGGGACGAAGTCGGGGACGGTCACGGTTTGGCATGTGAAGAGTAAGCAGATCACCCTGTTTGCAACGCTGAAGCTGTCACAAGGTCCGTATTCAATTGGACTCGCATTCGACAAAAAGGGCGACTTGTACGCCGCTAACGCCGGTGATAACGTCATCGACTTCTTTGAGTCGAGTGAGATCGAAGCCGGCGGAGGCAGCCCAACCCGCACGCTCTTTACTTCGAACTTGAACGAGGTCGATTATTTAGCGGCCGATGCTCACAGGCTGCTGGCTGACGGGGACAACCGCTACGGCCAACCGATCCTAGTCTCCGTAAACACGGGGACGGGCGCCGACACGATTCTTCAAAATATTGAGTCGGGTCAGCTGCCCGAGGGCATCGTTTTCGATCGCCAGGAAAACCTGATCTTAAATACGATCGGTAACAATAACACGCTCGCGGTGTTCAAAAAGCCCTGGAACGGATCTCCCGCGTCGACGTTTGTATACGGTTCCGGCGCCGAGAACGGCTACTACACCGGCATTTCGCTGAACAAGTCGCAAAACACGCTGTGGGCGGCCAGCTTCACTATACCTACCGTGAAGCAAGGTTTCGGAAGCGTACAGGCAAACAGCTACCCGCTCGGAAGCGTCGGGCGTTCTTCGAGTGCTATCCAGTCGGAGTTTTACGATAGCATTGCGGTGGACCCTCAGGCTAAGTGAACTTTCCTGGGAGCGATCTTGGACGGAGGACGATTCCGCCGGCGCTTTAGAGATATTTAACGTGCCTCTGCGAGAATGCCCGGAATATGAACGATCCTCAGGTGATCGTCGTCGGCGGCGGGCCGGCCGGCTTGGTGCTCGCGTTGCTTCTCAGCCGAAGCGGAATACGCGTGACGGTTCTGGAGCAGGCCGCGACGTTCGCGCGCGAGTTCCGCGGCGAACTGCTTCAACCCGGCGCGAACAGAATACTCGGCGATTTGAACCTGCGCGAGCGGATCCTCGCGCTGGGCTACGTTTTTCCCGCCGGCATGGATATCCGGGACGGCCGTACGACCGTCCGCCTCGAACTGCCGCCGGTCTTCGATTCGCGACGGGGCGATGGCATCATCATCGTTCCGCAGCAAAAGCTTCTCGAACTGCTCGCCGCCGAAGCCGCCAAGCATTCGAATTTCAGGCTCGTCATGGGCTGCGTCGCCCGCGAGCTGTTGCGCGGCGCAAATTCCGTTGGCGGCGTTCGAGCGCAGCTACGCGGCGGCGAAGAAATGATCGTGCGCGCCCCCCTGGTCATTGCATGCGACGGTCGCTTTTCGGCGATTCGTCGCGCCGCCGGAATCGGTGTCCGAGAGAGTTCCGTGCCGTTCGATCTCGTGTGGTTCTCCGCGCCCAATCCCGGCACTCTCCCCGACCGTATACACCTCAGGGTCGCGCGCGATCAGATGTTCGTTGCATTCGCCAGCCGCAGCAATCAACTGCAAGTTGGCTGGTTCGTTCACAAAGGTAAATATGCCCGGTTACGCGCGCGGCCATTTGCGGAAACCGTGAATCACATTGCGACGCACGTGCCCGTGCAACTGGATCGGACCGTTCGGCAGACGCTGAACGGCTGGCACGATTTGTCGCTTCTGCCGGCCGTCAGTCAGGTAGCCGAGACATGGTCGCAGCCGGGCTTGTTGCTGCTCGGTGATGCCGCGCACCCGATGTCGCCGTCAATGGGGCAGGGCATCAACGTCGCAATCTACGATTCCGTCGTCGCGGCGCAGCGCCTCGTCCCGGCGTTTGCCGGCGGCGCGTCGCTCGATGCAGCCGCGCGCGCGATCGAAAAACAACGGCGCCCCGCGATCGCTGCGACGCAGCGGACACAAAATATCCTCACCGGGACCATGTACGCGCTCGGTCCGTATGCGACGCTCAAGCTCGCGACCGCCCTAATCGGCGTCGGCACGCGCGTGGGCTGGTGGCCGGGCTGCATGAAAAGGGAAGCCGACCGTCTCTTATGGGGCAACCCGCGAGTACGCGCCAATCATGGACCCTGGGCACTCGCAGGCGACAAACTTACGACGCCCTGAGTCTTAACTATTCCTTGAGGGTTCGGCCGGGCCGAAGAACTCCGGGAGGATCAGGAACTCCTGGCGACAGATCCAATCGGGATATCGAGTCACCATTGCATCAAACAGCTCCCGATCGCTTAGACCAGCTTCGCGTTGCTCGCCGTAGAATTCGATGTACGCGCGTGACTCGGCAATCACGGTCGGAGAGTTACCCCGGGTTGGATCTTTATGACGGTGACCACGTCGGTAGGATTAAGCGCGGCTAACCGGTCGAGCGCGGCCATCCAATTCGCGCGGCTGTCGGCGGTCGTCTGGTCAACAAACATGTGACAACGGTTGTAAGCAACGTCACCTGAAACGATCGGATTGAGCGAGGGACGTCGCATCCGGGTGAAACGTTAGAGCTTCGAGCGCTCGCACGGCTGGGATGTTAAACACTGAGATTCGTTGATGTAAAGGGTTCTACCATCCCGCCGGCGGGAGCCGGCAAACCCGCGGGTTCGGGGTCGGCTAGCTCGCAGCGGCGAGCCGAGCCAGCCCTCGTAACCGGGGTGCATAGAATTAAGAGTTTTCTTACAATTTTTATGGATGATATCGTCCTCGGTGTTGCTAATGAACGAAAGGGGCGAGCCGCCTCGCGATCGACGCAACTTATGAGGAGGGACGCATGAATCTTAAGGTTTCGTTGTCGCTGTTCGGCACGCTCGTCGGCTCGAGTTGCGTCGCGGCAAGCGCGGCCAATCAGGCTCCGGCGATCGCGGCCTTCGACCGAACGTACGCCGCCGTCACCGACTATACGTGCATTCTTCACGTTCACGAAACGAAGGGAACGCAAACGCAGGACCGCGTCTATCAGTACGCGTTTATGAACCCACACTACCTCAAAATGCTGGTCGTCGACGGCGATGGCAAAGGATCGGGCGCCATATGGACCGGCGGCGACGAGGTGACCGGCCATTTAGGCGGCATTCTCTCCGGCATCCGTATGAAGATCGGCCTGCACGATCCGCGCGTCGTCTCGCTGCGCGGCGTCACGATTCCCGACGGTCTACCGCCGCGCATCATCGACGATTACGGGAACATCCCCGGAAAGCTCACCCAGACCGACGGCGGTAAAATCGGGGGCATCGAAACGGACCGTTTAGAGCTGAACGTTGCCGACCCGGCGTCCAATCACGACATCACCAAGCAGGTGCTGTATCTTTCGAAGGAGACGCATTGGCCGATCCGGCAGATCATGTATTCGGGATCAGAGGTAGCGCTCGACGAATCGATCGACGATCTAAAGACGAATGTGGGCCTAGCGAAGAGCGACTTTCCGTTCTAGACATTCACTGACCGCGATGGTCCCCGTTCCCGGCTCAGAGCGTTTGCCGGAAGCCCGGGCTGAGACGATTTATAGATTCCTCATCTTAGCGGCTTAGGCTAAGCCTAAGGGATCTTATGTACGTTCAACAATGCTTGGCGCTGTCGTCGTTCTCGCCGAGCGCGATTTTGGTTGCATGCAGGGAGCCGGCAAAGGCAATCGCCGGCGGCCTCGGGCGGCTGAGCCTTGCGGTTTTGCTCGCAGCGGGAGCGGGCGTCACCCTCGCGGATGCCGCAATCCTCGGCGACTGGCTCGGCGCAAAGGCAGTAGAATCCACGTCGCCGACGTTGCTTGGTCCCGTTACATCGGCCGGCCGCAAGGCTTGGAACTGCAAACCGGAGGTCGCCGCTTCGGCGCGGCGCGTGGACGAAGCGGATCTGCCTCGTTGAGCGAGTTTGGCCCGGTCGCTACGGAGCCCACCCCGCCAGGTGCTGCCCAGTAAATATAACGGCGAGGATGATCAGGACGATCCCGGCGCAGCGCCCGGCGATCCGTTCATAGCGTTTGCCAAGGCTCGATCCAAAAGTAAGCCCATACGGCAGTGAAAGCCACCGTGCTAACCGCGACGGTAGCGAGTAGCGGGCCGAGCGGCAATGGCACTCAGGGTAGGGAGACGCCGATTCCAAGAGAGTCGAGGCTAATCAATGCGGACGCGGTGACGAGCCCCCAGCCCGAGTCGACGTCGAACTTCAACTCACTTGTCGCGTAGCTCTCGCGAATGATAAAGACTCCAACACCGGCGAGTACCACGAAGCCAAGGTAGTCGGCAATCGTGCCGACGATTCGCCCCACTCCGGTGCCAAGGCCATACCCTACGAGCTGCATGATTACTTCCGCGCATGAGAAGGCAAGCCCGAGGCGAACGCGGGCTTCCCAGGCGCTCTTCATGATGCCGATGGCAATCGACAGCGCTAACACGTCAAGTCCTACCGCAAAAGCGATGCCGAATATCTTTAGCTCAACGCTTGTCGTGACGCCGGGCAACGCGTGCAGTAACGTTGCGCCGCCGAAGAATGCAATCACGGCCACAGCACTCATTGCCGTGACGAGGCGCCACCACCAGAATCGAGACCCTTTAGGAGGCAGTGATTATCTGGCCTAGATGCTGCAGCGTTTCGGCGTGGTTACCGTTGCGACCAACGGCAACGGCAGTCTTTAGAAGCCGAAGGGATTCGTAGATCCGCAGGGCGTCGCACCGACGCTATATTGCAGCGTCAGCGGACTAGCCGGTGCCGCGGCGCCGCTGCCGGGCGAGGCCACTCTCGCGACATCCGAAGGCGACGAACCGAAGAGGTTCTGCTGACCGTCTACGAGCGAGCCGATCGTAAAATTCGTTGCTGGTGCGGACGTCCCGATCGGCGTACTCAATGAAGCCCCCGGCGCGAGACCGCCATTGGCAAAGCAACCGGCTTGATACCAAACGGGCTGATAGGGGAGCGAGCCGGAAGCCGGGCTCCATCCGCGGTATCGGAACGTATTCCACGTCGCCTGCGGATCGAGCTCTTGCGATCGGGGATGCGCGTTCAGGTCAATGGGAACGCTGAATGGTTCCCGCTGGGCCGATCCCGTTCTCGGCGCCGAAGCCGGCATCGAACCAGAGGTACGAACGATCGGGTGATATACGGGCAAGCCTTGGACCGGCGCGGAGCGCGCCACGACAGGTACCACGAGAGCTAGCGCGGCTACGCTGAGGATGGTCAGAGAGCGAATCACAGCACCTGAAGATGTTCGCGCGGCGCGTAGCATCTCCTAGCGCGCCGGGCAAACTAACGAGCGTCGTGCAACACCATTCCGAGGGTGAAGCGCTCGCCCCACGCGACGGTGGCGACGCCGTGGCGAAAGGCAGCGCGAGAGTATCCGTTCGCCGCGGCGCAGTTTTATACGGTGCCGTTCAGAGATTCTTCACGGGTCTTCGATAGCGTATCAAGGCTCGGAGGAACGAACCATGCTTAATCTGCAAGAGCGTCGAGCCATTGGGGTGCCTCTTATCGGGCTCATCGCAGCAATGGCGGCGGCCGGCTGCGGACAAATTCACGAAGCCGTTCCAAATCTCGCGCAATCCCTATCCCAAACCGGCCAGGGGCAACGGTCGCCGGGCTCCTGGAGCGTCACTGGATCGCTGCGGACGCCGCGTGTGGCGCCGATGGCCGTGACCTTGTCGAACGGCAAGGTCCTCATCGCGGGCGGACTTGACAACAACAATCACGCCATCGCAAGCGCCGAGCTGTACGATCCCATGTCGGCCCGTTGGTCGAAAACAGCCGGCATGTCTACCGCGCGCGTTCAAGCCACGATGACGCTGCTGCAAAACAAGCGAGTTCTGGTTGCCGGCGGCGAGACGGCGACGGGGCTTACGGCCTCGGCCGAGATCTACAATCACTCGGCGCACCGCTGGTCTCCAACCGGATCGATGATGACGCCGCGCGCAAATCATACCGCAACGCTCCTGTCCGACGGCCGCGTCTTAGTTGCAGGCGGGTTATCTTCCGATTACAGCGGCGGCATCGTCAGCGCAGAAATTTACGATCCAACCAGTGGAAAATGGTCGCTCACCGGAAGCATGTCTACCCCGCGGGAGAGCCAATCCGCAACGCTTCTTGCGACCGGAGGAGTGTTGATTAGCGGCGGAAACGTCGACCTCTTGGACGGAGCGACCGGCAGCGCCGAAGTCTACCACCCAAGAAGTGGCAAATGGACGACCACCGGGCGGATGATGACGTCGCGCTCGTCGCAGATCAGCGTGACGCTGGCGGATGGCAGCGCCATCGTTTCGGGCGGCGACTACGGAAACAGCGTGGGGTTCAATCCGCTCGCGATGACGGACCGCTACAACCCAAAAACCAATCGATGGTCGCCGACCGGGGACATGCGCGTCGCGCTCGGTGCCGTGCCCAAGGTTGCCGGCCGAGCGAACCATACCGCGACCGAGCTCGCGGACGGCCGGGTGCTCGTGGCCGGCGGTTTCGGTTATATCTCCGATTTCACGCAGACGGTAATACTCCAAACCGCCGAGATCTTCGATCCATCGTCGGCGACCTGGCGGCTCACGGGCAATATGAATCAGCCGCGAGCGCAACACGCTGCGGTCGCTCTTTCCGATGGACGCGTGCTCGTCGCGGGCGGATATGACTTCGGGCCACCCCTCGCCAGCGCCGAGATCTTTTCTGCGAAGAGTCAGGCCGTTTCGCCACCGGACGCAATGTCGATGCATCCGGGCTTCGTCTCGCCGCGGGTTGCGCATCGCGCGCGCTCGATCTCGGCGCGCGTCCATCGCGCAGTGAGGCCGATCGGAGTATTACTTGGGCGGCGTTCGGGCGTAAGCGCGTCGTCGGTCGGAACGTGGACCACGACCGCGCCCATGCACGTCGGACGCGCGTTCCAACCGGCCACGCTGCTGCAAAACGGTAAAGTGCTCGTCGAAGGATGCGACGCTCTAGGCTCCGGCGGAAAGACGGCTGAGCTGTACGATCCTGCCAAAGGAAAGTGGGCCATGACCGGTTCGATGCATGTGGCTCGCTGCGGACACTCCGCCGTCATGCTCGACGACGGTCGCGTCCTCGTCGCCGGTGGAGCGAGCGATGCCAACGTATGGTCGAGCATGGAAATTTACGACCCGGCAACGCATCGCTGGAGCCTCGCCGGCAACCTCAACAGCACGCGCTCGGACGCTGCGCTCGCGCTTCTTCCCAATGGGACGGTGCTTGCTCCTGCCGGCTTTGCCGTCAATGCAATCCCGCGGGACAGTGCCGATCTCTATAGCGCCGCGAGCCACTCTTCTGCCGCTACGCCGAGCCTCAATCTATCTCGTTGGGGCTACAGCGCGGACGTGCTTCAAAACGGCCAGGTGCTCGTCGAAGGCGGCATCACGCAGGACAACTTCACGACCCCCACTTGCGAGCTCTACGATCCGGCTGCCAACGCTTGGACGTTCACCGGCTCGACGATCGGGCAGGAATCGAATGTCAGCGTGCTCTTGAACGCCGGTCAGGTACTGGCCACAACGCCTTCGCAGCAGTACGACCCGGCGACCGGGCTCTGGACGCAGACGACCGGCCAACTTAACATCGATCGCATCAACAATACGCTAACGGTCCTTGCGGACGGCCGCGTGCTAACTGCCGGCGGATGTACGGCGGTGAGCTCGTGCGAGCTCGTGCTCCAATCCGAAGTCTACGACCCGGTAACGCAACTATGGTCGCTCGATGCGAGCATGCACGCGGCACGAGAATCGGCCAGCGCCACGCGCTTGCCGGACGGACGCGTGCTGGTTGCGGGCGGATTCGGCCAAGGCTTCGCGCAGCTGACGAGCGCCGAGCTCTACACGCCGGCGGGGCGGCGCTAGGCGCGCTTACCAGTCGTTATCGGGCGCGCGGTATGAATGCTTCTCATGCATGAAGTAGGTTTTCCCGAGGCTGGACGTAATCGGCTGAAACTGGATCGGCGACTGCTTGTAATTGAAGCAATTGACGATGTTGTTTGCGGTGCGATCGGTCGTGCCGAGCGATCCAAGACTCCAGTTCTGCTCGACGAACTTGAGGATGCTGCCGAACTGGTAGGCCGTCGTCGAAATGTAGCCGGCCCGGGCATAGGGTGAAACGATGAGCGCAGGCACCCGCTCTCCCGGCCCACCGTATTTGTCCAACAGGCCGCCCTCATTGTCGTAGATACCGCCCCAGTCGTCCCACACGATGATGATAGCCGTAGATTCCCAGTACGAGCTTTCCCCGATCGCGTTGACAACCGTCGCGATCCATTGCGGTCCGTCGTCGACGTATTTACCCTGAACCTTCGTACCAGGATGATCTGAGTTGGCGGCATCGGGTACGACCCACGACATCTCTGGAAGCGTGCCGGCCGCGACATCGTTTAAAATATTCGTCTCAGGTGTGGAAATATTGGTGCCCCACTCGGAGCCGTACCGCACGGGATAGACCAGGTCGAAAGCGTTGAGCAACTTCCCGTTGATTTGATTGGATGGCGGGACGTAGTACTTCCAGGAAATGCCTTTGGCGTCGAGCAGGTCGCGAAGAGTACGATAACTCTTTGCGAATTCGTTCGAGCATGGAGGCGGGCCTTGCTTCGACAAGTATTGATTTCCCGTTGTGATGAGGTGCGTGAACGTTCCAGCCGGAGCGTCACACCCCCAATAACAGTCACCGCAGGTTGGAGCGTCGACCATTGCTTCGTTGGGCTCAACAATGGTACCACCCCGAATGAGATCCTGGTGAGCGGTGAAGCTATCACTACCCTGGGTAGTGAACATGTGCTCGGCCAACACGTACTCTTTCGCCAGCGTCCAGTATGGCCGGATCTGGTCGGGATCCGTGTACTGGTAGGGAACGCCACATTCGTACGAGCCCGTTCCGTCAAACCTAACGTTGTCAAAGGCATCCATTTTCCCAGCGTCGTACGCGATCGAGTAGCCCTTGTGCCAGGCATGGTACATGTCAACCGAAAGGTCGAGGGGCATCTCTTTTAGCTCGATTGCGCCGCCGTTGATTTTGCAGCTCGTGTTGGCAAGGGCTTGACCCGTTGTCGTACCATCTGCGCCCGGAAAAGTGGCGAAAAAATCGTTAAAGCTGCGGTTCTCTTGTATCAGGAGAACGACGTGCTTAATCGGCGATCTCAGCCGCGACGTCTTTACGTCAAGTAGCGTCATGCCCGGCGTGCCGGCCGGCAGCTGCGTTCCCCCGCACCCCGCGACCGATGCGACGAGCCCTACAATAATAACGTAGCGGTGACCCAACGTTTTCAATTTTGGTCTCTCCCTGCCGCGGCTGATTACGTTGTCGCCGGCCGATGCACCTCGGTCGGTTGCTATCTTGAAACCGCGGCGATTAGCCGATGGTTGAACGCTTGAGGGTAAAAAGCAATTCTATGACAGCGCGGCCTCTTCCCGGCGGAACCTACACCATAGCGGCCGATCTGACCGTCACGCGCATGGGTTACGGCGCGATGCAATTGGCCGGGCCGCACGTCTTCGGACCGCCGGCCGACCGTGGCGCCGCCATATCGGTGTTACGCGAGTCGATCGATCTCGGCATCACGCACATCGATACCAGCGACTATTACGGCCCCTACATCACGAACGAGATCATCAAAGAGGCGCTCCATCCGTATCCGGACGATCTGCACATCGCAACCAAGGTCGGCGCGCTCCGGGACGCGGATGGTGGCTGGCCGCCGGCGTTGACTCCGCAGCAACTGCGTCAAGCCGTTTACGACAACCTCGAGCACCTGGGCCTCGAGGTGCTCGACGTGGTGAATCTGCGGGTCGGTGGTTTTTCGGCTCCCGAGCCAGGCTCGATCGCCGAAGCGTTCACTTCGCTGGCGGACCTGCAGCGGGAAGGGCTCATCAAACATCTCGGCGTTAGCACCGTTTCGCCCGAGCAAATCGAAGAAGCACGGTCAATTGCACCAGTCGTCTGCGTGCAGAACCACTACAATATCGCGCATAGGAATGACGACGATCTCGTTGACTACCTCGCGGGGCAGGGCATCGCGTACGTACCGTACTTTCCACTCGGCGGTTTTACACCGTTGCAGTCCAACACCCTAAAATCCGTTGCGAACAGGCTCGACGCAACGCCGATGAGCGTCGCGCTCGCATGGCTGCTCCAGCGCTCACCGAACATCTTGCTCATTCCCGGCACCTCGTCCGTCGCGCATCTACGCGAAAATGTCGCCGGCGCTGCGTTGAGGCTTCCCGATGACGCGCTTACGGAGCTGAACGGTATTGCAGCCGCCCGCACGCTCGCCGCTGACGCGGCGAATCCGGCGTAGCCCGTTCAAGGCCAGGGCCGACGCTCAATCGAACCCTGCCGAGTCACGACATTTGCAAAAACTCGGGAGGACATCGATGTTTTCGCTCTCGCAAGTGCGACCCTCACCTAGGTCAGCAACGCACGTCGCTCTTCTGGCAACCATCCTCTCAACCATCGCGTGCTCCCATAGTAGCCAATCGGTTGCCCCATCCGCGCTTGCCGCCAACCCGTCGAACTACGACGGACAGGACGTCACCGTCTCCGGTGCGGTAAAAAATCCGACGACCCGCCAGACACGCCGCGGTACGGCAACGGCATACCAGCTCTGCGACAGCACCTGCATCAACGTCATTGAGTTTGGGAACACGAACGTCAGCGACGGGAGCCAGCTGACGGTAAGCGGTCGCTTCCGGGCCACGTTCGGCCGCGAGCAGGTAATGACAAACGTGTTGATCGTCGGCGGCCATATGCGCGGCTCGGGTGGAGAGGCGCAGCCTTCACCGTCGTAGCCTACTGCTCGTCGGGAATCCGAGGGTCGTTGGGCTGATTGAGAAAGAACGACGCGTCTTGCGGCGACTGAATCGGTACGAACTTGCGGGGGGCTTGCAAGAAGTCGAAGCAATCTCCGGCCGGCGACGTTGCGCGCGCATCCGATGCCGAAAGCTGACCTAGACCGAAGGTATCTTCGGCGAAACGCATCACGCTCGCGGTCTCGTATTGAACGTGCGATACGTAGTTCTGCTTGGCATACGGCGAAATGACGATGAGCGGCACGCGAAACCCTAACCCGTCGTAGTCCTCGAACGGTGGAGGCATCGGGTCGTAGATGCCGCCCCAATCGTCCCACTGCACGAAGATCGCGGTCGTTTTCCAAAATTTACTTTCGCCCACGGCGTTCACGATCGACGCCACCCACGATGGGCCGAATCCGCCGCCGCACAAGAGATGATCGGAATTCATACAGAGGGGCGTGATCCACGTGACGCTGGCGAGCTTGCCGGCACGGACGTCGGTAAGAAAGCGCTTCTGCGGAGTGACGATGTCGGTTTTCCAATCGGACCCGCGGAAAATGTGCCGGACCGCCTGATACCCCGACCAAAGCCCGCTCAGCGGCTTGCGAAAGTGGCTCGTGTAAAATCTCCACTCCAAACCCGCTTTGTCGAGCTCGTCTCCGAGCGTTTCGTAGTCGAAGCACGGTCGCTGCACACCGCCGTACATGCGATCGGATTTGAGTATCTGGACCTTGTTGCTCTTGGGGCCACCGCAGCCCCAAAACGAGAACGGCACGTCAACACTCGACTGGGCCTGTGCCGCGATGATATACTGATGCGCGACGAAGCTTTCATCGAGTTGCGAGGCAAACATTTTATCGGCCAGCACCCATTGGTGCGCCATGTCCCAATAAGGCTTCGATTCACGGTGTGGCACGTAGGCGTACTGTCCATTTAAAGGACCGCTGTATTGCACTTCGAGATTGAACCCGTTCATGCGGCACTTCGTCCCCGGAAGTTTCCCCTTGCCGTTACACGCGTGGAACATCGCATTTGCGGAATGGTCGATTTCGTAAACCGTTTTGAGCGAGATCGGCTGCAGCGCGATGGTATCGCCGGACGACTCCTTGCCCTCCGACACCGTCTTAGCGCCGGGATAGCCTTCAAACATGTCGTTGAAGCTGCGGTTCTCTTGCACGACCCAGATGACGTGTTTAATCTTGCCTGCGCCGCTTGAATCGAGCGATTGCACGAAATCGTTGCCGGCAGCCGTCGGAACCGCCGGGGCTATCGGTGCGGAGGAGCAAGCTGCCCAAGCAAGCGATCCCACGAGCGCCGCGATCTCGAGAGTACGCCTCATGTTAAGCAGATGCCGCTCGATGCCGCACCTTCCTCCTAAGCAAAACGCAAATCGGATCGCGCCTGCTAAAATCGGCCAACGATCCAACTAAACGAAGGAGCCGCGGACTGACTCTTTTGCGCCCATAACGATCAGCCATAACACGGTCGCAATCTCACCGAGCTGAAACGGAAATGTGAAGGTCCCTACGATATCGGCGTATTGCGGCAGCACCACGCCGGCAAAATTCTGAACCAGATAGGCGAAACCGTTCAAAATAAGCCACACGCCGAGAAAGCGCGGCAAGAAACCCGACTTGTACACGAGGATACCGAACGGCAACAGCCACAGCCCCCAAAACAGTGTGTTGATGACGACGCCATAGTGGTGCAAGTTGAGATACTGCATGACCATCGCGTCTCGCTGAACCGGCCCGGCTGCCGACAAGACATCGCCCCCGCGGGCGATTAACAGCGCGCCGAAGTCGTTCAACGTGTTGACGAAGTAAATCGGGACGTCAGCGATGCCCAAGATGACCATCCGTAGCTAAGGACCGGTCAACACCGTTGAGCAAGCAGTACAGCGCAAGCACAACAAAGATCTCCAACGTCGCGGTCACGAGATCCGCGTAGATTCCCAGGCGGAAAAGCTGTTCGTGCGAAGCGATGTTGTGTGCGGTAGCGGCCGCGTTTCCGGTCACGAACAAGACGCTTGGGATATACATCAAGCGAACTGGGCCCAGTAGGACCACCCCTAGATACAGAACTCCGGCGACTCTCGCGTTCATGCGCTGGGAACTCATTTTGCCTCCTTCTTCACGCCCGGGGCCGCCGCCTCAGTTTGAGCCCTCACCGCCGGGTGCATTGACAAAAGTATCAGAAAGGCGCACCCTGGCCTTTGAGGAGCAGGGACGCGCCGCGGCATTACGTTGTCGCGTTTTGCGCATTCCAGAGACGCCTCAGAAAGTAGATAAACACTATGCGTAGATGTTTAATCAGCCTCGCCGGCGCATGCATTGGCGCGGCAGTTCTCGCCGCGTGCGGCGGCGCAAATAGTGGCCTTTCTCCAAACCCAGAGACCCAGAACGCTGCAAGATCCTCGCGCTCGGCGCTGCCGGATGCGAGCAAGCAAATTCAAATCGAGAGTTACTCGTGCTGCTACATGGCCGTAGACCCGGTGCTCAATCGCATCTATATGAGTTCCGGAATCAACCTAAGCGGCAACTATACGACTGTGGTGGACGGAGGCGGGTCAGCTTTTTCCGTCGTTGCGACGGTCACCGGATTCGGCGGCGCAAACGACGTGGATTCTAAAACCCACAACGTCTGGCTTCCCGGGCTTTACGGTGGAGACGTGGACGTTTACTCTGGCATAACGAAGTCGTCAATCAAAAAGGTTTCCTTGAGTGATTGCCCGGTCACCAGCTGGGTAGACGGAAAGCGCCGCTATGCATGGGTCGCGGCACAGTGCGGCGCGGATAATGATCCGGTGTGGGCGCTCAACGCCGACAGTTACAAGGTCGTAGCCGGCCCGATTGGCAGCGGCGGTGTGATGGGAGGAGTAAGTGTCCTCAATCCGCTGACCGGCAAGTATTACTTCAACGATAGTGCGGGCAACTTCGAGGTCGATCCCCGAAGAGGGTTCGCGCTTAGTCCGACCTCGTTGGGCATCGTTCTCGGTGCAAACGGCATTACGGGCGTACTCTATGGACAAGCCACCAACGGCCTGAATATCGTAGCCGGACGCAGTGAAAAGATCACAAAAACCGTGGCCCTTTCCTACACGCCAAGTTTCATGGGCGTCAACCCGCACCTCAATCACATTTATCTCAGCGCAGGACTGAACTCGATCGAAGTGCGCGAAGGCACCGCTGGGAAGTTGTTGAAAAACATAACGTTGGCCTCCGATATCCGCATCGCGGCCATTGGAGCTGACCATATGCGCGCTCGCATTTACGCGATCGGAATTTCGGGGAGCAACGATTACCTCTACGAGATCAAGGATAAGTATTAGATCCAACTCTGAGCTATTCGGCGCTGTGTCGCTCTCAAGCGATGTTGAAGGGCGATATGGCGCTGGTCTATCTTGAACGGGCGCCTAGCCAGCGAGCGATGTTGCGGACGTAGTCTTTAAAGATCTCGAACCGAGCCGGATCGCGTTTTATCTCGTCGCCCGGCTTGTCCGTCACAAAACTTGGCGCGCCGCGATCAGTGTCCCAGTTGAGGTCGGCGAAATGGTGGAAGGTCGAAACCGCGACGGCGCGCCCCATTATCCCGCTATCGAACGGTTCACCCTCGACCGCGACCGCGAGATTAAAGGGCCGCCCGGTCACCGCGCTGGTTCCCGTCGCAACGACGCGGGCAAACGGCAGGCCTTCGGGCACGCCAACCGCACCCTCATGCGGATGCGCGGGAAAATACTCAATCACTCCTCCTGCTGCTTTCCCACTCTTTAAAAGCAAATGCGGAGGGGCGACCGCCGAGATCTTCTGATAGTTGCCGTTTGCGCCGGAGTGATAGTTGGGATAGGAAATACTTGGATTATCCTGGTCGTCGTTCTCGCTGCGGCCCGGCTCGAGATTATACGTGTGAAAGTGATTGCATTGACCGAGCGAGCCCAGATGAGTGAGACAGAGCCCGAGATCCTGGTGGTCGCGCGCGGTTAAAACGCCTCCGCCCAGTTTGCGGAACTCGATGATCGCATCGCTTTCCGCTTTGGTAAGGCCGTCGCCGGTATCGACGGCCATCAACCAGAGCTGATCGAAGTCCGAATCAGGCAGCCGCATGACCAAACGATCGTTGCGGTTTACATCCGGCTCTTCATCGCGCGCGACCACGTCATTGCCGTCAGCAACGAGCGCCTCGCGCAAAAGCGAAAAGCGCGAAACATTCCAGTCGTCCTCGGCGAACGGAATGGTCGTCTGCAACAGAATCTTTGCCATTTATCATCATCCTCACGCGACGGCACCTATGACATACGAGCATGCCTGCGCGGTTGCGGGGGCGGCGGCCGCTACGGCGGCGGCGCCGCCGGTTCCGGAGCGCAACGCGACCGACTAACTCGCCTTCTGTGATTCGTCCTTCCAGAGATGGAGCATCACGTAGAACAAGAACGCGGTGCTTATTCCAAAGAGCAGCATTCCATCGCCCGCCTCCGTCGCGCCCATCATGCGCCACTGTAGAGCCATAAGGAGACCGGACGAGCCCCGCGTCGTCATGGAGTCGACCGAATAAAGCACCGCGTCCGCCGGAGATGGAAGCGCTCCAAGCCATACGTAGACGACCGCCCAGACCACGGACTCGATCGCGTGTAAGACTGCGAGCGACAGCGCCACAGCGACGATGAGGACGAACGTTGCAGGGGCGCTATCTACATAGGTCAGGCCTTGCCGCAGGAGTTTGGTTCGCGTCCGCATGCTCGCAGCACCGATCAAAACTATCCCGACCGCGTGAATCGCAATCGTGATCGCGACCAGCGCGAGACTCCAGAGCCAGCTCGTACCCCACGTACCCCATCCGCCCATCCTGTTTTCGGCGTGGTCTTATGGAACGCGGAACAGCACGCCGATGAAAGCGAGTATGCCGACAAAGAGCACTATAAGCGTGACCGGGAGTACTCGGGAGTGACCCCGTTTGTCGCTCATGCCGGCGATCGGCTTGAACTCCGGGCTCCACAGGTAGTCGTTGGTCGCGCGATAGTCCAACACGGCCAAGAACATGGCCACGATACCGGTGCCGATCAGGATCAGACCAAGGTCGCGGGCGGCGTGAGAGTGCAACGCCCGCTCAGGCTGTGGCAGCTTCGAGATCACCTGATAGATGGTGAAGCCAAATCCGATCAAGGAGACTCCGGTGCGGATCCACGCCATCTGCGTGCGCTCCAGCGCCATGCGGGTGCGCACCCATCCGAAATGACTGTCGGACGTGACGCGCACCTCAAAGCGATCGGCACCGTGTTTACCCGAGTCGCTGCTCACGTCGTTAAGTTTCGAGATCCATGTCCATGCGGTTGTTGGCGGCTGACGACGCCTCGCCCCCCTAGCGACGACGGGCCGCCGTCAACGCCGTAGGTGGACGACCGAATGAATCCAGAATCCGCTGACGTCGCCGCTCGTGTTTAGAATGAAGAACGCCGCCTTCGTTACGCCGTCAAAATCGACGAGATACCGATACTCGGTCGAGCCCGCCGAGACCGAGGAACTCAGGAATGACATCGCGCCAACCGCCCCCAGCGATTGGGACTGCCCGCTCAAATAATGCCGCAGGCGCGCGGTAATATCTGGATTCGGATCCAAAGCGCCGGACGCCGTTCCGAGCGCTGGATAGAAAATTCCAAGCACTCGATCGATGACGGCCGAAGCCGGAAAGCCGGCACTGTTCGTTAAAGTAATGATTGCGAACTGCTGCTTTGGCAGCAAGATGTTCTCTGTATCGTAGCCGGCCGGCGTTCCTTGCCGGCCGATTAACAACATGCCCGCCTTTTGCATCGATTGAAAGTATGGTTGGATCGCGTGCAACGACGTAGACGAGAGCAGCGTGCCGTTCAAGAGCGCGGCGTCGAACCGCGCGAGGTCGGTCGCGGTCGAAATGAAACTGCAGCACTTCCGATCCCAAGCATCGCCTTCGGGCTTTGCGAGGCCAAAGACGTCTCTCCACTCGTAATATCCAGTCGCGAGCGGCAGCCACGACGGCGCCTCGCCCAGCCAGGTATGCGTCATCCCGGCCGGACGAAATATGCGATCCGTGAGATAGGTTACGAACGGCTCGCCGCTGACGCGTTCGACGACCGTGGCCAGAACGTCGTAATTCGCATCACCCTCTTGCGGTGCCAGGAGCCCGCGCAGCGTGATGTCGAGCGGGACTTCCTCGGGCAAGTAACGCCTGACCGAATCGTCGAGATTCAAGCGGCCTAGGGCACTCAACTGCATGATGCCCACCAGGACAAAAAGCGCGCCGACCGAGCCGATCGGATATCGCGTCTCGACCGTAGCGGGACGCCCACGCTCGAGATCCGCACTGCCGCGAGCGCCCGCGTAGACGATTCTGCCGTCCTTGACGACCGCCACCGCGATGCCCGGCGTCAGCTTCCAGGCAACGGCTCTGTCAAGAACCTGATCTAAAACGGGCGCCTTCGTCTTGTCGTCCGTGACCGCTCTGGCAGCGAGCGAGGTATCGGGCCACAGCGTGGTCGCACAGAGCGCAGCGCAGATGGTACGGTTCACTCTTACTCCTCGCACGGCGTTTCGGGGCTACGTGCCGTTACTGATCGTTGCGCCGACCGGGTCGCCGAGCCCACTGATGGTCTTGGTGGGTGAACCGCCGGCCGGGTAGTTCCAGAACCTTGCGTTTGCTGCTCCGGGATCCGATCCGATAACCTTCGAGCCGTCAGTCCAGAACTGGTTGACGTCAGAGGAATCGCCGAGTGAAACGGAGCCTTCTTCTTTCCCCTTTGCTCCAGTTATGGTGAACCGGTAGATGACGTTCGTAGCCCGGTCTCCGACCGCCACGTACGTGCCGTCCCATTGAACACCGCCAGGGACTCCGATACTCTGGTTCAGCGAGATCGTTTCCAACGACGCGCCACCGCTGGAAAGCTCGTCGAATGCGAATGCGGCGCCTGAGGTTGAGCCGTCCACGAAGAGATTCCCCGCACCGTCGTAGCCGCAGAACACCATTTCGTTGACGAGCGGATCCGCGTAAGCCGTCGGAGTACCCTTTGCATCCTTAAATATAACGACGTTGCCTGGTTTGCCACCCGTCGAAACGTAGTTTGCGACGGCGAGATTTCCGGTCGTCGGATCCACGGAGCAGCCGACAGGGTAGTAGCCGGGGTCGCTCAGGGTCGCGACCGGACTCGTACCGCCGTGCGCGTATTCGAGAACGTTCGACGCGGCGAAGTTCGCGATGAAAACGTGACCCTTCTTGTCCACGCACTCGCCTTCCGGACCGCTGAAGCCCGTCAGTCTTCCTTTTAATTTGCCCTTTGGATATGTGTACGCGTACACATCATAGGTGTTAAGGTCGGAGATGTAGAGGAGGGCCTGCTTCTTGGCGTCGGGCGCCATCCATGAACGGTTGTGGTCTGGATGAGCACGCATCGCGCCGTTAGGTTGCGGGGCAACGCTTTGCCTCGTGGACGATGGGTCGATCTGCATCTGCGATCCAGTGCAACTTGGAAGTATCATAATTGCGGCGCAAGCGCCGAGCGCGTAGCGATTAAACTTGAAAATCTTCATAGCCTTTTTTGTCATGTGACTTCTCCTTAATCAAGAAAACGGCCGGGTTCGCGACCGGGGGCCGATGCGAACCACTCTAGCAATCGAGGCGTTCGAAAACGTTCTAGCCGCCCTGACTGGCACCAAAGAGCGAAAAGGCCCGTAAATTCAGGCCTTCAGCGAAGCCGTTCGAAAGCGTTCTGCCCCGGGACCCACGAAGCGTCTCGCATGGCCCGACGCGCCTCCGCACGCGCGGATGTTCCGCTTTCCGGCCCCGAGCCCGAGATCCGCATCCGGCTGTTCGGTCATGTCGCGGTGGAGGTGAACGGGGAGCCCTTCAGGCTCGCGACGCCTCGCAAGACTCTTTCCGTTCTGGCGTATCTGCTCCTTAATCGTGACGCACCCATCGCACGCGACTTTTTCGCGTACGTCTTGTGGCCCGACGATGAGGAGGAACCCGCACGCACAAAGCTCCGAATGAACCTCTACGACCTGGCTCGCGTTCTGCCGCCGGAGCTTGCGGGACGAGCGCTGATCGTCGACGGCGACAGCGTCCGTCTGCGGCGAGACCTGCGCCTATGGTTAGACGTCGAAGAGTTCGACGCGCTGACGACTAATCCCGAACGTCTCGAGGAAGCAGCGGTGCTTTATCGTGGAGACTTGCTCGCCGCGGTGTACGATGAATGGGTCTTCCCAGAGCGCGAACGCCGCCGCAACGCCTTTCTCGCAGCATTGATGCAGCTCGTCTCCCAGGCACGCCGGCAACGCGACTTCGTCCGTGGAATCGCTCGGACGCAGCAAATCCTGGCGATCGATCCGTGGCGCGAAGACGTCGTGCGTCAACTCATGGCGCTTCGATGCGAATCAGGTGACCGAGCGGGAGCGCTTGCAGAGTGCGAGCGCTTCACGAAACTGCTCCGCCTGGAACTCAACGTGCAGCCGATGCCCGAAACGCTCACGCTCCGCGAGAGAATCGCGCGCGGCGAGGCGAGTCAACCCGATGTACCCTTTGAACCCACCACGGTGGCGCTCGCGGCTCGCTCGGCAATCCTCCCATTTGTTGGTCGCCACACCGAAATGGGACAGCTTCTCGAGGCGTGGAGCCGGGTCGCTTGCGGCCGCGGTGGTTACGTGTTCGTCGGCGGCGAACCCGGTGTCGGTAAATCTCGCATGGTCCTCGAGTTTGCGCACGCCGTTGAAGAAAGCGGCGGCCGCGTCCTCATCGGTGTGACCAGTTCACCGGAGGCAGCTCCATACGAGAGCATCGTCGACGCGCTACGCTCCGCGCTCCCGCTCGTTGCGTCGTTGAAGGGAAGTCTATGGCTTGCGTGCGTCGCGGAGCTGCTTCCGGAAATCCGCACGCGCGTCGCGTCGTTGCCGGAGCCACCGCATATTAACGCCGAGAGCGAGCGCATCAGGTTGTTTGAATCGCTCTTCCGCTGCCTCTCTAGCCTGGCTCAGCCGCGCCCCCTGCTTGTCGTGCTTGAAGATCTTCATTGGGCGCAGTCCGCCTCAATCGCGCTCCTGCATTTTTTGTTGCGCCGAATTTCCGGTGTGCCCGTCATGATCGTCGCGACGTATCGCGATAACGAAACGCCGCGACCGCATCCGCTGCATCGGCTCAGAAGCGAGGCACGAGCGGTAGCCTGCGCGCAGAGTTTGTCACTGCGAACGCTCTCGGTCGACGACTTGCACGAGCTTACCGAAGCATTGAGCGAGATCCCGGATATGGCGCCCGCGACCCTCCTCGCCGTTTCGGGCGGGAACCCCCTCTTTTTGACGCAGTTTATAGACGACGTGCGAAAGGGTGCGCAAGTCGCTCCACCTGCGAGTTTACAACTGCTCGTATCCGAGCGGATCGACAGGCTCTCCGAGCAGGCGCGCATCGGTGCGGAGATCGCTGCTTGCATCGGAAGCAGATTCTCGCTCGACGCGCTTCGCGACGTAAGCGGATGGGACGAAGCTACCCTCGCTAGCGCGCTCGACGAACTCTTCGACCAGCGCATCGTGCGCGAGGCGAGCGGACGCGGGCTCTTCGAGTATGCGTTCTCGCACCAGGTCGTTCACGAGGCGATTGCTCAAGCGGTGCCGCCGGAACGTGCAGCCGCCCGCCACCGCCGCGTCGCGCGCGTGCTCGAGGAACTGTATGCGGACCGGGCATCCGAGCTTTCAGCCACGGTCGCTCGACATTACGAGCTTGCGGCGGACCGCGCAAATGCGGCCCGCTGCTACCTCGTGGCGGTTCGACGATCGATCGGACTCGGCGCGCTGGACGAAGCACACGCGCTGGGCGAGCGCGCGCTGGCGCTCACCGATGACCCGCGTCTGCGCGCGCATATCCTCCTTGAAAACGAAACCATCGAATGCCGCCGCGGAAATCGTGCCGGTCAAGAAGCAGCACTCGCCGGCCTGGAACAACTGGCCGTTTGCCTCGTCGATCCGGAGTTGCGGCCTCTCATCCTTTTGCGCCGGATCGAGTTCGCGTTGAGCGTTGGCGACTCTGCGGTGCTCGACTCGGCAATCGGCGAACTCCGAACGCATCCGCAGCATGATGACGTTGAGTGGAGACTGCACATCGCCGAGGCGAAGCTCGCGTTTTCACTTGGGCGGCTCGTGGAATCGTATGAATCGGCAGAGACTGCCCTCGCCTGCGGCCGGGCATCAAACAACGGGACGGCGATAGCGCAGGCATTATGTTGCCTAGCAAACATGGAGGCTCACCGCGGAAATCTGTCCGAAGCGGAAGCGCTTTTTGACGAAGCCGGGAAGGCCGCCGCGGACGCTACCGATCCCATATTAGAAAATCTCTCTTTGGCGAGTGCCTTTTCGATTGCTTACAATAGGCGTGACATCGAACGCTGCCTGGCGCTTGGTCAACGCTGGCTCGACCACGCCGTGGCGCTAGGCGATCGGGACGCCGAAGCGCGTGCTCGTGGCCGTTTGGGAATCGCGCTGAGCGCAGCAGGTACGCGGTATGCGGAAGCACGCGAGCACTTCGCGAACGCCCTGCAATTCTATACCGAAGTCGGAGACCTGAGCAGGATCGCCGGCGAACTCTTGAACCAAGCGGTTCTCGAGACGCGATTAGGATCTTTCGGTAAAGCGGTGGCGGCTACCGAGAAGGCCGTCGCGCTTTTCGAGAGCGTGCATGACGAGCGCGGTCGAGTCATCGGGCTCGCGAACCTCGGATTCCTTCGCGCGTGCGTAGCGAACGGCGAGGGCGCGCAGTCGGCTGCGCGGGAAGCCCGTCAACTAGCGCGACGACTGGAATTCGCGTTGATCGAGGCGTCCGCACTCGAAAACCTTGCCTTTGCCGAAGCGAGGGCCGGCAAGTTGACCAAAGCAATCGCGCATGCCGAGGCAGCGCTCGAGCTTCGCGCCGGTTCCCAGTCGCAGGTTTGGGCCAGCAAGACGCTCGCCGACCTTGCCGTCTGGCACGCCGCCCTTGCCAACCTGCCTGCAGCCCGCGATCACGTGCATCGTATGCTGGCGAACGAAAAACACATCTCCACCAGCACGGAGTGGCCGGAGTACTGCTACTGGGCAGCCGCTCAGGTTTTTCGTCTCGCAAGCGATATGCCCGAAGCTTCGCGTGCACTCGAGCGTGCGCGACAAATGATGCAGAGTGCGGCAGATGGCTTAGACGCAGCCGATCGGGAAAATTTCGAGGCTATTCCCTGGCACGTTGACATCGCGGTAGCTGCGCAGCAAGGGACCTGGCCCGACCCGCCGCGCTAGCGTGCTGTCTCCGAACGCTTTGGAATGCGTCGCGTGCTAGACTGGGGGATGGGAGCTTCCCGGGAAGAGCACGTCTTCGTGCTTCGCGTTTGGAAAGAGGCGGCGACGTCGAGCGCCGGATGGCGCGCTTCCATCGTGCACCTCGAGTCGGGTTGCAGCGTGGCAGCGACCGAGCTTCGTGACATTGACGACTTCATACGATTGCGCATCGGTTCCGCAGACGAGCATCCATAGCAAGAACGGGCCCGCGGTGAGCGGGCCCGTTCGTTTTATCTATATCGTGACGTTGCTGATCGCCGAACCCCACGGCGCGTTGAAACTTCCATTGTCGACCGTCTTGATCGCCGAACCACCGGACGGATAATTCCAGATCCCGGCACCGGAGGCATACGGTCCGACGACCTTTCCGCGCTGTATGGTGAACTGGACGAGATAAAGCGCCTCGTTGAGCGGAGTCGAACCGACTTTGGTTGCGTAGACGCCGCTTATGTTGAACTGGTACAAGGTTTCCGCCGTACCATCTCCGATCACCAGGTGCCTACCATCCCATTGCACGCCGCTTAGTTCACCGATGGACTGGTTCAGAAAGATGTCCGTCATGGCGTGCTGGCGGCGAGCAAGCTCGGCGAGTACGAATCCGCTGCTGCCAATTTGTTCGCCGTCAACGAAAAGGTCACCGTTGTTGTCGTAGCTGCAGAGAAACATCTCGTACATGAGATCGTCCGTGTAGTACGCTGCCGGAGCTCCGGCGGCGCCGACGTAGATTGCGACGTTGCCCCGGACGCTGTCACTGTTGCTGTAGTTCGCAACTGCCAGATTTCCGGTCGTCGGATCGATGGAACAGCCCGAGGGGTAGTAGCCCAAATCGTTCAGCGTCGCGATTGGCTTCGTGCCGCCGTGGGCGTACTCGAAGATCTGCTGCGTTTCGAAGTTCGTGATGAAAACATCGCCTACTTTGTCGACGCACTCGCCGTAGGGCGTGGCGAAGCCCGTGAGCGTTCCCTCCAACTTCAACTTTGGGTACGAGTAGACATACACGTCATTTGTCCCGATGTCGGAGATATAGAGCAGGTCGCCGTTCTTGGCATCGGGAGCCATCCACGAACGGCGGTGGTCGGAATGCGCGGACTTCGGTCGCCCGAAGCTGGGCCAGGTTACGCTTTGCGTCGCCGGCAGCGACGAGGCCAGGCCCGCATGCGACGCGCCGCCCTCGCAGCCGGCGAGTATCGCCGCGGCTGCCGCAATGCCCAACGCACACTGGGCTAATCTCGAGATCTTCATGATTCGTCCTCAACGGGAGAGCGGCCGAGTTGGCGACCGCGAGCTGTATGAGAACGACGCTAGCACCCCATGCGTTCGGAAACGTTCTGGCCGAGGTTGCTGCCACCGCTTTTGAGCCTGCACGCGTCAGCGCAGGCTGATCTTTGCTTATTAGAGGCTTTTCGCATCATCGCCCGCAATCTCTTATATCCCCCATACTAAGCCCCGAAAGGCCCTATGAAACTCAAAGAGGCGATAGCGGAAATAATGTGCTGTCGCATAACTGACCCTGCACGCGCCGCGGCGCTCGAAGCACAGGTTTTAAGGCGCGGAACCAACCTTAACGTCGAACTCACTGACAATCCCGAATTGAAAGCAACTCGCGCAACGCGGGGCCTACCGTAACAACCGTGCGCACGCCTTAGGAGGCGATGCGAGGCCCCTACGGTTGGCTAATCCACGTATCTTTGAGCGCCGTGAGAGTCTTGCGGGGTTTGAGGATGTCGACGTCGCCCGAGCCTTTCGCGACCGAGTTGAGGCCGTACCAGCCCGAGTCTTCGTTGCACGAGGGGTACGCGCCGTTGAACGCGACGTTGCCGAAGTGCTCCGACGGCTTTCCGAGGCCTTTCCACCATTCGTCCAACCACTCGAAGTAGAATCCACCTGAAACGACGCCGTCTTCTTTGAAGCCGTCGTGCAAAAGTTTCGCGTTGCTCGTCACGTAGTCGACCAAACCAGCGATGTTGGGATTGCCGGATCCGGGCAGCTCCTCGACGTCAGACGGAATGATCTCTCCGTCTTGTCTGGCCGGCGCGCAGCTTCCGAGACCGGTCGGACCCTTTTCCCATGAGTACGTGTTCTTCAGCAACGGGTGGCGGGCGGCCGTTGCGCCGTATTCCGTAAAGAAGACCGGCTTGGTGGTGTTCTCCCGGATTTGCTTGAACAAGTTCGTGAAAGTGCGGCCGCGATAGATGTTAATCCCCCAGACGTCGACCTTCGCCCCAAACTTCTCGCCAAAGCGAAGGGCTCCGATGTTTCCGTCGGCTTCGGAGGTCGTGACGATCCGGTCCGGATTCCCTCCGTCGGCAAAGCCTTTCTTGGCGGCCTCGGCGATCTTGTTGAACGCATTCCACCAGACCGCGTCTTTGATGAAGTTGTCGGCGCCGATCTCGTTGCTGATCGCGACGCCCATGACCGCGGGAGACTTGGCGTACTTCGCGTCGAGATCGTGATACTGCTGTGCGAGCGCGTTGACTGCATCTTTGTTAAAAAGCTTGTCCCCCAAAAAGAACACGCTCATGACGACGAAGATCGGTTTGTCGCCGCCGTTCCAAGCGGCCTTTAAAAAATCGGAAATCGGCCCGGTGTGGGTGTCGTACGGCGGCGGCACGACATTGTAGACGTGGATCGCGTTCACGCCCATAGCCCGCAGCTTCGGCAGATCGCGCTGCCAGATTGCCTTGTTGGCGTCGCGCAGCGGATCGTCCAGGCCCGGCGGATCGCCGGGAGTCTTGCCGATCGGTGTCGGCGCGTAGACCATGCCCTTGACGAAAAACTTCGTGCCGTCCAAATTGATGTAGCGCCCGGTAACAACGAAGTGCGAGTCGTTTCCCGCAGCCGAACGCACCGAGCTTTTGGACTGCCTGCTCATCGCGGCAACTCCGCCGTCGGGCACGCTCTTGCCGGCACCCCCACAGCTCACCAAAGCGAGCATCAACCCGAGCGTGAAAAACCGCTTCATTGACAAAACCTTTCTGTTTTGCGGCTAGCGGGAGATTTGGGGGGCCTAGCCGCAAAGAGTTCGGCGATGGTGAAACTGGGCCTGCGTTGTTAGGGCGTGACCAGCATCCCATCGGTGTTTCCGGCCGGATCGGTGTAGAAACCGACCAGATCGAGCCTGTCGTTGAGCCCGTTGACTACCGTCGATCCGACGCCATTGGGATCGTCGATCGACGTCCATCTTGCGTGCGTGAGCGGAGTGGTGACCAAGAAGCCGTGCAGAGCGCCGCTGCCGTCAAGGTAGCTGCCGACGACCGCGTCCTTGTCGTTGACGCCGAGAGGCTGCGTGTTGCTTCCGCCCGGGAACTGCAGAGCCGAAAAGATGATTTCCCTGCTTGAGGAATCCCCCGGTTCCGGAAGGCGAGATCGCGATGCCGACAATGTCACCTGCCGAATTGATGCCGCTGGCGACGGCGCTAGACGCACCCGGTACGTTCACGGCCGCGAACTTGCCCGTTCGCTGGTCTAAAGTAAAAGCGTGGCTGTTGCCGGTCGCGTCATTATAGAAGCCGACGGCGGTACCCGCGTCGTTGAGTCCGAGCAGCTGGTTTACGCTGCCGGGCATCTTCGGCGTATTGTGGTCTTTGTAGCTGGTAAAGACGCCGTTCCACATGACCCACGGTTGGTGTTGTTTGCGCTGACCCAGAACCCGGCTAGATCACCCTTATTGTTGATCGCGGTGACTTGGGTTTGTACCGCACCTGGAAAATTTTCGTTGACATAGTTGCTCTGGCCATATGGCGGATTTAGAATGTAGCCTTTATTCGGATGTCCCGGAGCGCCGATGCCAAAGTAACCGGCGATCACGTTGCTCTTGTTGATCCCGAGTAATTGATTGAAAGTCGGATCGCTCGCATCGTCAAGCGTTGTGCATGTGAACGTTCTTGCCGGTGACGCCCTGTGGGCTGCAGCAGCGCCTTGCGCGGCCGTGCCCGGGATTGCGCCCGGAGCCGTTGCCGGGGTGGGAGAACCGCCGCAGGCGCTAACGAATAAGAGCGCCGCACCAACGGCAGCGCCCCGAAGCGGTCGAAGGTTCGTCTTGTCTCCAGTAAACATGGTCGCTCCTTAAGGTCGGTGGTATTTATTAAGCCTAGCGCCGGGGCGAACGCGGAGCCACGGAAGTTTCTAGACATTTCGTCGGGCGGGCGACCGGGCGGACGATTGGGTGCTCGGTGATCGAACGCGGTACAAGCGCCGAATGCTTGAAAATGAACGGCGCCGCGGCTGGGTCGCGCTCAGCGGAGGCGCGTTTCTAGTGATTCTGATCGTGGGTGTATGGATCTGGGTCGATCGGCACCTCGGGAACACCGCACAGAACGACATCTCGACGGCTCAGTTCCTTGGAAGGTTGAACGTAGCGTTCGGACTGATCGTGGTGTCCGGCGTATTCGGAGTTGCAAACGGCTGGACCATGGCCCATTCCGGCCGGCGCAACTGGTTACTCGTGCTCGGAGTAATCGTCACGTTCGCCGCGGGACTCGTCGTCGCGGTCGTCGCTTCGAGCGGATTCCAAGCGCGATCGATCTAGGAGACGCGGACTTGCTTCGTCCTTTGTCGCTTCATCCTTCATCCTTCGTCGCTTCATTCTTCGACGGCGCCTGTCCTGAGCGAGCGCAGCGAGTCGAAGGGCTCAGGATGACAGAATAATCGCTGCTTTGGGGCGTTCTAGAGACCGCCTGGGAAACGCCGGCTTGTCAGATGCGAGAAGCGCGCGGCCGTGCCGTTCTGCTCCCGCTGCTGCTTGATCTCGTTCTTCTGACCGGTCAATTGCGCCGTAAGCTTCCCTAATCCGGCGTTGAGGTCCGCATTAATTCCTTCCCACTGCGACCGGTGCAAAAAGTTCACGCCCGGATACATGGTCTGCATGTTGGGAACCGTTTTGCTCTCCTTCTGCACCCGCCGAACGATCGCGATCACCGAATCGAGGTCACCGAACGCAAAGCCGTTGATGTTCGGTCCGACCAGCTCGAAGAAGGCCTGCTGCGCGTGGTAGAGCTCGAAGCCTCGATCGCCGACGCTGCCGAGCCGCTTTTGATCGACCAGCAGCGCGAACAGACGCCCCCGGTACTGCGCCGTGTAAAACCAATAGGTGGCTTCGTTGCGATAGCCGAGATCGTAGAGTCGAATCGCAGCAACGTAGAGCTCGATGAAGTTGAGATCGTTCCACTGATTCTTCATTCTCAGGATCGTGGCAACGAACTCGCCCGGAGTTTTCGAGGCTAGCCCGGTGCTATATTTTCCGATGTTGATAACCGGACCCGAGGAATCGTAGAATGGGGTGACGTTTGCGTCGATGCGGCCGGGATCGGCGGCGAGCGCCGGCAATGCCGTCAACACCGCGATTGCAAACGAGGCCACCGCGAAACTAACCGCCTTCAAAACTGTATCCGCACGATTTTGAGCTGCGGATCGACCTCGGCCGACGGACGCGCGCGTGGGGATTCCAAGTAGATGAACCGGCGATCGTCTGCGCCCATGCCGTCGAGCTCCCACTGCGTGACGCGGGCGTCGGGATAGCCCGATTTAGCAATCGCGGTCCGCTCCGTCTGCGCGAGCCGGGCGAAAGGAATCGTTTTGGGATTGAAGGCTCTCAGATCGACTGAAGCGACGGTGATGGGACCGCCGTCGAGCGACATTAGCTTAACGGGCGTCGGCCCGCTAAGCGTACCGTCCGGCGCGACGACGTAATGGTCCACGTTCATGTGATGTGCCGGTTCTTGAACGTCAACCATTAAGCCGTTGATACGGTCGGCCGAAATTGAGGTTACGCGCAAGGGCCGGCCCGAATGGCGCTCGATTGCGTCCAGTGCTTGCAGCACGGCTTTGCCGTCGCTCAAGAACGGATCGATCTGACCGCCGCCCGGGTTCGACGCCACGAGGCTCGCATCGCCGGAGCCGTACGAGCCATGCCCAGCAGACGACCCCGAACATGCGGCAAAGGCGAACGCGGCGAGCGCACCGCTTACGGCGGCAGCCGCGCAGCGTAAGAAATCGTTCAACATAACGGACGCTTGGTTCTCTCGGGCAAGGCGCAAGAGCCTTCTTTTTCGAAGGGTGCGCGATGCACCTCAGCAACGCTCGCCGGTTCGCTGCATCGATCTCGCTCGCCCTACTCGCAGGCTGCTACGCAAGCGCATCGTCGCCCGTGACGACTGCCTCGGCCCGCGCCGTGCATCCGCTTCGGCCTAAGGAATCGAGATTGATCTACAATTCGTCGTTCGGAGCTAGCTCGGTCGATTTCTATTTGAAGGGAACCGGTCCGAACAATCCCGTCGCCGGCACTCTTTCGGGCAGCTTTGACAATCCGCTTGGAATGGCAACCGATAAAAACGGCGATCTCTACGTTGCCAACTCCGGCGATGAGAACGTGCTGGTTTATGCTGCGGGGTCGACGTCGCCGACGGCCACGCTCGACGATCCGAGTAAATTTCCGGCCGACGTCGCGATCGGTTCCGACGGCACCGTCTACGTCGCGAACGGGTTTGGGCCGATCGGCGCATCAGGTAACGTCGTGATCTACGCGCCCGGGTCGACCAGCCCCACGGGGACGCTCTCAGACGCACACTTTACCCACGTTAGCGGCGTGGCGCTCGATAGACACGGCAATCTTTTCGTCTCGTGTAATGCGGGTCAAATTAATAGCGGTACCGTCATCGAGTTCAAGGCGGGCTCAACGAAAGGCATCGCTACGCGCATCCTTCTTGGCTTCGCGGGCGGCGTAGGGTTCGATCGCGATGGGCACCTGCTCGCCATCGACGAAGAGGTTCCTAGTCTCAACGTCTACAACCCCGGCGACCGCAAACCGCTCGAACAACTGATCTTGCCGGGCACCTCCGAGTACTTCTCCTTTAACACGGATTCACGGGTGCTCTACGTGGCCGATTTCGGACTCGGAGAAATCGACGTGTTTCGGTACAGACCGAGCGCGCTGACCCTCGTCAACAAGATCACCAACGGGATCGTTCCTTCGAACGATAATCTCGGGATCGCGACGACGCCGGCACAACGGCTCTAACGCGCGCGCGTATAATCGGTCGTCCAGTTCGTCTCCCAGGTCCTGCCGTTGTCGGGCGAAAACGCCTCCTCGAAGCGAGGGTTCCCGGCGCGTAACTCCCATCGGTAGCGCACCACGATCGGCTTGCCGCGGTAGGTATCGGGCGCGAAGAAATCGCCGACGCCACTCTTATTAAATCGGCCTGCTTGCGGGAGACCTTGCGCCAATCCGTTCTTCTGCGTCCCCCAATAGAGCAGCCATTGTCGCGTCGGCGCGTGATACACGCGCAACGTTACGCCGCGAATGTACTGCGACGGGCAGCGCAGATCGCCGTCCTCGAGGTCGCCGCTTCCACCCCAAAAAGAGCTTACGACCGAGGTGCCGTCGCACGCGTGCCACTCGTGGTCGTTGGCGAGCGGATGGCGCAAACGCATGTAGTGCGTTTTCCAAGAGCCTAGCAGAAAATCGAAACCTTTGCTGCCCGCATCCGCTGGGTCGGGCGCGTTCCAGACACCCTTCGTAGAGGGTGCCACTCGCTGGTAGTCCGTCGTCCAGTTCGTTTCCCACGTCTTTGCGCCGTCAACGGAATAGGCTTGCTCGAAATGCGGATTACCGTTGACCTGTGTCCACGCAAAGCGGTTGATGACCGGCCTTCCGTGCCAGCTGTCATACGCGTAGAATCGGCCGACGCCATTTGCATCGAAGTGCCCGACTTGCTGCGGCGGCGCTACCGCTAACTGCCTCGTTCCCCACCAAAGCGTCCACTGGTGCGTCTGCGCGTTGTACAAACGCAACGTCAGGCCGCCAATGTAACGCTTCGGACACGTCAAATCGCCGTCTTCAAGGTTTCCGCCACCGTTCCAAAACGGCCGGATCACCGAGGTGCCGTAGCAATCGTACCAATCGTGACTGCCGGCGAGCCGCTCGCGCAGCAGGCGATAGTGCGTTCGCCACGTGCCGTATTCAAAGTTAAAGTCGTTGCGTCCGTCGCGGCTGGTGGGACTGACGGGAAAGGTTGCCGGCGGTATCGGCGCGGGCATGGGCGCAGGCGTAGCGATGCCGGCCAAAGTCGCCAGGAGCGTCGCTCCGGCGAGCGGCGTCAAAATGCTGCGGTCGATCTTCATGAACTGATTTTACAAAAGGATTGGCTCTTCTTCACGTGCCAAATCTAACCAAAATGAGGGAGCCAATTCGGTTCCCTGAGGCTGCGCCGCAATCGCCTACGACGCGAACCGCAGCTTGGAGCGTTCTTTCGCTTTGGCCGCTTCGACCGCTCGATCGCGCGGCGGGGCGTTCGTGACGAGTGCCTCCAGCAGATCGCGCGCTGCATCGGTAACCGCGTCGACGGCGCGCTCGAAGGCGACGGAATTTGCCTTTGACGGATGCGTGAAGCCGCTCAGTTTGCGCACGAACTGCACCGCCGACGCGCGAATCTCGTCATCCGTAGCGGGCGGCGCGTAATTGTGGAGCGTCTTGATGTTACGGCACATGCGAACCTCCTTTATGAGTTTGACGCGCTTCGGCGGCATCGAGAACCAGCCTTGCCGCCGCAATATCTTCGCAGGCGAGCCCGACCGATTTGAAGATCGTGATCGCGCCGGCGGGCGGCTCTTTGGTGCCGTTGAAGATCTCACCGGCTTCGGCGTAGATCTGCGCGCGCGGGATAATGACGTCTCCGGCTTCCTTGAGGGCGGACTCGCGCGAGTCGACGACGATGGCATTGCTCATGGCCTCCTCGTCGAGCTCTCGCCAATCCGGGTGCGCCGAACCGACGGCGTTGACGTGCGAGCCCGGCTTCAGCCATGACCCTTTGAGAATCGGTTCCCGCGAGGCGGTCGCCGTGACGACGACGTCGGCTCCCCGAACCGCCGTTTCGGCCGACTCGGCCGCCGTAGCGCCGTGCTCGTCGGCAAAGCGCTTCGCGCGTTCCGGCGTGCGGCTCCACACGCGTACTTCGTTGAAGGTACGCACGCGCGAGAGGGCTGCCAAGTGCGAACGTGCCTGTACGCCGCTGCCGAGCAGCGCCAGCACGCGGCTCTGCGCGGGCGCGAGATATCGTGTAATAGCCGCCGAGACCGCCGCCGTGCGCATCTCGGTAATGAGGCGTCCGTCCATCGCCACCAACGGGCGGCCGATATCGGTGCGGTAAAGAACGATCGTCGCTTCGTGCGTTGGAAGGTCGAGCTGCGCGTTTGCTGGATAGAACGCCACAAGCTTGGCTCCCATCACGTCGCCGACGACCGCCGGCATGACGCCCAAATACCGCTGATTCTCGTCAATCGTTACGATGCTGCGCAGCGGCTGGGTAACCTCCCCGCGCGAAAAGGCCGCTAGGGTACGCTCCATCGCAGCAATGAGGTCGTCCCAATCGAGCAGCTCTCGTACCGCATCTTCGTCAAGGTAAATCACGCAGACTGAGGCAGAGTGCGACGCGCCGCCGCTAATCCATTCCAAAAGACTTCAACTGCATCGAGCATCGCCTTCCCTGCGGTCAGAAAGCGCCGCTCCGAAAAGCCCGACTTCTCAAACGCCTCCCGCATTTCGCCGGCGGTGTGGGCCGCGTGATTCTCTTCAAGCGCATCGTGCCAGGTCCAAAAACCCAGCGGAAGCTCCGGCAAGCTGCTCTTCTTGACGGCTCGCAAGCCCGCAATCAGCTCCTTCCAAAACCCGGCCGCGGCCCAATTCTCGATCGCATAGGACGCGCCGGCCGCCGTGGACTCGTCTTCCGAGCTGTACCACGACATCAGCGCGTCGCAGAAGGCCAACGTCGAAGGCCGGCCGTGCCGTCGTTTACCGATCTCGCCCCACTCGATTCCAAGAGCTTGGGCAAAATGAGCGAACCATTCAAAATGCCCGGCGGAGAAGCGAAACGTTCCACCCTCGACGCTGCCCGATGGCGCGAACGTCACGCCCAGCTCGTTGAGCAGAATCTCTTTGCCGGCGCGGTAACTCGCGAGATCGGGCGCGTTGATGCACTTGCGGAGCTGTGCCTCGATGAAGAGATGGCTGAAGACGGAGAATTGGACGGTGAAATCACGCAGCTCGTCGAGCGTGGCCTCGCCGCTTGCGAACCATTTGGTATAAGGGTTATCGCACACGATCGGATGGGAGTCGATATTTCTTTTGACCGCCCATTCGAAAGCCTCGAATGCTTTCGTTGAAGTACTGACT
>JBAUMX010000156.1:0-4521 GCA_049578945.1 Candidatus Cybelea sp. | reverse complement strand
GCGCGAACGTCTTCGGAGAAGAGTTGCGGCTGCTCCCAGGCCGCGAAATGGCCGCCCACGTCGTGCTTCTTGTAATAGGCGAGCTTTGGATAGGCTTTCTCCGACCAGCTCTTCGGCGCGGTATAGATCTCGTGCGGAAAGGCGCTGACGCCGGTTGGAATCGTGACGCCCTTGACGTCGAAGAAGTCGAGCTTGTTCTCCCAATACAGCCGTGCCGACGAGATGCCCGTCTTCGTCAGCCAATACATTGTAATGTTGTCGAGCACGTCGTCGCGCGAGAGGCCGCCGGGGTTTCCGGCAAAGGCCGGTGCGATCATTTCGTAGCTGTCTTTGTCGTGATCGAGAATCCAGGCTGCCAGGCCGACCGGTGAATCCTGCAAACCGTAGAGGGTCTGTGGGCGGTTACTCTGCTCAACCGCATACCCGAGATGATGCCCATAGAAATCTTTGAGTTGCTCGAAGGCGTGCAGCTCGTCGCCGGAAAGGCCGGCCGGTGCCGGGCTGCCCGCCTTGGCGGCCGCCAAGATGTCGGCCGGTACGGTACCCGGCATGTTGCTGTGAATGGCTAGCACTTGCGCCGGCGCCAGCAGCGCGAGTTCTTGCGTGATACTAGCTCCCCAATCGCCGCCTTGGGCCACAAACTTCGAATAGCCAAGACGTTCCATCAGCGGGACCCACGCTTTTGCAATTCGGACTGGATCCCAGCCGAGCGTCGTTGGCTCGGGTGAATACCCGTAGCCCGGAATCGACGGAATCACCAGATGGAATGCGTCCGAGGCGCTGGCGCCGTGCGCGGTTGGATTGGTCAGAAGGTCGATAATCTTCGTCTGCTCGATGATCGAGCCGGGCCACCCGTGGGTGACGATCAGCGGCAACGCATTTTCGTGGTTGGAACGAACGTGAATGAAATGAATGTCCTGGCCGTCGATCTCGGTCAGGAATTGCGATAATGCGTTCAGCTTAGCCTCGCATTTGCGCCAATCGTAATCGGTCGCCCAATAGGTCGCGAGCGCCTGCGTGGTCGCAAGCTGAATGCCTTGCGAATCGTCCGAAACGAGCTCTCTCGTCGGCCAACGCGTAGCTTTGATGCGCGAGCGCAGGTCGGCAAGTTCGGCTTCCGAAACGTCTAATTTCGGAAACGGGCGGATGGCAGTCGTTCCGCTCCCAGGCGGTTCTTGAACTTGCGTCATACTTTCACTCCTTTCAGAAGCGTTCTTGCTTGCAGTGGATCGCGAGCAGCCGATCATCGCCAGTTGCGTGACGGCAACGCCGATAGTCGCCGCGCTAATAAAACGGCGGCGATCTACCGTAAACGGCTCCGAAGTGCAGTTGAGCGTCGTGACCGAGCTCCTTTCTGAAGAAATCCTGCAGCATGTTAACTCTCCAGAATCTTGAGAGACTTCAATTGATAACAAGCCAAACGGGCAGCTGTCAAGCCTTCCAACAGGACGATCTGGTTGCGTTAAAAAAAGCAGCGAGCGCGCACTTGCGAACTCGCTGCCTGTCCTGCGCGTTTTCCGCTACTTGGTGCTGACGGCGGCGCCGATCGGTTCGACGAAGGACGTGCTGTTATTGTAGTTGGTCGGCGAGCCGCCGGCTTCGTACGGCCAGCGATTCGCGGTGATCGGAGTGTAGCCGCAGTAGTCGTAGTCGGGTCCGGTAACGTACTTCTGCTTATCCGCGGCAATGACACCTTGAACGAGATCGCAAACCGAACCGCCCTCGTAGTTGCTCAGGTTGGTGGTGGCGGTGATCGTTCCGGCCGAGCCGGCGATACTCACCCAGTAGATGCACGACGAAGTCGTTCCGCCGCAGGCTTGATCTCCCAACGCGAGATAGTTCCCGGGGTTATACCATTGGACCATGCCCGCGGTGCCAAGCGTACCGCCGGACAGGGTGATAAGCTGCGTGTTGTTGCTGCCGGCGGGGAGTTCGCCCAGATAGCTGCTGAGCCGGCTGGAATCGGTGCCGTCGAAGAAGAGATTGCCATTGTTGTCGTAGCCGGCAAAGAAGTATTCGTAGACGCTGGGGTTGCTGTACGCCGTCCCGTTGCCGGAAGCGTTTGCGAAGACCACGATGTCGCCCGGACCGCTTACACTTTCAATGTTGGTGACGGCGAGGTCACCGTTCGATTTGTTGATCGCACAGCTGGTCGGATATTCGTTGGCGACGCTAAGCGTCCGCAGCAGTGTCCCGGTGCGAGAGTAGAGCTCCATCTCCTGCGCTCCGGTATTGGCGATCCAGATGTTGCCGCTCGCGTCGGCGCACGCGCCTTCCGGGAAGTCGAAGCCCGTGAGCGTTCCTTTGAGCGTCATGCTGGGCAGCGAGAAGATGAAGACTTCGCTGGCGCCGTAGTCGGGAACGAATAGCAGGCGCGGAGCGCGCTTTTCGTCCGGGGCTATCCACGATTTCTGGTGGGCCGGGCGAATGCGCGCGGGCCCGAGCGCCGGCGCCGGAACCATTCCATGTTTGGCGGCGTTGGGTGCAGTCGGTGCTAGGATCGACGATTGCTGCGAGTTGTTGCTGGTACACGCGGCGAGCATGGCTGCGACCGCGCAAATGACTAACGTCTGTCGGGTCATAGTTGCCACCTTTCGTCTAGTGCGAAACCACGGGCTGTGAGCTTCAATCGGCGGGCGCGTAGACCTTTGCGAACCGTGGCGTCTTGTACGTGGCATCGCGCCGACGGTGGGTGTATGCTTGAGGTGGGGTGCCCCCTTGCGTAAGAAGGAGATCCCACTATGCGATTTGCTACTTTAGCGCTTATCGTCCTCGTGACTTTCACGGCCTTTATAGTGGGCCGAGTTACAGCGCCTTCGAAAGCGGAGGCCGCGATGCCGGCAGCCACAACGTTCTCGCACTTCGAGTGTTACACCGCGCAGGTCCAGGCCTCGTTTCCGGGTGCGGTCGTGACGCTGACGGACCAATTCCAAAAGTATGAAACCAAAGTCGGCGCGCCCCAGCTTTTCTGCACGCCGGTCACCAAGCACGTGGTATCGGGGCCGAACATGAAGGTGCCGGCGCCTGCCAATCATCTAACGTGCTATCAGATCACCGGTCGCACCATCCAGCAGGCGCGGCCGTTTGCGAACCAGTTTGAGGCAGGTAACGTGACCGTCGGGACGCCGACACTTCTCTGTTTGCCGACAAATAAGCAAGGCTGACGAAAAGCCAGGAGGCCCGCATCCTCCGTTCTTAGAATTTGCGGGGACGGAGGATGCGACTGTGTTTGAAGGTCGGGTGGCATTGGTTACCGGCGGGGCTCGCGGCATCGGTCGGGCCATCACCGAGTGCTTGGCGCAAAGCGGAGCATCGGTGGCAGCGGGATATAGCCGCGACCGCGAGAGCGCGGAGAAGTTCGCACAGCAGATGGCCGAGAAAGGTGAGACCGTATCGATCCATCAAGGCCGGGTCGACGACTTCGAGGACTGCAATCGCGTGGTTAAGGAAGTGATGGACCGCTTCGGGCGCGTCGACTATCTGATCAACAACGCCGGCATCACGGTCGACAAGACGGTTCGTAAGATGACCGTCGACGATTGGCATCAGGTCCTCAACGTCAACTTGTTGGGAGCGTTCCAGATGACTAAGGCGGTGCTCGAGCATATGATCGAGCGTGGATCGGGCCGTATCGTCAACATCAGCTCGGTCATCGGCGAAACTGGGAACGTCGGGCAGGCGAACTACGCCGCTTCGAAGGCGGGTTTATTCGGTTTTACCAAGAGCCTCGCGCTCGAGATGGCGCAGCGCGGCATCACCGTGAACAGCGTCGCGCCGGGCTTCATCGAAACCGAGATGGTCGCCGCGATTCCGGAGGCCGCTCTGGCGAAGATCGTCGAGAAAATTCCGCAGCGGCGCTTGGGAAAGCCGGAAGAAGTCGCACGCGTCGTTCGCTTCTTATTGGAGGACGATTCAAGCTACATTACCGGCGCGGTCTACTCGATCAATGGCGGCTTGGATATGTGACGGCCCTTGCAGGCGACGTCGCGAGGTGCAGGCGGGCGGGAGGTTTCTGCGTAGGGCGTTGGGTAAATCTAGCGCGTGGATAGTTTACCTCTCAAAGGACGCATCGGAATTGTAACCGGTGGCGCCCGCGGCATTGGAGGGGCGATCAGCACCCTGCTCGCCGAGGACGGAGCGACCGTGGCGGTGCTTGGGTTGCCCGAGGACCGGGCGCGTGCGCAGAGCCTCGCGGCACGCTTAAACGGCGCGGCGACGCGGGTGCACTTTTATGAGACGGACGTCGGGATCTTCGCCCGATGTAAGGAGGCGGTGGCGGCCGTGCTTGGCGAGCACGGGCGCGTCGATTTTTTGGTGAACAACGCGGGAATCACTCGCGATCACACGGTCCGCAAGATGACGGTGGAGGAATGGGAAGCGGTTCTGCAGGTCAATCTGTCAGGACCGTTTTTCATGATCAAGGCCGTACTCGACACAATGGTCGAGCAAGGCTTCGGCCGGATCGTCAACATCAGCTCCGTCGTCGGCGAGAGCGGAAACTTTGGGCAGGCGAACTATGCC
>JBAUMX010000155.1:0-25790 GCA_049578945.1 Candidatus Cybelea sp. | reverse complement strand
CCGCAGCAATGCGGCGCCTTGTTTAATTCTCTGCCAACCAGCGAAGATTTCGTTTGTGACGTAATGCCGAGGAGGCTCCGACCGACGTCTACGAGTCCTCTAGCGAGGTCCAGACGCGAGCGATTAGCAGCCTCCAGCTTTTTCGGGCCAGCCACGGAGGGCTGCTTCAAAACTTTGTTCCCCCGAAAAAGTGGAGGAGCAGGAGCGAACAGGATGTGAGCGACGGGCGTCTGCGAATCGCTCGTGTTTGGGCCGAGCGTCTACCAAATGCCCAGCATCGCCTTGACGTCGTCGGACGCCATCGTGGCCGGGTCCCAAGGCGGCGTGAACGTGATCTCGACGTTCGCCGTTTTCACGCCCTCGATCGCCAGCACGTGATCCTCGACCGACTTCTTGAACATCGGCCCGACCGGACACATCGGCGAGGTCAGCGTCATCATTACGGTGACCGTCTCTCCGTTCTCGCCCTCGGTCGTAATGTCGTAGACCAAACCCAGCTCGAGAATTCCCAGGTTCAGCTCGGGGTCTTTTACCTCGACGAGCGCTTCGCGAACCTGTTCGACGGTAGGCATCAGAGAGCGAGGTTCACTCGGCATTCGCGGCAAACCTCCGATTGGCCGGCAATGCCGTCCGGCCGTCGCCTCTTGTCATCCTGAGCGAAGTGAGCGCAGCGAGCGTCGTCGAAGGGCCAGGCAGGCGGCAAACGGTCACGAAACTGCTCTGGGGCGGATAGAGTCATAGGATAGGAAAGGAAGACCAGAGCGATGTCGATGTGGGAGCCCTTCACCGAGCGAGCGCGGCGCAGTATTGTGCTTGCTCAAGAAGAAGCCCAGCGTCTCGGTAACAACTACATCGGTACCGAGCATATTCTGCTTGGCATCATCTCCGAAGGCGAGAGTTTGGCCGCCAAAGTGCTGGAATCGCTCGGCGTCAATCTTGCCAAAGTCCGTCAGGAGGTCGAGGCGATCGTCGGTCGCGGCGGCCAGACCGTACAGCAGGAGATGGTCTTCACCCCACGCGCGAAGCGCGTCATCGAGCTCGCTTTCGAAGAGGCACGCCAGCTCAACCACAACTACATTGGAACCGAGCACTTGCTCTTAGGCTTGATTCGCGAGGGCGAAGGCGTCGCCGCCCGCGTGCTTACGAATCTGGGCGTCGATCCCGCCAAGGTCCGCGTGCAGACGACCTCGCTGCTCGGGGCGGAGGGCCAGCCGGCCGCTCCCAAAGGTAAGAGCAAGACTCCCACCCTCGACGCGTACGGGCGCGACCTCACGCAGCTCGCTCGGGACAATAAGCTCGATCCCGTCATCGGGCGCAACAATGAGATCGAACGCGTCATCCAAATTCTCTCGCGCCGCACGAAGAACAATCCCGCGCTCATCGGTGAGCCGGGCGTCGGAAAGACTGCGATCGCGGAAGGCCTCGCGCAGCGCGTTATCAAGGGCGACATTCCCGAGCCCCTACGCGACCGCCGCGTCATCACGCTCGACCTCGCAGGCCTCGTGGCCGGCACCAAGTACCGCGGCGAGTTCGAGGAGCGGATGAAGCGCGTGATGGACGAGATCCGCGGCGCCGCCGGCGAGATCATCCTTTTTATTGACGAACTGCACACGCTCGTCGGTGCGGGCGCCGCCGAAGGCGCAATCGACGCCAGCAACATCATCAAGCCCGCTTTGGCACGCGGCGAGCTGCAGTGCATTGGTGCTACGACGCTCAACGAGTTTCGCAAGCACATCGAAAAAGACTCGGCGCTCGAACGTCGCTTTCAGCCCGTCATGGTTGGCGAGCCGACCGTCGAGGAGACGATCGAAATCCTCAAAGGCCTGCGCGACCGCTACGAGGCGCACCACAAGGTGCAGATAAGCGATGAGGCTTTGGCTGCGGCCGCAAAGCTCGGCGACCGTTACATAACCGACCGCTTCCTTCCCGACAAAGCGGTCGACCTGATCGATGAGGCGAGTTCGCGCGTCCGCCTGCAAGCGACCCTGCCGCCGCCCTCGATTCGCGAGGCCGACGCGCAGCTTCGCAAGTTGATCGCCGAAAAAGAAGCCGTCGTTAAGAATCAGGAGTTCGACAAAGCGGCGTCGATTCGCGACCGTGAAGAGAAGCTTCGGCTCGAGAAGGCGCATCTAGAGCAAGAGTGGCGCGAGCGCAAGGCTGCGAGCGAGCGCGTTCTGTGCGTTACTGCCGACAACGTCGCCGAGATCGTCGCAGCCTGGACGAGGATTCCGGTCAGCCGGTTGGCGGAAGCCGAAACCGAGAAGCTGTTGAAGATGGGTGAACTGCTCCATCAACGCATCGTCGGTCAAGAAGAAGCGGTCAACGTAATCACGCGCGCAATCCGCCGCTCGCGTGCCGGCCTTAAGAATCCTAGTCGCCCAATCGGCTCGTTCATCTTCTTAGGACCGACCGGTGTCGGCAAGACGGAAGTCGCGCGCAGTGTCGCGGCCTTCCTCTTCGACGACGAGGAGTCGATGATTCGCATCGACATGTCGGAGTACATGGAGAAGTATTCGGTCAGCCGTCTCGTCGGCGCGCCGCCCGGATACGTCGGATACGAGGAGGGTGGACAGCTTACCGAAGCCGTGCGCCGGCGGCCTTACTCCGTCGTCCTTCTCGACGAGATCGAGAAGGCGCATCCCGACGTCTTCAACTTGCTGCTCCAAGTCCTCGAAGACGGGCGCCTCACCGACTCTCAGGGGCGCAAAGTTGACTTCAAGAACTCGGTCATCATCATGACCAGCAACGTCGGTGCGATCGGAATGACGACGACGACCGACATCGGGTTCCGTCCACAGAAGCTCTCCGCCGAAGACGAAGTTAAGGCCTACGACCGAATGAAGAACCGCGTTATGGAAGAGGTCAAGCAGACCTTCCGGCCGGAGTTCCTCAACCGCGTCGACGAAGTAATCGTTTTCCATCAGCTCACGCGCGAGGAGATCGAACAGATCGTCACGCTCGAGTTGGAGAAGGTCGTGCGCGAGGTTCGCTCCCAAGAGATGGAGCTCAAAATCACCGAGGCCGCGAAATCGCTGCTCGCCAAAAAGGGTTGGGACCCGCAGTTCGGTGCCCGTCCGCTGCGCCGCGCGATTCAGCGAATGGTCGAAGACGAGCTCGCCGAGGAGATGCTCAAAGGCTCGGTCGGTTCGGGCGATCATATTCTCGCCGACGTCGATCCCGAGGACCCGGAGAAGCTGAAGTACTCGAAGATCCCCTCGGTCGAACCACCCGCCGCGCCTTCACATGAACCGGCCGTAACCTAAGAGCCGCCCTCGGCGTAAGGCTCGGGTGCACGCCCTTCTCTTAGGAATCGTCCTCGCGCAGGCGACTCCCGGCGCGCAGGCAAGTCCCGCTGCGCCGGCGACTCCCGGCGCGCTCGCGCTTTCGCCGGGCAGTTTGGCGCTCAATCCAGCCCAACAGCAGAACGTCTCCGTAAACGGAGCGACGCCTCCATTGCAGGCAACCCTCGACCGAAAGCTCGTCACCGTCGAAGTTGCCCAGGACGGACGCAGCCTCACCGTTACCGCGACCCAAGCGACCGGCAACGACGTGCTTCATCTGGTGGACGGTTCCGGCGCGCACGCCGATCTTCCGATCCGCGTCGCCTTCAACGCGGGAACGATCGTGCCGCAAACCACGCTCACCATCACCGGCAATCCCGCCGACCCCGCCTGGCTTGCCGCGCGGGTTACGGGCTGGGTGACGCAGCTAACCAAAGCGCTGCCGGGCGCCAAGGTAAACATTGCAGCGGTGAGCCCGCCTTCGTCGCCGTTGTCACCCGGTGCGAACGCGCAGTTCGTCGTGCCGGTGCAAATCGTCGGCAACGGAGAATACTTCGACCAATCCGGGACAACCAGCGTGAACGTGCAGAATCTCGCGCTTGCGCCCTTCTCGCCCGGCCTGCTCTTCTACGACGACGATCCGGAGCACCTGACGCAAGACGGTGTGCTCTTCCGCGGCACCGTAACGGCCGCGCAGCCGGCGCGCCTCTACTACTATCATGACGACGGTTCGGACCCGCGCAGGCTCGTGGTTGCACTCACCAGCAACTCGCAAGATCCAACCTCGGTGCAGCTCGTCGACGCGTCGGCCGGCCCGAACATGGACGTGATGCACGTCGGGCAAACGCTGACCAAGAACTTTCTTCTAACAAAAGCACATGGTGAAGGCGTTGTCGTAAATCTTTCGCAGGATGAACCCTACCTGCTGGCCGACGTCCCACTGGCCGCGCGTCAGCTCGAAAGCGGGACGGTTGACGTCCGCGTTCTCTCGGGCGGCCCGGTCGTGGTGACGGTCCTCTCGATCTCGACCGGCACCGATCCGCGCACGCTCCTCGATGGACCGGTAATCGCCGGGGACGGGCATCATCGTACCGGCGTCTTTAAGATCGACGGCTTCGGAACCGAGGCGCTTACTTATACGGCAGGCGGCCCCGACGCGACCCTGGCCGTCGGCGATACCGACCCTACGCCGCCGAGCATCGACCCCGCTGCACCCGGACACGATTACGGCGACTACGGCGTCGTGCACACAATCGGCCTAACGCTAAACAACCCGGGCGCGGCGCCGTTAACCGCGTACTTGTATTTCAAGCCGCTCGCCGGGCCCGCGCGTGCGAGCTTCTTGATCGACGGGAATCTCGCCGACGTCGGCTGCGTTCGCGTTCCGACGCCCTATCAAGTCACCAGCTTTAACCTGGCGGCCGGCTCGACGTATCGCACCGTCATCCAGACCATGACCGATGGCGCTTCATTCTATCCCGCGATAATCGGCCTCACCGCGACACCGCCGCAGCCGACCGCACCTGCAATCTCCGCGCCGGACGGCTGTTTTCCAAAACCGCAGCAGACGCCTGCGCCGCAATGACGGCGCCTGAAGGCGAGTCGAAGGTCGTGCTGCTCGTACGATTGCTCAACGCGATCGATCAAGCAAAATACTCGTTCGAGGATCTCAAGCAGCGCATCGGCGAGAGCGGAAAGCACCCCAGCACTCGCAGTCTGCGCCGCTACCTCGCAATTCTCACCGAGGCCGGATTTCCGCTGTACTTCGATCGGGCGGCGAACGTCTATCGGTTCGCCGGCGGCTACAGTCTCAAGCGACTCGATCTTTCCAGTGGCGAGCTCTTCGGTCTTGTCGCGTTGCGTTCGCTCGGCGCGAGCATCGGCGGCACGATCGGCACTTCGATCGACGAGGTCGCCGAGAAGCTCGTCGGAAGTGCAGGCCGCAGCGCGCGGGCGCGCGTGGACGAGGGTTCTCCGGTTGCCTTTCGGCTCTCGGAGATCCGTCTCGACGAGCGGGGCGAGCGCGCCTTCGCGTTACTCTCCGCGGGCGAGCGCAGCTCGCGTACCGCTCGCTTCGGCTATCTCGACAAGGAGGGTAAACGCAGTAAACGCACCGTCGATCCCTACGGCTTTGTCATCAACGCCGGACGAGTATACTGCGTCGGCTACGACCACACGCGAAAAAACATGCGAACGTTCGCCGTGGATAGCGTCAGCGATCCGCGCCTGCTGGCGCGAACGTTCGTCCGTCCGAACGACTTCAACATCGAAGCCTATGCGGCGGCCTCCATCAGCGGCGTCCTGCACGCCGACGAAACAACCGGCGTTCGGGTTCGCTTCGCCGCGCGCGTCGCTAAAGCGGCAATTGCGGCCCGCGTCGTCGCCGAGCGCGAGGTGGAGCATCGTCCGGACGGATCGGTCGAGATAACGTACCGCGTCGCCGACGTCGACGAGCTCGTGCGCTGGGTCTTAGGCTGGGGCGCACAAGCGGAGATCATCGCCCCGCGAGCGGCGCGCCGGCGCATCGCGGAGCTGTCGGAAGAAATCGTCCGGAAGTACGATTAGAAATCAGCGGTCGCTTGGCGTTCTAGGAGAACAACCTACGCACTCGCAGTGGCATGCGCCAAGCGACACGCAGGTGATCGACCGCGAGATTGACAAGTTAATTTGGATGCGATTTGTGGCGCGATGTTTTGCGGCGGCTCTCTTGTCTGGTTGCGCAATGACTTCTAACGTGCTCACTGCGAGCGTGCCGGTAGGAACGGGGGCGCGCGTAACGACGCATGCCGTTCCGCCGCGAGTGCTCGTAATCGCGGAGCAAGGATTGACCTTCAAGCAGGGATTGGTAGAGATCTTTCAAGCCCCCTTTGACGGTCCACCAAAGCGCTTACATAATCACTCCCCCAAGGGGGTGGCCATCGCGCCAAACGGCGACCTCGTCGTGTTCGACGAATATGACGGTCTTTGGGTGTACGACCCACCGTTTAGCGGGAGACCGCGGCGTATCTCGACGGAAGAGTATCCGACGGGACAGCTGCTGTTCGATTCGGAGGGTCAGTTGTTCGCCGCGGACAGCGGTGAGGTGTATGTCTTCGATCCGCCCTATAACTCCCGTCCAGCGTTCACTATCAGCGTCGGGCCGGAGTTAGGCGAAGTTGCATTTGACAGTCATTACAATCTTTTTGCCTCTGCTTCGGGCAATACGATCTACGAGTGTATCGCGCGAAAGCACTACAAGTGTAGAGTCATCCCGAAAACGTACGGAGGGGTCGCTCTCAACGGTAAAAATGACCTTTTCACTTCGCTCAAGGCCAGCCGGTCCGGAACGCTAGCCGAGCTTCCACGGCCGTACGACAAGGTGATCGCAAAGACAAACGTTGGCTTTGGACCGGGAGCATTAGCAGTAGCTTCAGGAGGCCTGATCCTAGCATCCGGCTACGACTCTGGCGAGACGATTCATCTCGCTGTCCTTCCTTCCTCGATGAAAGGTTCGGCGCAGCAATTGCCGATCGAGCAATACTTCACCCCGCTCCTTGCTTTCGTTGCCTTGAAGAATCGCGGTGATCTATTCGTGTCGGCTGGGAGCTATCAGGGGCCCTGCGTCGACATTTATCACTACCCCTATAACAAGCGATCCATTCGCTGCGTCAAAGCAAAGTACTCGATCACGGCGGTAACCGCGCAGTAAGACGGCACCCAAGCCGAGATTCTGTCACCACGCCAAGCTCGATTGCGTGTCGCGGAGCTGGCCGGTGAAATCGCTGCTAAATACTAAACGTGAAGACCGTGCCGTCGCCGTACTGTGCGCCCGCAGATGTCGTGCCGTACAAGAGATTGCCGAGCGCAATCAGGCCCGGGCTTGGAACGATGCCGCCGGAGCAAGGGAACGCGTAGCTCCATACTTTCTTGCCGGAAGTCGTGATTGCAAAGAGCGCGCCGCCGTAAAAGCCGCTTATGCCACAGAGGTTCCCGCCGTACCAGTCCGTTCCGTAGAGAACTCCATTCACGGCGGTGACTGATTGAGGGCCGGCTCCCTCCGCGATTGATTTGAAAGTGTAGATGGTGCGCACCGCGCCCGCAGTGGACGCCTCGAAGACCGTTCCGCAGCCGGCTTCTCCGTAGGGTCCGCAACCAACGCCGCCATTGAATGTCGTGCCGTATAAAAGGCCTTTGACGGCGATCAGACCTTCGGGTTGGCTGCCGTGCGCAGCGATGTCGAAACGATGAAGCACCCGTTCGATCCCCGATGTGGTGACGTTAAAGATCGTGCCGCATCCATTGCCGCAATGCCTGAAGTAACCGCCAAAGAGGGTCGTGCCGAAGAGCTTGCCGCCATCCGCGAGCAACTCGCCGGAAGGATACGAGCCGTCGTGGTTACCTCCAAAGCGATAGACGACTCGCTCGGCGCCCGACTCCGTCACGGCGAAGACGGTTCCGCAGCCGCGCTCGTCGTAGCCCTTACAGAACCCGGGAATCCCACCGGCCTGAGTGAGCCCGTAAAGCGTTCCGTTCATTGCGATCAGGCCCCCGGAAGGCCTAACGCCGTCACTTCCACCCTTGAACGAATAGAGCACGTGTTCTTCGCCGCTAGGGCTGATGGAGAAAATAGTCCCGCAACCGCCCGAATACAACTTGCAGGAACCGCCGAAGACCGTCGTGCCGTAGAGAATACCGTGCGTCTCGGCGAGACGGCCGATCGGGCCTGAGGGGTCGCCGGGCTTACCTCCGAAGCTATAGAGTACGTGAAACTCGCCTTTCGGAGTGATTGAAAAGACCGTTCCGCAGCCTAGCGAGCGGCCGTGGTCATAGCAGTGTTTTCCGCCGTTCGACGTCGTGCCGTAAAGGGTTCCGTTTACCGAGATCAGGTCACCGTCGGGCGCACCTCCATCGTGGGGCGGCCCTTGGAAAATGTGAAGCACTTGATAAGCACGAGCGAGCGAACCGGCGGACGACCCGTACGATTGGGCGTCTGGAAGTGGTGAACCGCTATGCGATCCTGCGCAGCTTGCCAGCAAGATTGCGGCCATGCTCGAGCTGAGAATGGAAGGCTTCATCGCGTCTCTCCCGTCGAAAGGACGCTAAAAAGTCTACCATATTCATCAGATTCGCTCCACAAACGCTAGAACCGCGCTAAGTCGGCCTCAATGGCGGGTGTCAAGTCCACGCTGCCGGGGGGCCTCGTTCCCGAAACTTCGACTCCGGTCAGCCCGCGCTCCGCAGCGATGCGCTGCGCCGCGCGTTTTATTTGGGCGATCATCGAGTGGTAGAGCGAGTCGCGGCTCGCCGTGAGCGTCGCGATCTGGGCCTCGGTTTCGCGCTGCGAGCGTCCGGCGCTTTCGCTCAGCTGGTTAAAGTGTTGCGAGAGCTTTTCACTCGAGCTTCGCAGCCCGTTGACGATCGCCGCCGCATCGCTCTGCGAACGATAGCTCGCAGCAAATGTCGCCAGCTGTATGGGAAGATTCGGCAACATCGCGGCCGTGCGCGCCTCCGCTTGCACGACCTGGAGGCGAAGCGTCAGGTTAGCGCCGGCACTCGATCGAAGTTGGGCCGCCATTCGCGCGTTCGCATCGGCACCGTCGCGCTGCAACTCTTGCCGATAGTGCTCCAAGATTGCGGTGTTGGTGCGGCGCATCATCGCGACCGCATTTGCCTCGCGGCGGTCCAGCGCCGAGAGCTCCGCTTGGAGCCGTGCGCGGCGCTCTTGGTCGAGATGGAGTTCGCGCAATTTTAACCGAACGATGAAACGCTGGGCACCATCCCGGCGGGCAAGGCTGAACGCGAGCGCCAACTCCTGCTCGAGCAGTTGTTGCTGCCGAGCTGCCAAAGCACGCTCGTTGCGCTGCGCGATGGATTGCTCGTAGGCGGCGAGATTCGCCGCGGTGCCGCGGGCCAACTCGTTCCGATACGTGGCCATCTCGGTATCGGCGGCGTTGCGCGATGCCAGTACCGCCGCGAGCGCTTCGCGCTCTTGCGCTTGGCCCTGACCGGCATCGAATGCCGCGATTTGCGCGACGCGCGATCGCGCCACGTTCGCGTCGCGCTGCACGGCTGCGGCATCGTTCTTCGCCCGGCCCGCGGGCGCGGTAAGTCCGGGCAGGCTGCGGGTGCTTCGCAAGGCCGCGATCCCGCGATCGTATCCGGCCAGCACCGCTTGCAGCGGGTGGGCAGCCAACGCTCTCGGGAGATCGACGAAGCCCTCGGGTGGCGCGTGCGGCGTTGCTCCAATCAGCGCGGCGGCGAGAGCCAACGTTAGCGGCGAGCGTGAAGCGCGGCCCATCAGAAGAAGCCTCTAACGCACGGAAGCTTGCGCACGTAAGAGAAGTCGACGCCGTTCTGCGCGAGTTGCGGCACGTACGTCGTTACCGGCCGCATCGTGAGGACGTCGAGTGCGAGCGGCTGCGGCTGCTGCGCCGCCAAGAGCGTCGGTCCATCCGAGTTGTACCAGATCAAACGCAGGCCCGAGCAGACGCCGGGGTTGGCTTCAAGCCCGAAACTCGTCGTTCGCGGAAAGCCGAACGTCTGCGAGAAGATCGCGTTTACCGCACCAAACGCTTTGACCGCGCGGACGCCCAGCCCGGCTTGGATGTCGGTGGTGAGCTGCACTTCGGTAAAGCCGAGCGCGCCGCCGAGCCCGGCCGAGAACGGCTGCAGCACGTTGCGCGTAAAGAGCGTATTGAGCTGCCCGATTGCGAGATTTGAAGCCATTTGGCCGGCATTGAAAGACGGGCCACCCGTGGATTGAATGCCTTGCACCGCGCCGAAGTTCTGGGCTCCGACGAGGAGGCCCAGAATCTGCTCCTGGCTGTACGGCGGCTGCGACTCCATTTTCAAGTTCATAGCGGTCGCGGGGCCGGTGATGTTCAGCCGGATCGCCGTCGCCGGGTTGGCGACGAACGTCGTGGCGGAGGCGTTGAGGTCGGGAATCACGCCCCTTGAGGGGCGAAAGTTTACCTCGCCCTTCTCTAAGTTGAAGGTGCGGTAGAAGCTGAGCGTTCCGCCGGTCGAGGTAAAGCTTCCGCTCAGGGTCGGCGCTCGCAGCGTCCCGGCGAGCGCAACGTCGCCGGTGGCGCCGATGTCGACGTTGTTACTCTGGACGCGCACGTCCTTCCCGGCGGCGATCCGGACGCCCCGAAAGGCTACGTTCGGTAGAGGCGGCCGCGACTGAGCACCGCTCTGCTGCGTGAGAAAGGCATTCGGCGGGATGCGCGCATTCGAGATCGAGATCTCGCCGCTGGCTTGCGGAATCGTCGCGTAATCGCGCGCGACGGAGAGTTGCGCGTCGAGTTTTCCGCTGAAAACTCCAGGCAGGTTGAAGCGCACGTTATCGGAGCGGCCTTGCAGGCTGAACCTCGAGTCGGGGACTCGGCGCAGATTTGCAAGCGATGCTTGGCCTTGCAGCGCGAGCGTACCGCCGCCGGCCGTGGCCTGCGACTGGAGGTTTGCTTGCGTCCCGGCAAAGGTCAGCTTGGCGCCGATCGCGCTGACGGGTGTCTTCTCCAGCAAGGGTCCGCCGAAGGCGCCGTCGCGCAGCGCCAGCGATCCGTGCAGCGCCGGAACCTCGACCGTTCCGGTCGCGACGACGTTCCCGTCGATCTGTCCGCCCAGCTGCGTTCCTTTGGGCAGCAATGCTAAGAAGTTCGAGAGCTCGATCGCCTGCGCGGTCAGCGATACCGAGATCGGACCGTCGCCCGGCCGCACTCCCGAAGCTGTAATCTGAATGGGAAACTCGGCGCTTGCGAGCGCCCGGCCATGCGCGAAATCGATCTGGCCGTTGCGTACGCCCACCCAATGGCGGCTGGCATCGAGCTCGCCGGTGACCCGCGGTATCGTGAAGCGCTCGTGCTCGAGCGATTGCAGCGCTAAGGTGGCACGAACCTGAGGCTGCGCCAAGGTGCCGTTGACGTGCAGCATTGCGTCGAGCGTCCCGCTGGTGTGAATGTTCTTTCCGGTGGCCGCCTCGATGAACGCGCCGACGTCGGGACTGGTAGCGTGCACGGCCAGTGCGAGCGGATCGTTCGGCGAAAATCCGAATGCACCCGACGCGTCGGTGCGCAGGGAAGGCACCTCCAGTTCCGCCGATTCAATCCTTCCGCGCCCGTGCGACGCCAAGGCGCGCACTTCGAAGCGCTCGATCGGCAACACTCCGGCCGTGCCCGAACGCATTGCCGCGTGCAGCTTCATCGTAATGTCGGGGTAGCGCCCAGCGATATTGCTCTGGGCCTCGAGGCGTCCGCTGATCGGGAGATGCAGATCGAGCATTGGCAACCACGTGCCGAGATCGATCCGTCGAGCCGAGCCGTTGAGGTCGACGCTCATCGTCTGCGGAAAGAGCCGGCCGGTGACGAGCACCTCACCGCTCTCTGCGCCGAAATGCAGCGCGCTCACAACCGCCTGCTGGTGCATTGCCCAGCGAGCCGCGAGATTGCCGAATGCGAGCCGTCGGAAACGCGCCCCGGAGAGGCTCGCGATGCCCGCCGTCGAGACGACGTGCGTTCCGTTGAGTGCCGCGGCGGCTGCCAAGTATCCCGTTCCGCCGAGCGTGTCGCCGCTATCGAAGAAGTCGTCGAAATCGGATAGATCGGCCTGCGGCGCGCTGACGGCGCCACGTATCTGTGCCAAGCTCGCGAACCCGTGAAGGCCGAGCGCGGTCGAACCCACGAGGACGTGGCCGCCGGCCAGTGCGATCGAACGCGTATCGCCTTGCACCGAACCGCGCAGATTCCGAATCGCGAGGCCGTTGATCGAGCCTTCGGGTGCACTTATCGTGCCCGCGAAAGTAGGCGCAAGGGCCGTCCCGTGACCGCGCACGCGAACGTCGGCGTCAATACTGCCTTGAACCAGATCGGCGGTTTTCGGCTGGAGGGTCGCCAGCAGCGCGCTGATGTCGGAGGAATGGAGCTGCGCAGCGAGGTCGTAGCGCGGCGCAAAGCCTCCCTGCGGCAACAGGTTCGTGACCGTTCCGGCAACGGCAAGAAAGAGTGGTCCGAAGGCTGCCACAGCGTCGTCAACGCGAAGCGTTCCGCCGGCGAAACCGGCTCGCCCGTTGCCATTGATCTCGAAATTACGATAGCGCGTCCCGGCGGCAACGAAAGCCGCTCCCAGCTGCGGCGATTGCGGTGTGCCGGCTAGCGTTGCGCCGAAGCTGGCCGCACCACCGGCGTCGCCGGAGATGCCACCGTCGAGCCTGCCGTTCTCGAGCGCGACGTAAGCGCGTGCCCGCGCATCGCCCCATGGGCTGGCCAGATTGGCGTTTCCGCCGAGAGTGATTCCGGGATTCGCATCGCCACCGAAGAGCGTCGCGTTTAGCGATGCTCGCGCCGGCGCAATTGCGAAGTTGCGTGCCTGGAAGAGACCGAGGCTCGAGCCGCGCGGACGGTCGAGCGCGATGCGGGCATAGACCGAACCGCGATCGCTCCGCACGTTGAGCGGACCGATCGACCCCATCCCGCGGCTGTTGACGTTGAAGATCGCATCTAACTCTTGGCTCGCGCCGGTCCCGTACAGCACTCCGCGCGTGGCGATTGCTTTGGGATCGTCAGCCGTGGCAAGGGCGAAGCCGCTCAACGGCATCCCGGGCAACAGCGAGGCCGCGTAAGGAACGGCATCCGCCGGAGCGCGCACGGCGGCGATCGCATCGATCGCTCCCGGCTCTTTCTCTAGCGCTACGCGTCCTCGAGCGGATACGCCGATGCGGCCGTACGATCCACCAAAGTCAAGCACGCTCGCCTCGTGCCCGTCGAATGCTACCAGACCGTTGACGCGATCGAGCGCCGTGGAGGCGTATCCGATTCTGGGCGAGCGCAGATCGATCCAGACGAGCGGCTTCGTCGCCGCTCCCTCGACCAGCAGTGAGAAGGTCAGCGAGCCTCGCACCGGAAGATGCTCGGCTTGCGCGAAGCCCGTGCGCAGCTGCGCGAGCTCGCCGTTTCCGCGCACCGCGATCCGTAAGCGCGGATTTCGCAAATCGTAAAGACCGCCGCTGACCGCGACCGGCACGCCCGCCAGACTTGCATCCAGGCGCCGCGCCAGCAATCCGCCGTCGTAGGCGTCAACGCGTCCCCGTACGCCGGCGACCGGTTTGGCCAAACCACCGATCGCGATCCGCCCGTCGGTGAGAACGGCGCTGGCGCCCAAGTGCGGCTGTAAGGCGCCGTTGACGTCCGCGAGCGCGACGTAGCGCGCATCGAGGTCGCGCAGCATCCCTGAGCGCAGTCGAAGCGCCCGCGAGTTGATCGCGAAGTTCACCGCGCCGGCAATCGGGAGCTGCGCGGCGGTCCAGCGGTGGCTAATCGTTCCCTGTTTCGGATCGATATCGCCTCGGCCGCGAACGGCAAAGAGAAGATCCCGTCGTTCACCGTACTGCAGCGCGACCCCGTATTGCGAGCGGGCCGCCGTCGAGATATCGGCCCAGGCTTCGAGCTGCTCGACGTAAAGATAGCGGTGTTCGGCGTCCGCCTCGTGGCTTCGGTCGACGACTTCGATCGAGCCGTCGGTCACGTGCGCGCTAAGAATCCACGGCTGTTGGTTCTTGGCTTGGGCTGCCGTGACTTGCGGCACGGGAATGTTGTAGCTCCCGTCGGGACGCCGGATGATCGTCAGATGCGGCGTCGCGGCTTCGATGCCTGTCAGGCCAAAACGCCGCTTCCCGCTGGGAAGCAGATCGCGCAGATTGTAGGCGATCGAGAGCCGCGCGATCGTCGCGATCGGCTCGTCGAGCAGCGACGTTACGCGGACGTTTTCGAAGACCGCTCGATCGGTTCGCAGCGTCATCGGGCCCAACGTTAGGCGCACGTCGGCCATCCGCTCGACCGTTGTGACGATCGCCCAGCGGGCTAGTGTTTCCCACTGCCAGATTGCCACCGCAACAAGGAGAAGCAGCGCGCAGGCTACCGCACCCCAGAACCGGCCGCCTCTCCTGCGCTTCATTATACGTAGGGGTCTGTTCCCGGGCGTCGGGTCTTCCTACCTCCGCTGGGAATAACGAAACCCGTCGAGGCGTAGCCACAACGGGTCCCGACGTATTCACTCACCTACCTCGCCTGTTTGGTTTCCTTGCGGAGACCCCACTGACGCCGATCTGGCGGTTTGGCCGCTGCCACGGAGCGTCACTCATCGCAACGTTTCCGCTTGCGTTGGCCGCGAACGATACGTTCGTCGCACTTCGAAGTTTCGAAGCTCGTGCATCGTACCACGCGCCGCGATGCGTCGACAAGCGTTCGCTTGAGCAATTCACACGCTGTCCACAATTATTTTTCGTTATGCACATACGGCGGCATCCTCTAGTTAACGACGGGTAGCTGCGCAGATTGCAGCGAAGCATTGACGCCATGCACTTGTTAACCGTGCTGCTCGTGGCACAGAGCTTTTTCGGCACGTTGCCGATCGACGGCATACGCTGCGATCGGGCGGAGGGCGCGGTCGAGCACGTTCACATCAGCCTGCAACTCTTCGACCGGGGCAAGGCCGTGCAGATTCCCGCGGCGATCGGCATTCCGCAGGGAAGCGATTGTCTCTATTGGGTGCACACGCACAGCGCGGATGGCTTTATCCACATCGAGTCACCGGTGAAGCGCACGTTCGACCTTGGAGAGTTCTTCGATATCTGGGGTCCCGAACTGAGTTGGACCAAGGCCGCGAGCGTCGGCGCGCCGCATGGCCGGCATCTCTCGATTTGGCTTGACGGCAACCCCTGGCATGGCAGTAACCCGCGTGCGATCGTGTTCCGCGACCATCAGACGATCGTGATTCAGAACGGACCGCCCTTCGCAAAGCCGGTGCACCCCGACTGGTCGAAGTTTTGAAACCGATCGAGCTCGACGGGAGTCATCTCTCGCTCGAAGCAATCGAAGCGGTTGCGGGCGGCGCGCCGGTCGCGGTCTCACCGATCGCGCGGGAGCGCGTGACGCGGGCTCGCGAGTTCGTCGATCGCCGGTTCGCGAGCGGCGAAGCAATCTACGGCGTAACGACCGGCTTCGGGCGGCTGGCGAGCATCTCCGTCGACCCGGCTGACGCCGTTGCGCTGCAGCTCAACCTGGTGCGTAGCCACGCTGCCGGCACCGGCGAGCCGCTTGGCATTCCGCTCGTACGCGCCGCCGGCGTCCTGCGCGCGAACTCTCTCTCGGCCGGGCACTCGGGGGTGAGACCACAGACGCTCGATCTCCTTGTCGCGATGCTCGAGCGCGGCGTCACGCCGGTCGTACCGTGTCAGGGTTCGGTCGGAGCGAGCGGCGATCTGGCACCGCTCGCCCACATGACGCTCACGCTGATCGGCGAAGGCGAGGCGTTCTATCGCGGCGAGCGTCTTCCCAGCGCCGTCGCACTCGAGCGCGCCGGTCTCCAGCCGATCTCGCTGGGAGCAAAGGAAGGACTCGCGCTCATCAACGGCACGCAGGTCATGACGGGTATCGCGGCGCTCGGCGTGCTGCGCGCGCTGCGCCTCGCGGCCGCTGCCGACGTTATTGGTGCGATGTCGCTGGAGGCCTATCTCGGGACGGAACGGGTCTTCGATCGCCGTCTCAACGACCTGCGTCCGCATCCGGGCCAAGAGCGCGTCGCCGCGAATCTGCGCGCGCTGCTTGAAGGTTCGCAGATCGTGCACTCGCACGCGGACTGCGATCGCGTCCAAGATCCGTACTCGTTTCGCTGCATTCCGGTCGTGCACGGCGCCGTCCGCGATTCGATCTGGCACGTGCGGCGGGTGACCGAGATCGAGGCAAACTCGGTCACCGACAACCCGCTCGTCTTTCCCGAGGATGGTGAGTTCATCTCCGGCGGAAACTTTCACGGCGAGCCGATCGCGCTGGCGATCGATTTTCTCAAGATCGCCGTCTCGGAGCTCGCCTCGATCGCGGAGCGCCGGCTCTACCTTTTGCTCAACGCCGAGGATCGCGGCTTGCCGCTCTTCCTCGCGCGCCGTTTGGGGTTGGAGTCCGGTCTGATGATCGTGCAGTATACCGCGGCGGCGCTCGTCAACGACAACAAAGGTTTGGCCTGGCCGTCGAGCGTCGATTCGATTCCCACCTCGGCCGGCCAAGAGGATCACGTCAGCATGGGCATGACCTCGGCGAACAATCTGCCGCGCGTGCTCGACAATGTCGAAGGCGCGCTGGCCTGCGAGCTGCTCGCCGCGCTTGCTGCCACCGAGCTGCGCCGCCCGCTAGAATCAGGCCGCGGAACTCAAGCCGCTTACGATGCCGCGCGCGACTCAATCGCGCCGTGGACGGGCGATCGCCCGCCGGCGCCCGACATCGCGGCCGCGCGCGAGCTGATCCGCACGCAGCGGATCGTCGCGGCGGCCGAATCGGCGATCGGCCTTCAGCTCACAGCGTGACGCTGAACTGGAGGTACGCGTTGAACGGATTCGGCAGTACGAAGGCGTTCGTGTCGGCATAGGCAGGTATGAACGGTTGTTTGAAGGCCGGATTGAGCGCCACGCCGTTGGCCCCACGGTCGTTTGGCGAAACGCCGTTATAAAAGTTTGAGACGTAGTAATAGTTCGCCTGATATCCGCAGGTGAAGCTATTCGGCGGAAACTGCTTGGTCCACGGTTCCGACGAGCCGCCGAAGCAGGCGTTGACGAGGTTAGCGAGCAGCGCGTTTACTTTCACGCGCGGCGAGAGCTGATAACCCAGTTGTAGGCTGAGGTTGAGTTGACTCGGCTCGCGAAAGGCGCCGAAGTTATCGAACGAGCCCGTTTCGGGATTGGGAATGAACAACGAACCCGGCGAGCTTCCGCTCTGAGTTGCTGCCGAGAAGCAGGTCGTATAGTCGGCCTGCAGCGGATTCTTCGTGTGAATCGGCGAGTTGACGAAGCCCGCCGAGTTATTCGTGCAGACGCGCGGATCGTTACCGTAGACATCGGCCGGGTTCCCGTACGTCGAGCCTTCGTTGAACTGCAGCGCCGGCGTGACCCAGAATCGATTGTGCTTGTAGTTCAAGATAACGGTGGCAACGTTCGGCGAAAGATAGGAGAAGTCGAGGCCAACGGGATACCAGCCGTTGCGATCGAGAAGCGGCTGCGCCGCCATCGCGTAGTACGGGTTCCAAATCGGCGGATTATAGTGCGGGGTGTGAACGCACTTCGGATCGGGAAGGACGTTTCCGAGGCTGTTATTCTCGTAGCATTGCGAGCCGCCGCCGGCCTTCGTGAGACCGTTGAAGTTCGCGATGTCTTGGTTGTAAGGATCGATCGGGTTGATTGAGGTGCCCGGAAAGTTGGCCCAGCGCTCGGCGGCGTTCGTATACGTGTACGAGATCACGAATGAGAGACCGTTCTTGTTGAAGTCGCCCTTGGTGAACTCGGTCTCGAGGCCGGCGACGCGTTCGATGCCCGAATTGAGGCCGCCGGCCAGGCCGAACGGCAGGCCGATGCTGTAAACCTGGTTGGTCGCATACCGATAATACGGAGTCACCTTGATCGACATATCGGTGCCTTTGAAGCGGCGCTCGTACGAGAAATCGTAATTGTCCGAGTACTGGACGAGCGGATTGTGGCGGGGCGTCGTGTAGCCGTATTGCCAAAACGCCTGGAATAGATCGTAGGCGAGATTGTTATCCTTGGCGTTGTACTGCACTTGATACGTTTCGGGCTCTTGTGCGTAGCGACCGGCCGAGAGACGCAGCACCGTATCGGGATTGAGCGTGTACGTCGCGCCGACTTGCGGCGTGAACGCGTAATCGGTCAGGCTGGGGGCGTAATTGTTGCTGAGGAGCAGATGCCCGTCTTTGCCGTCGGGATGGACAGTCTGCACCGGATGTGCGGGAATCGACTTGTCGATTGGACAGTTGAAGCCGATGAACGGTAACGGGGGTTCGCCGCTGGCGGGCGGGGTTGGAATGAAATACGGCGCAAGCGTGTCCGGATTATAGCAGAACTCGCGCTGGCCGGCTAAGAACCAGAAGTTCTGTCCGTTGTTTGTTGTATTCGCAAGGTTGTATTCGTAGGATTCATTGCGCAGGCCGAGCTGGACGTTGAGCCTGTCGCTGGGATTCCATTGATCTTGAAGAGCAACCGCGGTAAAGTTCGGCTCGACCGTGTTGAGGAAGCCCGAGTTACCCGTGTACGTGACCTGCCAAGAGGCTCCGGGCGGCGGCTTCGACAGACATTGATATCCGTAGTTCTGGCAGAAGGCGGCATCTTCCGGATCGATAAACGTGCCGCTCGTGAGTTGGCTGTAAGCGCCGGAACCCAAGTTGCTGTTGCACGGAGCCGGCTGTCCGGCTTGGTATACCTGCCCACCCGGATAAACGCTTCCCGTAAAATTCGCGAAGCATTCCTTACCGTTCGTCAAGTTGGTCGCGCTCTCGCCGGGAAAGTTGTTGAAGTTTGTATTGTTGTAACGGTTTGTTGACGCTGTAACATAATTTGCATCTAGGGTCAGCAGATGCTGGGAGCTGACTTGGTCTGCGAACGTGGCCGCTAGGCCGCGCGTGTGCGATTCGAGCTCGTAGTCGTAGCTCAGGGCCCCGAAACCAAAGAACGGTGTGCCGTAACTCAGAGCGCTAGTCTGAAGCCAGTCCGAATAGAACGTATATCCGTAAATCCTAAAGTACGCGTTCGTCCCGATGTTGTGCTGGTACTGAAGCTTGAAGATTGAAGCGTTGTTCCAGTAGGAGTCGCGATTGTCGGGCCCGACGGTGGAAAAGGTTCCCGCCGCGCACTCGCCGACGATGCCGAGGTCTCCGCCGTACGGGTTGAGGTTCGCGCAACGCCCTCCCGGCGAACCCGGGGCGAAATAGGGAATCGGCGCTATCTTCGAAGCGCTCTGCCCGAATCGCGTTCCGCCCGGCCAGGTCACGAAATCGGGCCAAACCAAAGGCACGTTCTGGCCATAAACCACCTGGCTGAGCTGGGTGATCACGTTGGGGCCGAGGTCGTTGAGCGAGCTATAGAAGCCCGTCTGGAGGGCCACAACGTTGAAGAGCACTTGAATATCGTCGCGCCCGGCGTCGTGCCGGTGAGGAACGCCGATGTGCAAGTTTACCACGCTCTCGCGGTCGGCAAGGTTTGATACGCCGAACGCGTTATAGGCCGGGGTGATCGTCTGATAGCAACCGGGGTTGTTGCCCAGACCATTTCTATTGAGCGTGTTGGCTGGAAGCTGCATCGGGCCGGGGACGTGGTTGTAGCCGAATGGATTGTAGACCGGCGACGGATTCGGCCCATTGTAGAAGTTCGGATCGTTGGGGAAACTGTACGCGCAGGTCGGGTAGACGCCGCCGAAAAATTGATTCGTGGTATTGAATGCGATCGCCGGATAACCCCAGACGTTCCCGAGGTTCGAGCCGTTGAACTGGTCGAGATAACGGAAATCCTGATTGTACCCGCCGATGCCGACGTAATACGAGAACATCCGATCCGGCGTCGCGCCGCCGACTTCTACCTGCAGATTGTGATAGAACGTCGTCGATCCGATGCCGCCGTTGACCGTTGCATAGCCGGGGAACGTTCCGGTCTTGATGACTTGATTGATGAACCCCGCAAGCCCGCTGGCACTCTCGCCGGCGGTGCCGCCCCCGGCGTAGACTTGCAGCTCTTGCTGACCGAGCGATCCAGCCGTGCTGCCCGGATAGTTGTCAAACGAGCGATTGACCGGTACGCCGTCGAACTCGTAACCGACCTGGTCGAAATTGCCGCCGCGGATATAAACCACCTGATTCCAGCCCTGCTGATTCGCCGGGACGTAAGCGCCCGGGACCGAGGCGATCGCCGAATAGGCGTTGTTGAGATTGCCACCCCCACCAAGGCCTGCTGCGGCCTGCGCAACCGTCGAGTTGACCGAATAAACATCGCTCGTCGTGCCGGATTTCACGAGATCCATCGACGAGCGGGCCGTGACGTGTGCGATCGTCCGCAGCGACGGAGCGAGCGTGACGCGAATCGTCTGCAGCTGATCGGCGAAGATCGACACACCGGTCAGCGACGACGTCTCAAAGCCGTCCTTTGAAACCGTTATCGTGTAAGTGTCGGGCGCGAGCGAGAGCAGTGCGAACCGCCCGGCGGCGTCGGTGATCACCGTCGCGCTTTGCGAGGCACTCACCGCGACGACCCGCGCTCCGGCAATCGGCACCTTCGAGGTGGTGGCAACTTGGCCGGTCATCGAGCCGGTCGTTCCGGCGCGCGTGCAAATCGCTCCGGCGCTAAACGCGGCCGCAAGCGCAAAAGGAAGGATTGACCACTTCACCGAGTGCAGCATTCGTACGGATTCTCGACGCAAGTTATGGTGTCATTCCGCCGTTTGAGGATAATATATGTTGAAGAACGAAGAGCGACACGCATGAACGTGCTTGCCGGACCGCGCACCGTCCGCGCGCCGCGCGGCGAAGAGATCTCCTGCTTGGGTTGGCCGCAAGAAGCGGCGTTGCGCATGTTAATGAACAACCTCGACCCAGCAGTGGCGGAGCGTCCCGACGACCTCGTCGTTTACGGCGGAAACGGCCGCGCCGCGCGTTCGTGGGAAGCCTTCGATGCGATCGTTCGAACGCTGCGGCGTTTAAAGGGCGACGAAAGCTTGGTCGTACAGAGCGGCAAACCGATTGCGGTCTTCAAGACCCACGCGCGAGCCCCGCGCGTCCTCATCGCCAACGCGAACTTGGTGCCGAAATGGGCCGATTGGGCCGCCTTTCGCGAGCTCGAAGCGCAGGGTTTGACGATGTACGGTCAGATGACGGCCGGCTCGTGGATCTACATCGGCACGCAAGGGATCGTTCAAGGGACATACGAGACCTTTGCCGAGCTGGCGCGCCGGCACTTTGGCGGATCCCTCGAGGGGCGAGTTACCTTGACTGCGGGCGTCGGCGGGATGGGCGGCGCGCAGCCGCTTGCGATTGCCATGAACGGCGGAATCTGCCTGGTCGTCGACGTCGATCGCGCTCGTTTGGAGCGGCGACGGGAGCTGCGCTACCTCGATCTTGTCGCCGATTCGCGGGATGACGCGCTGCGCGAGGTCGATCGCGCGCGTCGCGCCGCCCAAGCCGTTTCGATTGGCTACGAAGGAAATGCGGCGCAGGAGTTTCCGGCGCTTTACGAGCTCGGTTTTCGTCCCGACGCGGTCACCGACCAGACTTCGGCGCACGATTTGCTCAACGGCTACATCCCGGCCGGTCTCTCGCTCGAAGCAGCGGCCGAGCTTCGGAAGCGCGATCCTAACGAATACGAACGCCGTTCGCTGGAAAGCTGCGGCCGGCACGTCGCGGCGATGGTCCGCTATCTGGATGCGGGCGCGATCGTCTTCGACTATGGCAACAACATTCGCGCGCAGGCGGAGCGGGCCGGTTTCGCGCGCGCTTTTGCGTTTCCGGGCTTTGTGCCGGCGTTCATTCGGCCGCTTTTCTGCCGCGGCTCCGGTCCGTTCCGTTTTGCCGCGCTCTCGGGCGACGAGGGCGACATCGACCGCTGCGATCAAAAGTTGCTCGAGCTCTTTCCCGGCGACGCCTCACTGGCGCGCTGGATTCGCCTTGCTCGCGAACGCATCGCGTTCCAGGGATTGCCGGCGCGCATTTGCTGGCTCGGCTACGGCGATCGCGCCAAAGCCGGCCTCGCCTTCAACGAGTTGGTCCGCACCGGAGCGGTCAAAGCGCCGATCGTCATCGGCCGGGACCATCTCGATACCGGTAGCGTCGCATCACCATATCGCGAGACCGAGGCGATGCGTGACGGCAGCGACGCGATTGCCGACTGGCCGATTCTCAACGCGCTGCTCAACACGGCGGCCGGGGCCCACTGGGTAAGCTTCCATCATGGCGGCGGCGTCGGAATCGGATATAGCCTGCATGCGGGTATGGTCGTGGTCGCCGACGGGAGTGACGATGCGCGCGATCGCCTTGGCTGCGTGCTGACGACCGACCCTGGACTTGGCGTCGTCCGCCATGCCGACGCCGGTTACGAGATCGCGATCGAAACCGCCGACGCAAAAGGCATCGACTGGCGCCTCTGACCCAACGCCACCTCGCCCGGTGTCGAAGGACGACACACGAGACCACGGTGCTTATCCGTCTTTGTCATCCTGAGCGAAGGCGCGAAGCGCCGAAGTCGAAGGACGAAATGGGACAGTCGAAGGCCGAAGGCCTGAGCGAAGGCGCGCCATCGTGTCATCTGAGCGCAGCGAGCGCAGTCGAAGGACGAAGGACGAGAACGCGGCGCTTATCCGTCTCTGACACCCTCATATTATGAGAGGTAGGGGATAGCTCAAAGAACTATCCCCTACGCGGTGTCTGAGCGTCGCTGTCACAATGGGCTTTTGAGCCCGTCGTTCAGATCGACGCTCGCACCATCGGGTCGAACCTTGAGCGAGGAGGCGTGAGCGCAATGTTGAGCTGGCAAGTGGGCCGGGTGAAGATCACCCGCATCGTCGAGATGGATTTGCCGGTGCCGGCCAAGGTCATGCCGCGGGCCACGGCTGCGGAGCTGCGCAAGTTGGCGTGGCTCTATCCGCACTTCGTCAGCGAGGACGACACCATCCTAAAGCTCAGCGTCCACGCGCTGCTGGTCGAGGCGCCGGGGCTGAAGCTCGTCGTTGATACCTGCGTCGGTAACGACCGGCCGCGCGAGATCACCGGCGGCCAGCCGTTGGCGACTCCGTTCCTCCAGCACTTTGGCGAGGCCGGCTGGTCGCGCGACGGAGTCGACGCCGTAGTGTGCACCCAGCTGCACGTCGACCACGTCGGCTGGAACACGATGCTCGAGAACGACAAGTGGGTGCCGACCTTCGCGAAGGCGCGCTACCTCATCGCTCGGCGCGAGTACGACTTCTGGAGCGCCCACGATGACAAGGAGCAGAAGGCGATGCTCGGTGATAGCGTCAAGCCAATCGTCGATGCCGGCCTCGTTCAGTTGGTGGAGCTGGACCACGTGATCTCGCCGGAGATCCGGCTCACGCCTTCCACCGGCCACACACCGGGCCACGTCTGCGTAATGATCGAGTCCGAGGGCGAGCGAGCGGTCATCACCGGCGACATGGCCCACCATCCCTGCCAGCTGGCGCACCCCGACTGGTCGCTCGGCGACAACGACCCAGACGCCGCCGCGCTCACCCGCTCGCGCCTCTTCGCCAAATGGGCCGACCAGACGATCCTCGTCATCGGCAGTCACTTCGCCGCCCCTACCGCCGGCCACGTCGTCCGCGACGGCGCAGCGTTCAGGTTTGCGGTGTGAGGGCTGCATACGGTTGACCGCGTTTCCGAGCAGTGCGTCGATGCGTGCGGCTGTGTCCTCTGTTCGCGCTCCGATCCCGTGCAGATAAATGCGCTACGTGATTGCCGTTTAAGCTATTTCGTTGCGTCGAGTCCCGCCAGCGCCTGCGTCGCGGTGCTCGAGTGTGGGCTTGCCGACAGCTCGGCTTCGAGGGCGGACCGCGCCACGTTCGTATTGCCCATTTTGATTGCCAGTTCGGCCAGCGCCATGTGGGGCGAGTAGTAATAGACGGACGGCATTTCCACGCCGCCGGCGAGCAAGTCACCGCGGGTCGCTTCGCTCGATGCGCTGCTCAATAACTGTAATGCCTTGGCCTCGTCCTTTTCGTCAAGCGCGATCTGCGCTTGCACCATGAGCCGCATTGCGGTTTCGATTGCAACCCTGGCCGGGAAAGCGGCGGACGCGCTCGGGAGCTCAGCGAGCGCCTCTTGTGCCTCCCCTACGTCGCCGAGCTTTGCAAATGCGAGGGCGCGCGCGAACGATACTGTCGGATCCTTACCCTTGGTGGAGGGCACATCGAGTACCGCTTTCCACTGCCCATCGGCGACGAGTGCGCGGGCAACGAGCGGCGGGATATCGGCGCGCCGTGCCACGGCGACTGCGTCCCTGATGTGTCCCGTTTGGATCATTGCGTATAGCAAGAACGACACGTTGTGCCCGTGATAATAGCGAGGTGCGCTATAAAATCCGGGATGGCAGCAATCGATCGCAGCATAATCCATCGCGACGGAGCGTTGGCCAACGTCAAGGGCCTGTTGATACATCCCGACGTCAAAGAACGTGTGGCCGGGCATGTGCGTGAGATGTGACTCTTCGGGCGGGAGCGTAAACGCGGCGAGCTGCGTCGCAGCCGCGACTGCCTTGTCCGACTGATTTGCGAGCTGCGACGCATGAATGTAGAAATGTAGCAGACCAACGTGCTTTGGAAACTTCACGAGGCCCGAGCGAAAGTACGGAAGCAATTCGGCGATGGTCTGCACGTAGGCAGCCCGCCGCACCGGTGTCCAGCTTTCGCGATTTTCGCTGAGGTCACCGACAGCGACGTATAGCGCGGCTTCGGCGTAGAGTGCCGCCGCATCGGGATCGTTCGGATACGCATCCGCGATGCGCCGCAACGCATCGCGATAGTTGACCAGCAACGCTGTCGGCGGCGTTTTCGTTTTGTCATCAAATCGCGCTGCCGCTGCGTCGATGAAGAGACGGTCTTCCGCAGAGGCACTTGCCTCCAGCGCGTTAGCGCGCTCGATCGCATAGCGAGCCTGATCGTTGCGATCGCCAGTCGGCGGTACGTTGAGATTCGGTGCGTTGCTTAGCGCAATGCCCCACCACGCCATCGGCAGCCTCGGATCGAGGTCTGCGGCGGCATAGAATTCGTGTTCCGCCGCTTCGGGGTTGTAGGCGTAATAGTCCAAGAGCCCCTGGTCAAATGCCGCCTGGGCGGCAGCGTTGGCAGAAACCGCATGATGGACGAACGAGGCCGGCCGCGGCGCGCCGGTCACGCCCTGCTGAGCCATTGCTGCTAGCGGCGCGGAAAGGAAAACGGCGACAAACACCGCGATCTTCATAAGCAGAGGTCCCCCGAACGGCTAGCGCCAACAGCGCTCCCCGCTGCCACTTCGGAGGCATCGCCATGAACACCCTCGCTGGTTACGCGCGTTTAAGCATCGGCGAATCGCGCGCGTGGCGCGGCGATCCGCGAGGGTCGCCAGTTCGTGGACGACCCACGCCGGCAGCTCGGCTGGGAGCTGGGCAGGTCGGGGCGAACGAAGCAAGGTGCTGCAGCGCTCTTGCAGCACGGGGAGCAATGCAATGAGGATTTTGACTATCGGCAACACGCTTAGCGTCGTCGGCGCCGCTGCATTGTTCGCAGGCTGCCGCGGATCGCAGCTTCCGGCCGCGACTTCGCCGAGTGGCGCCAAGCCGTTCGCCTTCACACATCACGTGACGTTCCGCTATACGGGCAAGAAGCAAACATTCAAAGTCCCGAGCGGCGTAACGCGCATTCAGGTGATCGCCGTCGGAGCGAGCGGCGTAGGAGAGGTCATCGCGCGCGGCGGGCGCGTGAGTGCGGTGATTCCGGTTACGCAATCGGAGACGCTGGCAATCTACGTTGGCGGCACGGGCACGTCGCCGGGCGGCGGATTCAATGGCGGCGGTGCGGGCGGACACTCTTACGGCCGCGCCGGCTTCGGCGGCGACGGGGGCGGCGGCGCTTCGGATGTTCGACAAGGCGGAAATGTGCCCGCAGATCGCGTCATCGTGGCCGGTGGCGGCGGCGGGCAGGGAGGCAGCGGCAGCAGCAGCAGCGGCGGTAGCGG
>JBAUMX010000154.1:0-6306 GCA_049578945.1 Candidatus Cybelea sp. | reverse complement strand
CGGCGAGTCCCGAGCCGCCTAGCGTCGCGATTCCGCGCTTGGTCGCAAAATTGAAGGCGAATCCAACCGATCAGATTGCGATGGCGCAACTTGCTGCGGAGTACTTGCAGGTGAACCGCCCGGACATCGCCCTGCAGTACACCCAGCATTTGCTGCAAATGGGCGATAAGTCAGCCCAGGTCTATTATTACGACGGCTTCGCGTACGAGCAACTCGGCAATCTCAATGGGGCAACCGCCGATTTGGAGCAAGCGTCGAATCTCGATCCGACCAATCTCGGCGTCCTCGCGCAACTTGCCGACGTCTACATCCGCACGAACCGCTTCAACGATGCGGAGCGCATCGCTCGGCGAGCGGTGACCTTCAACAAGAACGAGCCCGGCGCGCTCGAGACGCTGGGGAGCGTTTACGCCTCCGAGCAGCACTACGACGACGCTCGCGCCCAGTTCGAAGCAGCCTTCGCGCTGAACCCGAAGGACACGGGCCCGCTATTCCAGATCGCGACGACCTACGCGCAACAGGATAACGTTCCGATGGCGCTGCAGACGGTGAGCCGAGTGCTCGCGATCGACCCTCGCAACATTCAGGCGCTGGTCTTTAGAGCCGATCTGTACGCGCGTCAGCACGACGACGCGCGCGCCACCGAGGCCTTCGACGATGCGATCGTCGCCGCTCCGACCGACGACGAAAAGGTCGCGATCATGGTCCGTAAGGCCGGCTACTTCCTGGCAGAGAAGAAGGACGCGCAGGGCGTTGCGGTTCTCCAGCAGGCGACAACGCAGTTTCCAAAGGTTACGGCCGGATTCGTCGCACTCGGAAACTACTACGGCAGCCAACGGCAGTTCGATAAGGCGACCGCGCAATGGCAAGCGGCTTTGGCGCTCGATCCGAATAACTCGGCCGCGTTACTGGGTCTCGGGCAGACCGCGATTCAGAACGGCCGATTAAATGACAGTATCAGCTATCTACGGCACTATACGCAGGTCCAGCCCGATGCTCAGGGCTACGCTCTGCTCGGTCAGGCGTACTCGCGCGTTCACGACTACTCGGGCGCCCGCGACGCCTGCGGCAAGAGCTTCGAGATCCAGCGCTCGCCGCTGACCTTGAGCTGCGTCGCCGGTGCCGACTTTGAGTTGAAGAACTACAAGGAAGCGGCGCAGATCTTCGACGTGCTCGACAAAGCCGCGAAGGGCTTCCTCGACAACAATCCGGCGCTGCTCTATATCGCTGCAAAGTCATACGCCGGTTCGAATCAGTGCGCGAAGGCTGCAACCGCCTACAAGCGGCTCTTGGCGCTGCCGGGATGGAAGAAGGACTCGAAGGACTACCAGAACGTCCGCAAAGCGGCGTCCGGCCCATGTCCTTCGACGAAGCACTCCGCCTAATGTTGAAGCACTTCGGCTGAAGTTCGTTACCGATCCGAGCTACGCCGATCACTTACGCGGAGTCGCTCATCCGGAGCGCCCCGACCGCGTCGAGATGGTGGCCGCACGCCTGCGCGCCGGGGGTGTTCTCGCAGAGACTCTTCCGGCGCGTGACGCAAGCGACGACGCGATCGAACGCGTCCACTCGCGCGCTTACCTGGAGCTGGTCGAGCGAGAAACCGCGGGATTAACCGACGCACGGTATCTCTCCACCGGCGATGCCGTCGTTGACGCCACGTCCTATCGCGTAGCTCGACGCGCGGCCGGCGGCGCGATCGCTGCCGTCGAAACGAGCGTGGCGGAGAGGCGCGCGGTCTTTGCGCTCGTTCGCCCGCCCGGTCACCACGCTGAGCCGGATCGCGGCATGGGGTTCTGTCTCTTCAACAACGTCGCAATCGCCGCGCGCGAGTACCAAGCCGCGGGCGGCGGCCGGGTTCTGATCGCCGATTTCGATTATCATCACGGCAATGGCACCGAAACGGTCGCCGGTTCGCGCCTTTCGTACTGTTCGACTCACGCGTACCCCGCGTACCCAGGGACGGGCACGCGCAGCTATCGCCGCGGTGACGATGTTATCCTTAACGTTCCGCTGCCAAGCAGCGGCATTTCCACCGAAGCCTTCGTGGCGGTTTGGGAAGAGCTGCTGCCGATGCTCGCGGCGGCCGTGCGGCCGAGCCTGCTGATCGTCAGCGCCGGCTTCGATTACGTCGCCGGCGACAGCGTCGGAGATCTGGGCGTCGGTGTTGAAGCGGCGGCGCCAATCGCTTCGGCGATACGCCGCGTAGCCGAGGAGTACTGCGACGGCTCGGTCGCCTATGTTCTCGAGGGCGGGTACGGCATCGACGCGCTAACTCGCTCGATCGCGGCGATCGCGGCGGTGCATGACGGCGCGCGAGCGCCGGCCGCGAGCGCCGACTCGCGCTCGATTCCGCTCGACACGCGCAAACACATCGAAAAATTGTCACACCTCGTCAAGGAACGTCGTAAGTAACCAAGAAGCAGCCCCCTAGATCAACGCAACGCGACGCTGCGCTCTTTTGAAAATTTGATAAATTTTGAAAATTGATGAGGAGGTACGGTATGTTTCGGAGATCTCTCCGGCATCTAGGTACCACGTTGGCGCTGTTCGCCTTGTTTGCTGGCCAGGAAACATGGGCACTGGCAAGTGTGACGGGCGGTCTCACCGGCACGGTCGTTGATGCCGACACCTCGGCTCCCATCGCGGGAGCACAAGTAACGGCCACGAGTCCGTCACAATCCGTGACGACCACAACCGACGCGGCCGGACATTTCACGTTCTTAACGCTCTCACCGGACACGTACACCGTTACTTCGTCGAAGAGCGGGTTCCAATCCACGAGCGTCCCCGGGCAGAGCGTTTTTGCCGATACCGTTCAAGTCGTTTCGCTGCGGATGCCCAAGACACTGCGCACGATCGCCCACGTTACCGCAGCGTCCGCGGGGTCGCTCGTAAAGGCCGGCACGACCTCAGACGTCTACTCGATCAACGCTACGACCCAGCGGGCAACTGCCGCGCTGGGCGGCGGCGGTTTGATCAATCAGGCGTATTCGGCCATCTCGACGGTGCCGGGAGCCTACGTCATCCCCAACCAAACCGGCTACTACGCAACGGTCAACATACGCGGCGGCGACTACGACCAAGTCGGCTACGAGTTCGACGGAGTTCCGGTCAATCGGTCGTTCGACAACTTCGCCTCGAGTTCGGCGTCGTCGCTTGGCAACGCTGAAGTCCAAGTGTATACGGGCGCAAATCCGGCAAACTCCGAAGGCCAAGGACTCTCCGGCTTCGTCAATCAGGTCATCAAGACCGGAACCTTCCCCGGATATGCGGAGGGTTCGCTCGGGATCGGCACGCCTGCGTTTTACCACCGAGCCGCAATCGAAATCGGCGGCTCGACGCCCGATCGGCTCTTTTCGTACTACATCGGGATTGCGGGTCTCAATCAGGCCTTTAGATACATCAACTCGAACAATGGCTCAGAGTACAATGGCTGGCTTGGTCCCGTGTCCGGCATGGTCAGCGGTCCCTACGGAACGCCCTTTGCTCCAGGCTGGTCGCTGTTCTACGGTCCGACCGGCAATACGTTCTTCCCGCTAGGACCCGTAAACTGGCCGAACAACGATGCGTCGCTCGGGTTGCAGACGCTCTGGGGCCGCAACACCGTCGTCAACGTCCACATCGGAATCCCGCACCGTAACGATGCGGGACGCGACGACATTCAGGTGCTCTACAATAACGAGGCTCTAAAAAACCAGTTCTATTACGGTGCGAACGACATGGCCTCGTCGTTTTGCACCGGCTCTGCGGCCGTTTCGGGACCGGCCTGCATGTACGCGATTAACGGCGAAACGCTGTCGACCTTGGGTGCTCCCGTTCCGTTTGGGACGTCGGTACCGGTGACGTTCACGAATGCCTTCACCTGGGGCTGCTCGTCGTCCATCGGCAAGACGTTTAATTCCAGCGGGCTAAATTCGCTGGCCGGCTGCGTTCGTCCGTACTCGTTCCCCAACGGCGTCAACGTCGGGTCTCCGGCGAATCCATCCGTGATTCCGCCGGATGCTCCCGATCAGTCGTACAACAACACGGTGGTCACGAAGATCCAATACACGAAGAACTTCGGGTCGAGCGCCTACCTGCGTGTCTACGGCTTCACGTTCTACAGCAACTGGTTCCTCAACGGACCCTACAACACGAGCTTCTGCTTTTTCTTCTGCCCGCTCGCACCCGATTACGAGCTCAGTACCCACACGAGAGGCGTTAGCCTCGAGTTCCAGGACCAACTGAACGAGCAAAACCTGCTGAGCGTGTCGGGTTCGTACACGACGGCGCGAATCGTGCGTGACAACAACGGTTTCTATAATCTCGGTGGTGAGGGGAACTTCGCCAGCATCGTGAACGCGGCAGATCCGTACAGCGGTTATTGCTTCAACCCGGCCGCCAGCGGAAAAGCCATAGTGAATTGTAACCAAAACACGATCCCATTGAGCCCTGGTTACAACGTGCCGGCGGTTGGCAATTCATGCGCGATACCCGGTAGACCGGCAGCCGGTAGTGCTTGCACGTACATGGTCTCGGAGAACGGCCTCAACGGAACATATAGCGGAACGGTCCCGAACTTCTATGGGGCGGCGCTGACGGACCAATACCGGCCGACCGACAAGTGGCTCATCAACGCGGGCCTCCGGCTCGACAGCTTCGGCTTCATCGGCCAGGACACGACGGTGCCTCCGCTGGGCGGGTCGGCTCAGGCTCGTGCGTTCTGGTTCAATGCGTACAATCTGGATAATTGCGTCGTCAATTCGACGGGCGCACCGATGCCCAATCCGAGCCCGGGCGCCGCGTGCCCGGCGGGACAGCATGCAGCCAACGTCGAGAACATTCCGTCGCAGGCGTTTACCTTCAATATCTGGCAACCGCGCATCGCCGGAACGTACACCTCGAACCCCAACGACGTCTTCCGCTTCTCCTACGGCCGTTATACGGAAGCGCCCAACACGGCGTTCGAACAGTACAACACGCGGCAAGAGGACCTCGCGGATTACATCGGCTCGCACTTTCTGCAGTTCGGCCGAAACACGCCGGGCTATCCGATCGCACCGCCAACCTCCATTAACTACGACATTTCCTGGGAGCATCGGCTCAAGAATACCGACTGGTCGTTCAAGCTGACGCCGTTCTTGCGGCAGACTCAAGATCAGATTCAGCAGTTCTTCCTGATCCCGCAGAACGGCTTCGTATCGGGCTTGAACGTCGGCAGTCAGCGCAGCGAAGGTGTAGAGTTCCAGATGCAAAAAGGCGACTTCTCGCGTGATGGCATCTCGGGCTTGCTGTCGTTTGCGTACACGAACTCTTACGTTCACTACGGCCCGATTGCGGCGGGTGCGTCTGGAACGACGGTGCTCGCCCCGATCAACAACTCAATCGCGCAGTACAACGCGTATACGAAATACTGCGCGAGGCACCCGAGTGCGCCGAACACTATGTGTGGTGGCAGCACGAGTGCCAACGGACCGGCTAATGCCTGCTACACGACCGGGTCGACGACGACAGGTGGCGGTATGCCCGTTGCCCCGCTTCCGGGCGGTGGATGTCCCGGCGGAGACATTGCCAATCCGTACTGGAACGCACCGCCGCAAGCGTTGGTGAATACGGGTCAGAACTTCCCTACGTACGACACATTCCCAGGCTCGCTCGGGTTAGCGGCACAGGGATTCGGTTCGCCGTACGTCGGGACGCTGCTCGTAAACTACCGGCATCAAAAGCTCGCCGTCACGCCGTCGCTGCAGTTCCAAGGCGGCGGCAAGTACGGCATCCCGATCACCGAAGCCGGCATCGACCCCGCCAGCGCTTGTGGGCCGCCGATCACCGGTGACCGTTACAATGCCTCGACGTGCCCCGGAGTGGTTAACATTCCGAACCCGTTTACAGGAGTGTTCGATCCGATCGGCGCCTTCACCGAGCCGAACGAGCTGATCGCGAACTTGCAACTCTCCTACGACGTGAGCCCCCGGATTGAAATCGTCGGGCAGCTTACCAACATCGTGAACTACTGCTGGGGTGGAACCAGCACGCCCTGGACGTTCAACGACGGCAACATCTGCTCGTACAGCAACGTGCAAGGTACGGTCTACCCCGTCGCACCGTACGGGACGCCGGGGGCAATTGTCAATCCGCCGGGCTCACCCGGCTCGATCATCCAATCGTTCCGGAAGTTCCCCTACGAGCCACAGCTGGGGCCGGCCATTATCTCGGCACTGAACGGGTCGTATAAGACGCCGATTCAGTTCTATCTAACAGCCAACATCAAGATCTAAGGCGTGATCGCGGCGGCGAGGTGGGGAAGATCGACCAGCCCCACCT